>JBKPCS010000083.1:0-5563 GCA_046727495.1 bacterium | reverse complement strand
TGCTTCAGTTCCTTCTGGCCTTGCTTGATTGCTTGCGCTTTTACACCTATTCTCGATTTGTTCTTTATTATTCATAGAGAGCCGACAGTTTAGCAGCGAGTGCTGCTTGCTGTCGGCTCATGTCATCTAAAGCCCTGGGCTGGTTATCTCGCGCTCCTTCGGAGCGAAAGGCCACGCAGCGGCCAAAGAGGTTAGCCCAGGGCTTTAGCCCTGGGTTTAACATCGAAAACACGACGTGCCCTGAAAGGGCAACAGAACGGGCCGCCAACACCGATCACTCGTCCGACCTAACGTCCCCTCTAACGCACTAATCCGTCGCAGCCAATTCCCGCGCGGAGTCAACCAATCTAAATACATTCGAGGCCCGATCGTATGTCCAAAATTCCAGTGGAATTTTTGGGTCGGATAGGATGAGTGAGGATAGCGTGACTCGCCAAACGTATTGCTGGACCTCGTTTCCGGGGCTTGGTTCTAGTCGGGCTGCAGTCACAAACATCTTTGTACCGGCAGGGCGTATAAATAACGTTCTATCAATCAGCTCTTTCTTCGAGGATATCGATCCAGATAGCTCCCATACCAGCTCCGATTCATCGTGGCCTCTAGATAACTTCGACATCCGATACCATCCTGTCTCGTCCTGTTGAGTTTCGATAAAATGAGCATTCCGAACTTCGTCGTAGAAGCCGTCGCGACAGAGCGGCTCCAATCCCACCTCAAAAATACCCTTCCCTTTTAAAGGGCAGAGAGGATAGAAGGGCCCGCTCTTCACTCCATCGATTGCGGTATCGAAATATCGATAGAAAGGAATCAAAGTCTTCGCGAATGTCCGACCTTTAGCGTCGGTTGCGCCCTGGCGGAACGCCTCAACGTCGCCAATACCTGCCAGAGTCAATAGAACAAAAGCTAAACTGATGCCCGCCATTGTGCCGAACGAGCGACGATCACGAAACCCTGCTGAGGCTGCAGATTGCGGAATTGTTGCAACGAGAATTAAAGCAAGGACAGCTACGGCGACGAGTATTGGATGAGTGGTGTAACGGCTGGTCAGGAAGAACAAATTGTAGCCTCCTCCCAGCCTGCCAAAGACTGTTACCAGGCAAAAGCAGAGCCCATAAAAACCCAAGGCTATCCAGGGCGCTGCCTTTGCGCGCGAATCACGGCCGCGGAGTAGCCGAACCGTTAAACCGATGAATATAGCGGTAACGATCAGGCCGGCAGGCCACGCCAGCGCCAGTCTCCCCATGTGTGGCACCCAATAAACGAAAGGATTGCCTACCAGTCCGAAAAACCCGTGTATTACGACTTTCGGCTTGGTCAGCAATTCTCGGAGCGGCAACCGCAAACGATCGTCCGGCGCAATTGGAAGACCGCGAAAGTAAGTCCACGCAACTAGCACCATCAAGGCGATCAGGAAGAGGGTACCAGTAATTTTTCTTTCCTTCGATTCGCTGCTTAAAATCAACGCTAAAACCAGTGCAGGCCAGATCAACAAACCCTGGGCAGATGAAAAGCTAGCGGCGGCTGCAAAGAAACTCGCTATGACGACTCTCAACCAGAAAGGGCCGGTCCAGCGGCTGATCGCGAATATCGAAACGATCACGCAAGTTTGGATGAAGAAGAAGGCAAACTGAAAAGCCCAAAGCCAATTTTCGTACTGTACGCCGCTGAAAAATATAGCCAGCGCTGCAATAACGGCGCCCGCCCACAAAAGCGGACGAGATGGAGGAAATAGTCTCCGGAACTCAGCAAATAGCAGGGCTCCAGCGACAACCATTACCAGCCATTGGAAGATCATCATTGTCTTCGAGTTCCAGTGTGTCACTAGCGCCAGAACCGAAAACTCGACCTTCGGAATCAACATCCGATGCTCGTTATTTGGCGACCAGAAAATCCCGCCGGTGGCTTCGCCGAGCCTCACTTTCTGCACCATCGTCGAATACCACCACTCATCAGCAAAGGGAACGTTGACACCGTTTGCCAGGATCAAAGCGAGCGCACTGAAAGCTGCGATCAAACAGAAGAGCGCGGCAGCGGTTATCGCCCACCGTTTAGAATAAAGTTCGGGAGAATGGGACATATGGGACGGACGGGCCTACGCAACGTATGGGGCTGTATGTCCGGCTAGTCGATGATTTCCTCGAAGACGCCACCTCCCAAGAGTGTTTCTCCGTCGTATAACGCACAGATTTGTCCCGGTGTCAGTGCGCGCTGCGGAACATCGAACTCAAGAAATGCGCTCTGGTCTTGGCCCGGTTCGAATGTGACGGAAGCTGCTTTGGCCCGGTAGCGTGGTTTTGCGGAAATCTTGATTTTTTCGCGGATGGGCCGGTTCGTGAACGAAACGCTGCTGATCCTGCACTTTCGCGCATAAAGGCCTTCTGTCTCCGGGCGATCGAACGCCACAATTAATTCGTTTGAATCGAATCGCTTTTCGACCACCACATACGCTTCGCGCGGAGTATTCGATGGCACACGAAGGCCACGTCGCTGCCCGAGCGTGTAGAGATGAAGTCCTTTGTGATGCCCGAGAACCCTCCCGTTCCGGTTGCGTATTACGCCTGGATTGTCCGGGACAAATGTCCGCAAGAAATCGCTCATCTTGACTTCGCCGATGAAGCAGATGCCCTGACTGTCCTTCTTCGCTGCAGTTGCTAGCTCGAACTTGGTTGCGAGTTTGCGTACCTCTGCCTTGTGCAGGTCGCCGACGGGAAACCTGGCCGCAGCAATCTGATCCTGACGGAGCAGTGCAAGAAAATAAGATTGATCTTTGCTTTTATCGATCCCTTCCAAAATGTCCCATGAGCCGTCCGGCCTTTGAGCGCGCCGCGCATAGTGGCCGGTGGCGACAGCGCTGAATCCTTGAGCTCGAGCCAATTCGAGGAATACCCCAAATTTCATGTCGCGATTGCACATGACATCAGGATTCGGCGTAATCCCTGCCTGGTATCCATCGAGAAGATACTTCACAACGCGGGCACGATATTCCTGCATTAGATTTACCACACGGAACGATACCCCTAGACGTTCGGCAACGGCACGCGCGTCTTCGATGTCCTGCTGCCAAGGACAGTCGCCAACAATGTTCTCTTCATTGATCCAGTTCTTCATGTAGGCGCCCTCGATAGGCAGCTGTTGGCGTTGCAGCAGAAGCGCAGCAACACTGCTATCGACGCCACCAGACATCGCTACAAGGATGCGAGGTGGGGTTCCGGGTTCCGGGCTCCGGGTTTCGCGTTCCGGGTTCGGCGTTCTAGCTTCTGAGTTCACCGCTCGATTGCTTTGCGTCCAGTGAAGGCGCGCGTCAAGGTCAGCTCGTCGGCGTTCTCGAGGCCGACACCGGCGGGTAGGCCTTGGGCGATTCGCGTGATTCGTATCTCTTCCGAGGCAAGCATCTCTGCCAAATAACTCGCCGTGGCCTCTCCCTCAACATCAGCGCCCACGGCTAAAATGATTTCTTTCGGGCGCTCAATTTTAACGCGTTCGATCAACGCGTCGATTCTCAGATTCTCCGGGCCAACATGATCCAGAGGGGAAAGGCGTCCGCCGAGCGCGTGATAAAGACCGCGGAAAGCGGCCGTGCGTTCCAACGAAAGGATATCCGTTGGTTGCTCCACGACGCAGAGCAATTCTCTATCCCGTCCCGGATCAGAGCAGATCGCGCAGCGCTCCGCCTCTGAAAAGAAACCGCACTGTACACATGGCCGAATTCCAGCAACAGCGTCAATGATCGCTTTGGCAATCTCTCCGCTCCGCGCATCTTTTTGTTGGATTATCCAGAGTGCCATTCGCTCGGCGCTACGCGGACCTACTCCCGGCATCCGGCGAAGTTGCCGAATCAATTCCTGAACCAGTGCTGGGTATTCTGTTCGCTGCATATCATTGCATCGAGCGGGATCTTTCTCTTCCTTGTTCTCGTCTCGAGTCCTCCGCCCTTGGTCACGGCCACCGGCCTGTCGCCCTACAGCGGCTTCAGGCCGCTTCTTCCGGTTTTGTTTGCCTATAGAACTCTACAACCTTTTCGCTTAAGAACTTGTCCGGATCCTCCAATGCTTCGATTGGAACGACGAAATGCAAATTGCTGTCCCGATCGCGCAACAGTTTCAAACCATAGGGATAGTCTTTAAAGAGTTCTGTACAATACTCGGTCGGGTTTTTACCGGCTTCGCGCGCCTGTTGGACAATCTTTGCGACGGCAGGTTCTTCGATCTCAAAATTGACTCCATACTTCTGGGAAAAGACGGCGGCGAATTGGCGAACCATGTCCAGCTGGTTGAGTTCGGCCTCCGCATAGGCTCGTTCCAGCACCTCCTTTAATGCTGCTCTCGGGTTGGTCACTAGATCGAGCGTTGTATCAAGCTTGCGTACTCCAGAGCCAGGAAGCTCGAATTTGAAATCTCTAAATAGCCGGTCGCATACAGTGACAAGTCCACGTGCGCCCGTTCCTTCTCGTGCTGCTTGGGAAGCTATTTCGCGGAGAGCGTCGTCATAAAAGTGGATTTCAATTCCAAATGCCTCGAAAGCTCGAACGTATTGTCTGATGATGCTTCCCTCCGATGTTTTCAGGATGGCGAAAAGATCGTCACTGGTTAGTTCTTCACAGACAACGCGAACCGGCAGTCGCCCAATGAATTCGGGCTCAAATCCGTATTCAATGAAATCACGAGTCGACGCGGAGCGGAGTACCGCCGCTTCGCTCTGCTCGAGCGGTTCCGCTGTGAAACCGATGCTTGCCTGGTGAAGCCGGCGAGCAACCTGATCTTTCAGCCGGTCGAAAGCGCCACTGCAAATGAACAAAATGTGTCGAGTATTAACGACCTCTTTCTTAGCTTTGCCGCGTCGCTGGAATTCCAGGGCTGACTGGAGCTGCGACTGGATGTCCATCGGGTTGCGCAGCGGCACCTCTGTTTCTTCCATTAGTTTCAGAAGTGTCGTCTGGACGCCGCGCCCGCTGACGTCGCGCCCGGCGACATTGATGCTGGCAGCGATCTTATCGATCTCGTCTACGTAGATAATCCCGTACTGGGCCAGTTGGACATTGCCGTCGGCCTTATGTACCAGATCGCGTACAAGATCTTCTACATCACCGCCTACGTAACCGGTCTCGCTGAACTTTGTTGCATCCGCTTTTACGAACGGTACGCCGATAAGATCGGCAATATGTTTGACTAAATAGGTCTTGCCAACCCCGGTCGGCCCAAGCAGTAGCACGTTACCTTTGCTGTACTCGAGGGCTTCGGCCGCTGCAGGATCTTCCTTTTCCAGGCGGCGAGCGCGATTGACATGGTTGTAGTGGTCGCAAACGGCGATGGAGAGAGTTTTCTTCGCTTCATCCTGCTGGATGACAAATCGATCGAGATGCGCCTTAATCTGTTTGGGTGTCGCATTAAATTCGAACGGATCGATTGCGTGGTGATGCTCTTCTGGCGGTTCGTCCGTGGGGGCCTGTTGCGTAAACGCTGAGACGGAGACCTTATCGCCGAAATTCGTCTTCATGAACTCCTGAATCTTCTTCTGGAGTTCTTCTGGCGATGGAAATGGTGTTTCAGGCATCAAACAATCTACG
>JBKPCS010000082.1:0-19449 GCA_046727495.1 bacterium | reverse complement strand
AGTACGGTGTTTCATGGCAGATCGTTCCCACGTTTGTAGGCGAAATGTTGAAAGCTAAAGACACTGACAAGACGCATCGCATGTTGAAAGCGTTGTGGCAGATGCAAAAACTAGACATCAAACGCCTGAAGGAAGCGTTGGATGGCAAGGAATCATGAGCCTACCCAAAATGCGCAAAAACTAAGAAAATCTGCGTAATCTGCGGTTCCAAGCTTTCTGCGGAATCTGGTGGTCAAGTCTCAATTCCGATTGCTGATCGCTGACTCCTGAATTCTCTTGATATACGCCTTCGCTGCGTTCCTGATCGCTTCGCCAACGCTCGCTTCCGGCTTCACGTGCTTCGGTGTGAACCAGGGAAAAAATCCAATCAGATCGTGAGTAACAAGGATCTGACCGTCACAGTCGTTACCAGCTCCGATTCCGATCGTCGGAATAGCGACTGCCTTCCTGATCTCGCCGGCCACGTCTGATTTCACAAGCTCGAGCACGACGGCGAACCCGCCGGCTTCTTCTACCGCCTTGGCCTCTCGCAGAAGAAATTCCCGCTGTTCCGGTGTTTTCCCTTTGATCTTGTAACCGCCTTCCTCGAGCACGTGTTGCGGCAACATACCGATGTGACCGAGAAACGGTATTCCCGCTTTGGTAATAGCCTTTATTTGCGCAAAGCAAGCCTGCCCACCTTCGAGTTTGACCGCTTCCGCGCCAGCCTCAATCAAACGTCGGGCGCTCGCGACGGCAAGATCGGGCGTGGTGTAAGTATCGATCGGTAGATCCGCGACAACCAGCGCGTGGGAAACAGCGCGAGCAACCGGACGCACGTGATGAATAATCTCTTCCAGCCGGACATGAGTTGTGTCGGGATACCCGAGCACGGTGGTGCCGACTGAATCTCCCACCAGCAAAAGATCGATGCCAGCTTCATCCAACAGCTTCGCGGTCGGATAGTCGTACGCCGTCAAGGCAGCGATCGGTTGATTGCTGCCTTTGCGATTACGGATCAGGTCAGCGGTGATCTTCGGTTGCAACTCTCGTTACTTCGCCGAGATCTGGCAGATCTGCAAGAAGCATCCGAACATCGCGTGTTTGTCCGGGTAGAATCAGACCAGGCAAAATTTCCTCCAACGGTACCAGCACGAAACGACGTTTAAGCATTCGTGGGTGAGGGAGGGTTAATTCCGGCTTATTCAACTGCAGCCGGCCCATATAAAGAATATCTAAGTCGATTGTTCTTGGAGCATTGCGGGGCCGCCTTGTTGGTCGACCCATCTTAGATTCAATCTTTCGTAAGCGGGCCAGCAATTGCTTGGGCGTTCCAGGGAAATCGATTTCCATGACCGCGTTGAAATAGGAACGGGTACCAGACTCACAATCTACTGGAGCAGTCTCGTAGATCGACGAGCAGAAAACGAGTGTGCCCGGTTCATGAAGCATTCGAACTGATTCGATTCCTTGACGAATATTCGCGAGCCGATCGCCAACGTTGGATCCCAATCCAATACCTGAGCGCATGAAAAACTTTGCCTGCAGTCTCGCAGAAGAAGAAACGAACAGAAGATCGCAAACGGTGAAAATTCAGTGCCCTCCGACATTCCGTAACCCGAGAACGTCAGCCATCTCATACCAACCAACCGGCTTGCCGATCAGCCATTTGGCCGCGCGCAGCGCTCCTCGGGCAAAAGTTTCGCGGCTGGATGCGCGGTGACTTAGTTCCAAACGTTCTCCAGACCCAGCGAAATAGACCGTGTGCTCGCCGACAATGTCGCCTCCTCGAACGGCGTGCATTCCAATCTCGTTCTGAGGTCGGGGTCCGACGATTCCGACACGCCCATGTTGGACAGACTGTTTCTGGTCTCTGGCTTCTGAAATTATTTCGCCCAGTCGTTTCGCCGTGCCGCTCGGAGAATCCTTTTTCAGCCGGTGGTGCATCTCGACAATTTCGGCGTCGTATTCGCGCCCGAGAATGGCCGCAGTCTTTTGCGTTAGCCAAAAGAGAAGATTGACTCCGACGCTGAAATTTGGCGCCAGGAGAATTGGGATCGATTTGGAATGCAGTTCGGCGAGTTGGACAGAAGAGTGCCCGGTCGTGCCAATCACCAGCGGTTTTCGTTCGGCGACACACGCCTCGGCGATTGCCAGAGAGCCTTCTGGTTGGCTGACATCGATCGCGACTTCCGCATCAGCTAATAACGGCGCCAGATCGTCATTTCGACCCGACAAAGAGAGTTGATATTTCCCATCCAGCTCCGCAACTCGAATGATTGCCTGGCCAAGGCGTCCCGAGGCGCCGTGCACATGCACGCGGATCATAGCAGCTTGAAAGTAGCAAGCGTCGTCCGCAGTTTTTCGAGATTTGCTTTACCGATTTCGCACAGCGGCAGCCGAAATTCATTCTCGATCATCCCCATCAAAAACAGAGCCGTCTTTACCGGGATCGGATTCGATTCGATAAATAGATCCTGGAACAACGGAAAATATTTTAGGTGAAGCTCGCCTGCGGTATCGAACCGTCCCTTAAGCGCGGCGTTTACCAGCTCGGATATCTGCTTTGGAATGATGTTGGAAGCGACACTCACCACGCCACTCGCTCCAATCGCCATGAACGGAATGGTCATAGCGTCGTCTCCGGAAAGAATTGTAAATTCCTTTGGCAAGGCATTCCTCAAAAGAGCGACGCGCTCGGTAGATCCGCCGGCCTCTTTGATGCAAACGATGTTTTTACACTCTTGGACGAGCCTTGCACACGTTTCGACCTTGATCTCACTCGCGGTGCGACTCGGGATGTTATAGAGCACCAGCCTGGTTGGGCCGGTTTCAGCAATCGCTCGGTAGTGGCGATAAATCCCTTCCTGAGTCGGTTTGTTATAGTATGGACTGGCGACCAGGACGGCACCGACGCCTAGTTTGGCGACGCCCTCCGTCAATTCGACCGCTTTATGAGTCGAATTTGACGTTGTTCCGGCAATAATTTCGCAGCGGCCGTTGGCCTGTTCCAGGGCCACCGCGACGACGCGCATGTTTTCGTCGTAATCTAGAGTCGCAGCTTCACCGGTTGTCCCCACAGGCACGATGCCGTTAACTCCGTTTTCAATTTGAAAATCGATAAGCTTCCGGAAGGCCGCTTCATCGAGTCGCCCATTTTTGAACGGAGTAACAATCGCGGTGTAGGTGCCTTTGAACATGGTCTATTCTTCGTATACCGCACCCAACGCCGCGCGTCATGCGTTTATTCGAGGATTGCGTCAGCGACTTCAGAGACAGCCTCTTTAAGGCGACCTCGTGCGCGTAGCAGCCACCGCCACCCTCTAAATCTCGCCTTCGAAGGTGAAATCAGCGGGCCCTTTGAGGGTCACTTCGTCAAACACATTTTCTCCGACCAGGCGAAAGCCAACATTGAGCCAATCCCCGCCGCGCACCTTTACCTCAACCGAAGAGCCGCCTCCATGCAAGGCAGCGTACACGAGAGCGCTCGCAACAACTCCGGTACCGCAGGCTAGAGTTTCGGCTTCAACGCCTCGTTCGTAAGTCCGGATCGCGATCTTTCCTGGCTCGACAATTCTTGCAAAATTTGCGTTGGTCCCTTTCGGCTGAAAGACCGAATGATACCGAATGTGGCGACCCCACAATTCGACAGGGGCCGCTTCAAGGTCGTCGACAAAGACCACGACATGCGGGACACCTGTATTGATGAAATGCGAGATCAGTTTTCGCCCGTTGATCTCGAGTGTCCGGTGAAGAGCAATATCGCTGGGTTTGCTCATGCCGAGTTTGACCAGATCTCCGTCGAACTCGGCGTCGATAACTCCGGCAAGCGTTTCGAAGCTGACACTGGAAAACGGTCCAGCCATCCGATTCACGAATCGAGCAAAACAGCGAGCGCCGTTGCCGCACATCTCGGCTTCGCCACCATCACTATTATAGTAACGCATCCGAAAATCGGCGTTTGCGCCGGCCGGTTCGACTAACAGAACTCCGTCCGCACCGATGCCGCGGTGCCGATCACACCAGAAAGCAATTTGCTCGCGACTCGGTTGAACCACGCCAGAACGGTTGTCGATCAGAACGAAATCGTTTCCCGCGCCGTTCATCTTGGTGAATCGGATCATGTCGCGTTTATGATTACCGAGGCGCTCGCTTGCTTCAATTGAATTTTGATTTTCTGGGCCAGCTCTGTTACCGGCAGGGTCGCGATTTATCGTTCCGCCGCAGCGCCTGCGGGTTTGCTTAAGAATTTAATAACTTGCGATCTCTCACTGGGGGTCGAGCTAGAAGCTGATATCAGCTTCCTAGCTCGACGTGCTGACTGTTCAAGCGCCCGCTGAGAGCATGCGCTCCGGTAGGAGCGCCGGATTTTCAGCCCAGGGCTAACATCTCGCGCTCCTGACGGAGCGCGCACAACGCCCGTAAGCCGATGTCGACCTTGAAGGTCAAGCCACTATCCATCCGGAGGATTGGGCTGGCCGAGGCTTCTAGTCCGGCCAAGCCGGATGGGTCGCGCTTCCCAGCCCGACCGGCCCAGCGCCTAGCGAGTGCCACGTTGCTACTAAAGAATTAGTTGACACTCCGCTCCCTTCTGCTAGCAGTCTACTAATTCTTTAATACTTATGGCGCGCAAAAAGTCCCCCACATTGACCGACGCTGAGCTGCGGCCAATGGAGGTGCTCTGGAGACGCGGGCCGTCGACTGTCGCAGAAGTGGTCGACGCACTCCCTGCCCGTCTCGGCCTCAGTTACAGCACAGTTCTAACGACGCTCCGTATTCTCGAACAAAAAGGGTACGTCCGGCACACGAAAGAGGGCCAAGCGTTCGTTTATCATCCAACAGTGGATCGTGGTCAGGCGCAGAACAAAGCGATTAAACACGTCCTGAGTCGCTTCTTCGATAATTCAGCCGAGATGCTGGTAATGAATCTACTGGAGACCGAGCAACTCGATTCGGAGGATTTGCGACGGATCCAGAGCCTTATGCAACAGGAGGAACGGCCATGAACCTCTTTCTACATTGGGGCCTTTGGCAAATCGTTGCCGAGCATCTGGCCAACGGACTCATCATGTCGGCCGGTGTCTTTCTGTCAGCGCTGGTGTTCTTCCTCACAAGAAATCGTTGGAGCGCCTCCACCCGCCACCGGATTCTGTTTCTGCTGCTCGTCGTCCTGGCTCTCACGCCGGTTCTGGCGATATGGAAACCTTATCGCACGCCTGTACCACAGAGTGAGATCACGGTCGGCGCCTCGCTTCCCGACACTCCAGAGATCCCTTTGGCAGATATCGCTTCCCCGTCGCCTTCCGCCAGTCCATCTCCAGGTTTTGCGTGGGAGTTCGATTTCATGTTGCTCCGGAAAATCAATTGGCCAGTTATTCTTGCCACGGTTTGGGCCGGTTTTGCCGCGATCTGCCTCGTTCGGCTGGGTTATGCGATGGTATCGCTTTGGAATTTGCATCGCGCCGGTCAGCCGCTCGAATGGCCGGAGAATATTCCTCATCAGCGACGGATCGCGCTAGCAGTCTCATCGCTGGTTAGCTCCCCCGTAGCAATCGGTTTGTGGTCACCGAAGATCCTTTTGCCGACCGGTTTTAAGGAGAGGTTCTCCGAAAGAGAGTTGCACGACGTTTTGCACCACGAAATTGCCCACCTCGAGCGGCTCGATGATTGGTCGAATCTTTTTCAACAGCTGCTTATTGCTTTGTTTCCAATTAATCCCTTCCTTTGGTTTGTCGGATATCAGCTTCAGCTCGAACGCGAGATCGCTTGCGACGATTGGGTACTCGCTGCAAACGGACAACCGAAACAGTATGCCGATCTACTGACCAGGCTGGCCGTGCGTCGTTCAGAGTCGCCGCTACTCGTTGCCGGCGTCAGTCGCACTGGAAAACAACTTTACCGTCGTCTAGCCCGAATTCTGGACGCGCGCCGAAATCGTCGTTTGAGGCCTTCATGGCTGATGACTTTCTTGGCGAGTGCCAGTCTGACTGGCGTTACGATTGCGTCTTTGCTGTGGTTGCCCGGTGTGTTTTTCGCGCCACGAACTGCAGCAGCGGAGACTACCGATGCCGCGACTGGCGACCCGTCTGATTGCCCTCAAGACCCTGCTACTTCAAACACGAACTGCCTAGACCGGCCTGGCCAGAGTGCCGACCAGAAATCGGACCCTGAACTGATCGCGCTGCTTAGAAACCTCGCCCAAAATGATTCGGATCCTCAAGTTCGCCTGGAGGCCGTCCATTCGTTGTGCGCTCTCAGCGGTCCGGAGGCAGCCGAGGCACTGATTGGCGTGCTCGATACGAGTAAAGACGAGACAACCAAAATTTCGATCCTCCAACACCTTGACCACAAACGATTGGCCGATCCAAAGGTTCGAGAAAAATTGGGAAAACTTGCTGCGCAAGATCCTTCCGTGTCGGTGCGAATGACCGCGTTGGAAATGTTGGTCCGACAACCGGACGAAAAGGCCACCGATCAAGTTATCTCAGTTTACCGAACTGCGAACGAACGCAGCATCAAAGAGACTTGTCTGCGCTATCTAGGCCGGATCGGAACGAAACCAGCGAGGGATTTTCTCATGGGTATTGCTAAAGACGATCCGGACCCAGAATTGCGTCGAGCGGCGCTGCGGGCGGTAGTTGGTCACGGGGGCCGCTCCGGCAAAGTAGTGATCTCCGACGGGCACGTCACGATCGACGGCCGGAATCTCGATGAGGTTATCGTGGATGGGATGGGTCCCATCCGAATACCGGATGGGATCGAATACTTCAAAGTGCTTCCTAAAGAGGGTCTTAGAGAACACTTGAAAGAATTGACCCAGCGTCACGCCGAACGTGAACAGGAACAAGTGCAGCGTGACCAGGAGCGCCAGCAAAATGAACGGGAGCGTGCGCAAGAGCTGAAAGAGAAATTCCAGCAAGAGCTCGAAGATCGCAGACAGGAGCTGGAGGATCGCAAGCAGGAGCTCGAGGACCAAAAACGCGACCTGGAAGAACAGCTGCGCGAATCGCAAAGAACCCAGAAAGGGCCGATGATAATTCCGAATCTGTCGCCTGGGCCGAGCACAGCCCCGCCGCCAGCACCACCGAGCCCGGTGAACCCGCCTCCTTCCGTCGATCCACGCTTTCTGCCGCCTCCAGCCTCGCCCTCGGTGCGGCCTTCCCCGACATCTGCAGTTCAGGTATTCCCTGAACATCGCTTTCATACCATCGCAGAAGTGACGGCTGCTGCCCGGTAAGAGAGTGCTAGTGCTGGTGTTAGTGGCAGCGGTCGCCAGTTTTTCTGTTTCCCGTTTTCAGTTCGCGCTCGATCCCGCTTGATCTCGCTCGATCAGACGAGCGCTAGAAAAACGGGGCGTCCGCCCAGCGCTGGCGCCTTCCAACTAACACTGGCACTAGCACTCTCACTCCTATGAAAACCACTTGAACTGAGGCAAAAATACCTTAACCCTATAGGGAATAGGATTTATTTGCCCATGGCATCGAAAACGGTCGAACAAATCAAGGCTGAAAGTCACGCGCTCCGAGGAAACATCGGAGAAAGCTTGGAAGCGGACACTTCTCATTTTTCCGAAGAAGAAATGCAGCTTTTGAAGTTTCACGGGACCTATCAGCAGGATGATCGCGACCAGCGAACGGCGCGTAAACAGCAGAACCTGGACAAAGCTTGGATCTTCATGGTGCGCTCCAAGTTACCCGGGGGCGCGCTGACCGCCGAGCAGTATTTGGCCCATGATAAAATTGCCGGCGACCTTGGGAACCAGACGCTTCGAATCACCACGCGTCAGGGTTTCCAGATTCATGGGGTCTTGAAAGGGACCCTGCAAGAATGTATCCAGCGGATTAATGAGTCGGGTGTGACGACCTGGGGCGCTTGTGGCGACGTCGTCCGAAATACGGTTGCGCCGGCCGCGCCGCTCAAAGACGCCGCCCACCTGGATGCACAACGTCTGGCGCGCGAAATCAGCCAGACTTTTTTGGCTAAGTCAACCGCGTATGCTGAGATCTGGCTCAACGGGGAGCGAGTAGCCCAAGAAGCAAATTCCAGTGAACCGATTTATGGTACGGTTTATTTGCCGCGCAAATTCAAGATCGCAATCGGCATCCCGCCTCGCAACGACGTGGACATCTATTCGAACGATCTCGGCTTTATTTCACATGTCGAAAACGGCGAAGTCCAAGGTTACACAGTAGTCGTTGGTGGTGGATTTGGGATGTCGCACGGAAAAACCGAGACTTATCCGGTTCTGGCAAAGCCGCTGTTTTACGTGGCGAAGGAACATGCAATCAAGGCAGCAATCGCGGTAGTTGCGACTCAACGCGATTACGGAAATAGAACTGATCGCAAGAGAGCGCGCCTGAAATACTTGGTTGACGAGCGCGGGATCGACTGGTTTCGCCAGGAAGTAGCTTCACGTTTGGATGCGCCGTTTGAACCGCCCAAAGAAGTAGTTTGGCAAACGGTAAGCGATTTGTATGGCTGGCGTGAACAAGGAGATGGAAAACTCTTTTGCAGTCTTTGGATCGAGGAGGGGAGAATAAAGGATACACCCGAACGCCAGTGGCGGACCGCGTTTCGAAAGATCGCTCAACAGTTCAATGTTCCGGTGCGATTAACGACAAACTGCAACATTATTTTTCACGACATCAACCCGGCGGACAAACCGGCGATCAACGCTATTCTGGTCGAACACGGCGTGCCGCGTCCGGAAGATCTGACGGAGACAAGGCGGCTCGGTCAGGCGTGTGTGGCTCTGCCAACTTGTGGGTTGGCCCTGGCAGAGAGCGAGCGTGTGTTCCACAGCGTTCTAGATAAGGTGGACGATATCTTGAAGGAGTTTGGCTTGGAGGATGAACCGATCCTGGTTCGAATGACTGGTTGTCCAAATGGATGTGCGCGACCGTATAATGCGGATATCGCTTTTGTCGGGCGGGCTCCAGGTAAGTACGCATTCTATGTTGGCGGCTCCGTAACCGGACAAAGGCTTGCCGGCTTGCAGGAAAAAACGATCACGTTGGACGAAATCCCGAATCGTGTGCGTAATTTGATTGAAGAGTTTGTTCGGCACCGCCGGCAGTCCGAGACTTTTTCAGCCTATTGGAGCCGGACTCACGTCAACGGTCCTGCACCGAGTCCGGAGCAGTTCCATCTGGAATTCGCGCAAAGAAATTCGCAGAAGTCCGAAGATTCGCTGGCACTCGCTTCCAGCTAAAACGCTTGGCCGGATGATGTCATGCGGGTGGCCAGGCGGCGCCTCGCATGATAGAAGGGATTAATGGGTAAACAGTACAACAAAATCGAAAAGCGCCGCCGCCGCAGAAACTATCTACGCCGCAAGAAAGCTGCGGCTAAACCCTCAGCCGCAAAATAGAGGCTCCGGGTTCCGGATTTCTGGTTGCGGGTTCCAGGGACCTTTCAGCTGCGCATCTCGAAGGCGCATCATCAGACGCCCGGAATTCAGAACCCGGAACCAGAATCTATTGGTTTGTAATCTGCCGTCGCTTCACCGACGTTCGAAATGATGACTCCTGTGTTGCTGATGATTCGAGACGGGTGGGGGATCAACCCTAACGGCTTGGAGCGGGCCAAAGCGGATGGCAACGCCACACTTCTGGCTCGAACCCCCTTCCATGATCACCTTTACAAGACTTATCCGGGCAGTTGCCTGAGTGCTAGCGGCATGGACGTCGGCCTGCCGGCCGGTCAAATGGGCAATTCAGAGGTTGGCCATTTGAACCTTGGAGCAGGCCGGATCGTATACCAGGATCTTACGCGAATAAACAAAGCGATTGAAGAAGGTGAGCTGACACGTAATCAGGCGGTCCAGGATGCCTTACGACAGGCTAAGGAAACGCGCTTGCATTTTATAGGCTTGGTTTCTGATGGTGGCGTTCACAGCCATTTGGACCATTTGATCGCTTTGACCAATGAAGCGGCGCGAGTAGGCGTTAAGGACATTTTGATTCACGCAATTACTGACGGTCGCGACACCTCTCCGACCGGCGGCACGGACTATTTGTCGACAGTAGAGTCTGGAGTAAATGCCTCAGGCGCAAAGATTGCCACTGTCGTTGGGCGTTATTTTGCGATGGATCGCGACAAACGATGGGATCGGACAAAACTGGCATGGGACGCGATTGTTCTCGGCCGTGGAGAAAAGGTTGATGTGTCAGCATCTGAAGCGGCGCGTCTCCGGTACAGTCAGGAGGAGACGGACGAATTTTTGAAACCCATGGTGCTCTTATATGTCAACGAGCAAAGAGTCCGCGCTGGTGATGTTGTTTTCTTTTTCAATTTTCGTGCGGACCGCGCCAGGCAACTTTCGCAGGCGTTTCTGTTTGACGATTTCAAAGGATTCGACCGCGAGGTTCATCCAAAGGTTCACTATGTTACGCTTACAGTGTACGACAAGACTTACGGCTGTCCGGTGGCTTTCCTGCCGCAGAGCCTTGAAAGGATCTTGGGTGAAGTAGTTTCGGCCGCCGGCAAGAAACAGTTGCGCATCGCTGAGACCGAGAAGTATCCGCATGTCACGTATTTCTTTAATGGCGGAATAGAAGTCCCTTATTCTGGCGAAGATCGAGTCATCGTGCCGTCGCCCAAAGTAGCGACTTACGACCTGAAGCCGGAGATGAGTGCTCCGGAGGTCACCGCCGAAGTTGTAAAACGGATGGCGAACTATGATCTCATCATCTTGAATTTTGCGAACCCGGACATGGTCGGGCACACCGGCGTAGTTGAGGCTGGGATCAAAGCTGTGGAGACCGTTGACGATTGTGCACGGCAGGTTCTGGAGGAGCTTTTGAGACTGAACGGCAAGGCGCTGGTAACCGCGGATCACGGTAATTGCGAGCTGATGCGTAATCCCAACGGCTCACCAAATACTGCCCACACGACCAATCTTGTTCATTTTATTTATGTGGGAACGGATGCCGATCAGTACACGCTGCGAGACGGCATTTTGGCGGATGTGGCGCCAACGTTGCTCCAGATTTTAGGGTTGCCTCAGCCAGAGGAAATGACAGGGAAGAGTCTGTTGCAGAGGAAAAGTTAACGCCGAGATCGCCGGGAACGCCGAAATCGCCGGAAACTGAGGGAGATCTGTCGATCCCGATGATTGGGCCACGAGACTCGTTGATGCACGACCAAAAACACCAAACAGCTTCATCCATTGTAGACCTGTTTCGCAAAGGCGAAACAGATCCGATTCAAGTCTTGCAGTCATCGCTTCAGCGCGCTGCTTCCCTGAAGAGCGTTTTTATCACGCTGACAGAAAAACGCGCGTGGGCAGAGGCGGAAGCTTCTATAAAGCGATGGCGGGCTGGTCGGCCGCTGAGTGCACTGGATGGCGTTCCGATAGCGTGGAAGGATTTGTTCGACATCGAAGGAACAGTAACCACCGCTGGGTCGGCCATCTTTCAGCGCAAACGTCCTCCCGCCTCGGCTGACGCCGAGCTAGTTTCGCGTGCGACAAACGCTGGAATGGTCTGCATTGGGAAGACGAATCTGCCGGAACTCGCTTATTCGGGTCTCGGCCTGAACGCGCACTTTGGTACACCACATAATCCATTCAGCGGACAATCCGCCCGGATCCCGGGAGGCTCTTCTTCCGGGTCCGCTGTTGCAGTTGCTTCCGGGGTAGTACCGATTTCCATCGGGACGGATACAGCGGGCTCGATCAGAGTTCCGTCAGCATTCAACGGTCTGGTCGGGTACCGGAGCTCTACCGATCGTTATTCGAAGGCAGGCGTGTTTCCGTTGGCGCCAACCATCGATGCGCTCGGGCCGCTGGCGCACAGCGTGCGGGATTGCATCGCCATCGATGCGATCATGGCAGACAGGGAGATCGTGCGGTCGAACGAAGTGATACCGCTCGTGATCGATGACGCGATCTTAGAGGACCCTGCCATTGAAGAGGATGTCCGGAACAATCTGGAAAAAGTCGTAGCTCGGCTTGCGGATGGGCGTGTTCAGGTGACTCGCATCAAGCTCAAATCTTTACATAGCGCAATTGAGGTGATTGCGCGGTTCGGTTGGTTGGGGGCAGCCGAGGCGTTCACATTCCACGCCGACCTCATCGCTAGCGAGGACGCGGTTGGAATTGATCCTTCGGTCAGAGGGCGGTTAGAGACCGCCCGACAAATGCCACTTACGACGCTGGTCAGGCTACTTTGGGCGCGCAAAGAACTGATGGCTCAGATCCGGGCGGAACTCGGCCGTCGCATCTTGATCCTTCCGACTGTGGGGCAAGTCGCGCCCGAGCTGGCCCCATTGGAGAAAGCGGCTCGGGATGACATCGATCGTTTCCTCTCCGTCAACTTCGCTGTGCTTCGACTGACGATGGCAGGCAGTTTTCTTGATATGCCTGGTGTCACCCTCCCTACCGGCTTCAGTTCGGAAAGATTGCCAACCAGCATGCTTCTAGCCGGCTTGAGCGGGGAGGACGACCATGTGCTGGCTGCGGCAGAAAGGGTGGAAAGAATAATCGCCTCATGAACTTGCAGCAGTGAGTTGTTGCAGCGGCAGCGCTTCAACGTCGACCTGAAAGCAATCCGCTAATGGCGCGATAAAGCTGGCCGAATGTTTTCGAGGTTCGATACCATCTGCTGAATTTGCTTTAGGCCTGCTTCCAGCTATGCAAAAGAGCTACCTCCGCGCACAGTTCGTGCTGGCGCTCGCACTCACACTCGCACCCTATGCTATGGCCGGCTATTTTCCGGGGTCGCACGATGAGGATCGATTGGTCTGATTTCGAAAAACAAACCATACTTCAAAGTCGGGCTCCCCTCAGCGATCTGCGCCGCTTCATCGAGGCTGGTGGCAAGGATGATCCAGTAGCCACCGATTACTTCTTTAGTTTCGCCAAATGGACCATCGAGCACCTTTGTTTGCCGGCCGATGGTTTTTCCTTCATGGGTCAAGCGTTGCCCGGGCTTGATTTTTCCCTCCTTAACCAACTCATCGTACCAAGCGTAAAATTGAGTGATAGCGTTCTGTATATCATCTCGGGAGAAGGACCCGTCCCACTGTCCACGAGAAAGTACCAGGTATTCGGATCGAGGAAGTTGTTCACTCATAAGGGGTTTAGCCTGCAGGTTAGTCTAGAAGCCACAGTTTCGGTAGCAAAACCGCGATGACAATCCAAAGGAGCCTTTTAACGCAGCCCGTTTGTCTGGGCCGGCTACCGCGCATCGGTCTGAAATAGAAGTTCCAAACCCCAATAAAGAGCTAGTCAAACCAGGGTTTCTCGAGCTGAGGTTAGGTGCCAGACTTACCGGCAGCCCCGAGTCGTCAGTGGTGACACAGCCTGTCCACTCCAACCCGTGACTTATTTGCAGGAAACGCGATGGATTTTGACTAACCGGAAAGAAGTTAGTAGGAACGATAGTCGGAGCTGACCCGAAAGGATCTGTCCGTGAACCAGGTAAAAGCAATCCCGATCGCTAGTTACCGTTTCATCGCCACATTCTTTATGTCCCGATCGGCTGCCTCCCCAACCCCCTTTGTTTCGCACCACATCATTCTTATGATCCCAATGCATTCTTGTTTTCGTCTTTTGCTGTCCTCCTCTCGAAGCGAATTCCTCAAAGTCTTCAGAGCCCACCGTTGGTTCATCCTCATCGGAGGGCTGACGCTCGGTTCAGTTTCCCTGGTGGACGGACGCACCGCAAAGATCGTAAGCCAGGAGAACCTGGCGCACCTCCCCCCAGGCCGGCCAGCGACTGTCTATGTTCAAGATTTCAAGGTGGAAAAAGAATCCAGCAGCGAACAGCAATCCCCTGGCGGCGGCCGCGTTCGAGGGATTATTGGTCGAGTCAAGAGCGCAACCGGAATGCAGAGCAGTGAGGTCGTAGACCTGATGTCTTCGTCTCTGGTATCAGATCTTAACCGGGGCGGTGTAAAAGCGGAGCGATTGCCTGCCGGTCAAACTTTACCCAAGAGCGGCTGGTTAGTTCGCGGTGTTTTCACGGAAGTGGACCAGGGCAGCCGGGCGCTACGGGCAGAAGTGGGATTTGGCGCAGGCGCCACCGACCTTGCGGTTTTGGTTAACGTCGCGGACCTCCAAAAAGGAAAAGCGAAACCGTTCTATAGATTGCAAACGCAGGCGGGCAGCAAAAAAATGCCGGGAGGTGAGTCGATGGCGATTGTGATGAAAAACCCCTATGTGGCTGCGGCGAAGTTTGTTATGTCTCGGCGGGATCTGCCAAAAAACATTCAGCAGACCGCACAAACTATTGCTGACCAAATTATTAGCCGTGCGGCGGTCGAGGTTGAAAAGCGATATAGTAGTCGCCTAGAGAAGTAAATGGCCGGATCTCGCGTCCGCGAAGGCGCGTCGACTCAAGTTTGTCCGTCCGGCACAGATGCTGGTATTGGGCCAGCATCTTCGAATAAGATCTAGTGTTGGTGCGTATGCGCGTCGGCGGGATACTAGCCTAACCTCGACTTTGCATGAGTTTGGCTCGCCGTTCTGCTTGAAGCGCGTCAAGTTTCTTCACTTGCTCGGGGTTCAAAACCTTGGCAGCGTTATTCCGAAACTCAGTTTGCAGCTGCTCGACTGCCTTGAGCTTTTTCAGCTTGCCCATTGACTTGTTCGCCGCAAGTGCCTCGGCCTTCTTATCCCTTTCGGCAACCATGGGAGCTAACTGCTTCTGTTGCTGCTCGGTCAGCTGCAGCTTTTTGGTAAGTTCAGCCATTTGCAACTTAGGCATGGCCTGTTGCGCCAACGTCAACACCGAGGTGCTCAAGAGTACGATAACGACAAACAAGCAACGCCGGAGGAAAGTATTAGGCTTCATTCGTGAATTCCTTGATCTGTTTGGTTGAAATGAGATGCCCTCTATCCATGAAGGACGAACTAGCTGTGACGTCCTAAATTCGACCGATGACCTGGGCTGCCCACAACAAAAATGGAGCGGAGAAGGAAAATCAGTCGAAGCAGCCTTTCGCTTTTACTCACAACTTGAGACCAGGACAAGCATCAATTCAATAAACGCTAGCGAACGACAGCCGAGTTCATTGGCTCTCGTTGATGTTCGTTGGCGTTCGTTGGCGTTCGCCGCGCAGTTTTTCGACCAAACAAAAGCTTACCGGAACCAGAAACACCGCCAGGACGCTTGCCGCCAACATACCTCCGATCACTGTTGTGCCCATCACTTGCCGGGCGATTGCGCCCGATCCCGATGCCATCCAAAGGGGCACACATCCAAGGATGAACGCAAAGGATGTCATCAAAATTGGCCGCAACCTCAATCGGGCTCCGGTGAGAGCCGCCTCCACTAGTGGGGTTCCTCGCTCGAATTCGGCTTTGGCAAATTCGACGATTAGAATTGCGTTTTTGGCAACCAGCCCGATGATCATCACCAGCCCGATTTGAGCATAGACGTTGTTCTCAATCTGAACGAGCGACGGCGAAAGAACGGCTCCGCTGATAATCCTTCGTAGATAAAGGAGGGCAAACGCGCCAAAGACCGCCATCGGCGTGCTTAGCAACACGCTAAACGGAAGCGACCAACTCTCGTAGAGCGCGGCCAGGATCAGAAAAACAAACAACAGCGAAAAACCAAAGATGAGTGAGGGTGGCACACCTTTTTGGGCCAACTTCTCCTGGAACGACATTCCGAGATAGTCATAGCCCATTTCTGAGGGCATCGTCGCCGCAAAGACCTCTTCCAGGGCGTTCATTGTTTGAGCAGACGTAAAGCCGGATGCGGGCGTTGCGTTGATCTGGGCGCAACTGTAAAGATTGTAGCGCATTGTGAATTCCGGTCCGGTTCGGCGGTCAAGGCGAGTGAGACCGCTCAATGGAACCATTTGCTGGCTACTGTTCCGGACGTAGAACTGTCCCAGGTTCTCGAGATTAGTTCGGTACTCGCCCTCGGCCTGAACAGAGACCTGCCATTCTCGACCGAACCGATTGAAATAGTTAATAAACGATCCACCCATAAACGTTTGAATCGTCTGATAGATGTCACTGATGGCGACGTCCTGTTTCAGAGCGCGCTCGAGGTCAACGTCAATGTAGACCTGCGGCACGTTCGGCTGGAACGTTGTATTCAACTGGGCCAGCTCAGGGCGCTTGCGGGCGGCTTTCAAAAATGCAGAGACGTTATTCGATAGAACGTCGGGATCACCACCGGAGCGATCTTCCAAAACAAATGTAACATCGCCCGACGTACCCGTTCCGGGAATCGCCGGCGGGGAAAAGGCAAACGCGATGCCCTGTGGCATTTGAACAAGGAGGCGGTTTAGGCGTGCTTTGATTTCCGGATAAAGTTCGCTCGTTTGCTTGCGATCTGCCCAAGGCTTGAGGGTAACAAAAAAGAATCCACTGTAGGTGCTTTGTACTCCACTTAAGAGACTGGAACCTATAGTGGTCGTCACGTATTGAACACCTGGACTATCAGCGAGCGTCGCTTCAATTTTGCGACATACCTCATCAGTGCGTTGCAAAGAAGCGGCGTTAGGCAACTGCAAATTGACGTAGAAAAACCCCTGATCCTCGTCCGGGAGAAAACCGGTCGGAACTTTCTTCCCTAATAGGAACGCCGCAGCGCAGAACCCAAGCAACACAATCACGGCGATTCCGGCCCGGCGAATAAAGAAAGCGGAAACCCGCACGTACTGGTGAGTGGCTTGTCCGAACAGATTGTTGAACCAATCAAAGGACCGTCCGAGCAGTCCGCGGTTTTTCGGACGAGGTTTCAACAGCAGGGCGCATAAAGCAGGACTGAGCGTGAGTGCATTAAAGGCCGAAATCAAAACAGAAACCGCGATGGTTACCGCAAATTGCTGGTAGAGGCGTCCGGTAATTCCAGGGATAAAAGCAGTCGGCACGAAAACGGATGCCAGCACCAGGGCGACTCCAATTACCGGTCCAGTAATCTCCTTCATGGCTTGCTTGGTGGCCTCTTTTGGTGAAAGCCCAGCGTGAATGTGCCGTTCGACCGCTTCGACGACTACGATCGCGTCGTCGACTACCAAACCGATGGCCAACACCAGTCCGAATAGAGAAAGCGTGTTGATCGAAAACCCAAGCAGAGGAAAGAAGATGAATGTGCCAATCAGCGAAACCGGCACCGCGAAAAGCGGGACCAAGGTGGCACGCCAACTTTGGAGAAAGAGAAAAACAACCAGGATCACCAACCCGATCGCTTCGACCAGTGTCGCTACAATTTCGTGGATACCAGCCGTAACCGGCTCCGTAGTATCTAATGAGATTACATAGTCCACTCCCGGAGGGAAACGTTGCTTCAAGGTTTCCATCAGCCTTTTTACTCCTTTGGCCGCAGCCAAAGCATTAGTGCCTGGAAGTTGATAGACTGAGATGACCGCGGCCGGCTTTCCGTTAAAGCGACCCCGTGTGTTGTAGGTCTGCGCCCCGAGCTCGACCCGGGCAACATCCTTCAGCCTCACTGCGCTTCCGTTCTGTTCTTCGCGAAGGATTATACCCTCGAATTCCTCCGGTCTAATCAGACGACCCTGGGAACGAGCAGTATAAGTATACTCTTGGCCGCTCGGCACAGGCTCGCCTCCGATTTGACCGGCGGAATTAACCGTGTTCTGGGTCTGAATGGCGCTCACGATATCCGGAACGGTAAGGCCAAAGTTCGCGAGCTTGTCGGGCTTTAGCCACAACCGCATCGCGTATTGGCCGGCTCCGGAAATCTGCACATTCGATATACCGCGGACTCTGGTGAGCGCATCGTTCAGATTGATGTACGCGTAGTTGGAAAGGAAAAGAGCATCTCGGCTGTCGTCCGGTGAGCGAAGAGAGATTACCATCAGCGGGGAGGCAAATGACTTCTGCACGGTAACTCCGAGATCGGTGACCGAGCTCGGCAGCTGGGACGCAGACTGCGTCTGCCGCATTTGCACAAGAATCTGATCGGTATTCGGATCGGTGTTCAGATCGAAGTTAACCGTCAAGACCATCTGTCCGCTATTGGCGCTAACCGAATACATGTAGTTCATGTTATCGACTCCGCTCATCTGCTGTTCGACTGGAGTCGCGACCGATTGCTCGATGGTCCGGGCATCGGCTCCCACATAAGAGGCAGAAACCACTATCTCCGGTGGCACGATTTCGGGAAACAGTGAAACTGGCAGAACCAGCGCTGACAGAGCACCGACAATCAATGTCACTAGAGAGATAACGATTGCCAGAATCGGACGGTTGATGAAGAACGTGGACATGCAGCTAGCTCCTCTTCGAGCGGTCGGTTCCGGTTGATTGCTTGCTCGGCCAACGAATTTGGATGCGGCTGCGGATCGAATCGGCCAGTCCCTCCACCAGGCAGAAACCCGCTGGAATAAAAAAGCTTGCCACCAGACAAGCCGCGAGCATTCCGCCGATTACACCTGTCCCCATTACTTGGCGCGCGACCGCTCCAGATCCCGAAGCAAAGGCGAGCGGCACGCAGCCGGCTATGAAAGCGAGTGACGTCATCAAGATCGGCCGGAACCGAAGTTTCGCGCCGGCCAATGCGGCGGCCATCAGAGTGCTTCCCTTTTTTCTCTCCGCCTCGGCGAATTCGACGATCAAGATCGCGTTTTTCGCGACCAATCCAATAATCATCACCAGCCCAATCTGGGCATAAACATTGTTCTCAGTCTGTACAAGGATAGGAGGCAGAAAAGTTGTCGCGATGCTTCGCCGCAGGTAGAGCAACCCCAATGTTCCAAAGACTGCGATCGGCGTACCGAGCAAGACGCTCACCGGAAGAGACCAACTCTCATAAAGCGCCGCGAGAATCAGGAATACGAATAGGAGCGAGAATCCAAAGATAACGACGGGCGGCGCCCCTTGTTGCGCTTTCTTTTCCTGAAAGGACATCCCAAGGTAGTCGTATCCGAGTTCAGCCGGCATGGTTTGAGCAAAGACGCTTTCCAAAGCGCGCATGGCCTGCGCTGAACTGAAGCCCGGCGCCGGAGTTGCCTGAATCTGGGCACTCCGATACAGGTTGTATCGCATTGTAAACTCGGGATTAAATCGCCGTTCAACCCGAATCAGACCCGCGAGTGGAACGGTTTGGCCATTGCCGTTCTGAACGTAGAACGATCCGATTTGATCGGCATTGACGCGAAAATTACCATCGGCCTGTACGTAGACCTGCCATTGCCGGCCAAAACGGGTGAAATAGTTAACGAAAGTTCCTCCCAAAAAAGTCTGCACAGTGTTGTAAACATCCTGAAGCGCCACGCCCTGCTTGAGCGTCTTATTGCGATCCACATCCAAGTAAACCTGCGGAACACTAGGCAGTAGAGTGGTAGTAACCCGCGCGAGTTCCGGCCTTCGGCTTGCTGCAGTCAGGAAGGTGTCAACATTGTGCGCGAGATACTCGGTACCGCGGTCGGCGCGATCTTCCAGGACAAGCGATACTCCGCCCGCGACTCCGAGGCCAGGAATAGCCGGTGGCGAAAACGCAAAGACGGTGCCTTCAGGCAGTCTGATTAACTGAAGGTTCAATC
>JBKPCS010000081.1:0-21199 GCA_046727495.1 bacterium | reverse complement strand
CGGTCCTACTGCGTCCATTTTAACCTGTTCATCTTCGCATTGGTACTTGTCCCGGTTCTGGCTCAGCCGGCGTTTGTATGGATTGCGATCGAGTTCACGTCTCTTTTCTCGGTGCTGCTGGTCGCATTCGACAATACTCACGAGTCCCTGGAAGCGGCTTGGAAATATATCGCGCTGATGTTCATGGGCGCCGCTATCGCGTTGCTTGGTTTTTTCATTCTATTTTGGGCGCAACAAAAAGCCGGTGGGGGACATTACAGTTGGGAAGGGTTGCGGGCTGTCTCATCGCAAATGCCGCCTGTCCTGGTCAAAACCGCTTTTCTTCTGATCCTGGTCGGTTTCGGGGCCAAGGTCGGATTCGTTCCGCTACATACCTGGCTCCCCGATGCCCACAGTCAGGCGCCTTCTCCTATATGCGCGTTGCTGTCCGGCATCAAAACTACTAACTCGCTTTACTGTATTCTGCGTCTTGTTCCCTTGCTTGCGAGTGACCGTCTGCAAATCTGGATGCAAGTCGTTGGACTGATTTCTGCGGGCGTCGCCGCGTTTCTATTACTGCGGGTGCGCGATTACAAACGCCTCTTTGCCTACTCGACAGTCGAGCATATGGGGATCATTTTCGTCGCGGCGGGTTTCGGTGCGGGTGGCAGCTATAGCGCGTTGTTGCAGGTGGTCGGCCATAGCCTGACCAAATCCTTTTGTTTCTACGCCGCCGGCGCCGTTCTGCTTGTGCTCGGCACACGCGAAATCGCGGCGATACGCGGGCTGATTCGCTCATCACCATTCGCGGGCGCGATGTTGTTGTTTGGCGCTCTGGCTATTGGTGGTGCTCCCCCGTTCGCGGTCTTTCTAAGCGAATTTTCCATTTTCCGTGCTGGCCTCGAGCAAAAACACTATCTTGCAACCGCATTATTGGTGGTTTTCATTACGGTGGCTTTCTTCGGTATTTTGCTGCACGTCAACCGGATGGTGTTTGGCCAGCCAACAATCCGGCCTGCGGCTGGTCACCGGGCGATCCCTTTCACTTGTTTGCTGGCGCTGGTCGTTGCCGCCGTTCCGGTAGTGGTTTTGGGCGTCTATCAACCTGCGTCGCTGCACGAATTGCTGGCGCTCGCAGCGTCGTATCTGAATCCGCCATGAACGTAGCGGAACTTCAAAGGCAAATTGAGGGGCGTTGGCCAGCTGACGTTCAGTTTCGGCTCGATCTGCAGACGTCAGTTTGCGAATTGACGTGTTCCTCCTCTGCGTTGGCCGAATTGTGTGGTCGCCTTTTTCTGAGCTAGGGCTTTAGCTTCGCGGGATTGATTGTTGAGGAGGGCTCGACGCATTGGCTTTTGCGCTATTGCTTCTACGGTGAACAACCAACCGGCTGGGTTCACGTGCTGGCCGGCGCCCCACTGGGTGAGCGCACTTTTCCCAGCATTGTGAAATTCGTTCACGCCGCAGACTGGCATGAACGGGAAGCCGAAGACATGTTCGGTCTTGTTTTTGAGGGCCACCCCCTTCTAGGCGATTTCATCTTGCATGACGATGCCTGGCACGAAGGCGTTGAGCCGATGCGTCGCGATTTCAGCGCGCAAACGCCGGTAACCCAGCGTCGCCCAAAATCGGACTGGCGTCCGCGCCGTATCGTCCACGAAGCGGGTGCATTCGTCATGCCCATTGGTCCCGTGTTTTCCGGGGTGACCGAATCGGTTCATTTCCAGTTGGAGACAGTAGGTGAAGATGTCATCACTTCGGTTCCGCGGCTGTTTTATAAGTACCGCGGCATTGAAAAAATCGCGGAGGGCCGGTCAATTGAAGATGTTCTTCTGTTAGCGGAGCGATTCTCGGCGACTACTGCGTTTGCACACGGGCTGGCGTTTTGCCGAGCAGTCGAAGCGGTTGGTCACATCGATGTTCCTTTTCGCGCGCGTGCGTTGCGCGTCTTTCTGGCGGAGCTCGAGCGTTTTCGCAGTCATATCGGCGCGATCGAAGGTATTTGTGAATCCACCGCACTCGTTGTTGCGGCCAGCCAGGCTGCCATGCTTGAAGAGCAATTGCTGCGCGTGAGCGGGTCGCTTACGGGGCATCGGTATCTGTTCGGCATGGTACGCCCGGGCGGGTTAGCCAAGGACCTCGACGATGCGGTCTGCGCGGAATCATTACGGCACTGCCACGAAGTAGTCCGGCACTTAAACAAACTGGAGGGTATGCTTCGATTCAGCAGCAGCTTTCTGGATCGTTTGGAAGAAGTCGGATTTATTCCCGAGCGGAATGCAAGTGCATACGGACTGGTTGGACCGGTAGCGCGTGCGTCGGGAGTCGTGCGCGATTTGCGCAAAGCGCAACCGTACGACGGTTATCAAGGTCTCCAGTTTGATGTGCCGATCGAACGCGAGGGCGATGGCTATGCACGTCTGCGAATTCTTTTTGAGGAAGCGAGGCAATCGGTGCGACTCATGGAACAGGCGGCCGCTGCGTTGAGGCACGGGCCGGTCTGTGTGCAGACATCTTTACAAGCTGGCGGGGCGCTAGGTTGGGTCGAAGCGCCGCGTGGTGCAGCGTTTCACTGGGTGCGACTGGACGAGAACGGGAAAGTGGTGCGCTATCGTATCGCGCCACCGTCGTTCTTTAACTGGCATGGTTTTCATCTGAGTGTCGAAAACTTCGCTTTTCAGGATTTTCCCATCATCCTGGCAACGATGGATCTGTCAGTCGCGGAAAATGATCGATGATGATGGGAGATCGGAAAAGGATAAGAAGATGAGCCAATGGTTACGCGAAGGAATCCGAGCAGGCATCAAGACAACTGCTTATCCGGCCAAACCGGAGAAGGCGTCGGGCGTTTCACCTGGCCTGCCGGCAGGCGGCGATTATCCGTCGGAGGAAGTCGAATCGCTCGTCGCGCGGTGTCCAACGCAAGCGTTGCAGGGACGCGACGGCCAAATCGTTGTGGATCACCGGTTATGTGTACACTGCTACCGCTGCGAAAGCGGAGCCGCTACGCCTCTTGCCTGGTCACAAGGCTACGAGTGGGCTTCGGCAAACCGTAGCGATGATCCGTTAAGGAAATTTGGGACCGAATTCGGTGGCTCAATTCACATCTTGGTTGTGGATGCGGGTGATTGTGGGGCGTGCCTGAACGAAGTGAAACAACTTAACAATCCATACTACAACATGCACCGGCTCGGTTTTTTTATCACACCCACGCCCCGGCACGCCGATGTGCTGCTCGTCGTCGGGCCAGTCACCGATCACATGCGCGTTGCGCTTCAGAAAGCCTATGACGCGATGCCGACACCGAAGCGCGTGGTAGCAGTTGGCGCATGCGCACTCTGCGGCGGCGTGTTTGGGCCGAGTTTCGTGAGTGAAGGTGGCGTTGCCAAGGTGATCCCGGTCGACGTAGAAGTGCCCGGCCAGCCGCCGCCGCCCCTGGCCATTCTGCACGGGCTGCTCGTCGCAGTGGGACGCAGGGCGTCATCGTCGCTGGTTTCATCGGCGATGTCTATGCCGGAAGAAGCGCGTGGACAATGAACGACGTTGGAACATGGTTGAAACTATTCGTGGCCGTCTGCTTGGGCGGCAGCGCGCTCGCTTTGCTTGCACCAGCGAAGCGTAGTCCCGGCATTGTTGCCTGGGCCGGCGCGCTGGCGGCGTTAGTTGTCGTTGGCCTCGGCGTCTCCGCGCTGTTTGGTTCTAAGCCCTTCGTGGCGACACTTTGGAATATTCCATCGCTAGGAAGAATGATTCTTCGTGCAGATACGCTTTCAGGTCTGTTCCTCCTGGTTACGGGCCTCGTCTTTTTCCCGGTGTCGATTTTTTCCGCTGCCTCTTTGCCACGTCTGCTCGCTCGTTACAACCTGCGCGCGTATGCGGTGATGTACTTCACGCTGTTTGCCTCGATCATTTGGATTCTTGTTTCGGGTGACGTGTTTTCGTTCCTGGTAGCGTGGGAAATCATGTCGATTCTCTGTTACCTCTTCCTGAATTTGGAGCAGGAGGATGTAGCGAACTCCAGGGCTGGCTATCTGATGCTCGCGGCCGGCGAAGCGGGTGCGCTGGCAGCCGCGCTGGGGTTGTTGATGCTGGCGGTGAACGCCGGTTCGCTCGACTTCGCCGGTATGAAGATGTCCGGCCCAACGCTCGGCATGGGCGCCCGTTGGGCGATATTTCTTCTGACCTTTTTCGGCTTCGGAGTGAAGGGCGGTCTGGTGCCGGTGAACTTCTGGCTGCCTCCTGCCTATACTGCCGCTCCCGCTGCATTCGTTCCCGTGCTAGCTGGTGCAACACTGAATCTCGGTCTCTACGGAATCTTCCGTGTTAATGCCGATCTGCTCCCCGTGCTATCAGTCGGGCCGGGGTTGGTCGCACTCATTATCGGTACGATGTCGGCGCTAGTCGGGATTCTCTATGCCACCACCGACAACGACTTGAAGACATTGCTTGCCCATAGCTCGATTGAAAACGCGGGGATTATTACGGTTAGTTTCGGGGCGGGTCTTGTTTTCATGGCGAGCGGTAAACCGACGCTGGCCTCCATTGCGTTGCTCGTTGCGCTTTACCACTTGGCAAATCATTCGCTCTACAAGGCGCTGCTGTTCATCGGGGCAGGCGTTGTAAACGAGCGCGCTGGAACACGGGACCTGGATCGCCTGGGCGGACTGATTCATCGAATGCCGTGGACCGCTCTAGCCTTTCTGGCAGGCGCTCTCGCCATCGCCGCGTTGCCGCCGTTCAACGGCTTCGTCAGCGAATGGCTTACGTTGCAAACGTTTTTGCGGAGTGCGGAGCTATCGTCTACCGGCGTGAAGATCGTGTTCGCTTTGTGTGGTGCAGGGCTAGCCTTGACTGCCGCTCTGGCGGTCACCTGCTTTGTGAAAGCGTTTGCCATGGGGTTTCTCGGCATGACTCGCTCGCCCGAGGCGGAACGAGCAACTGAAGCAGGATCTCCAGCGCTGATCGCGATGGCGTCTTTTGCGGTGGTCTGTCTATTGCTTGGCGTGTTGCCCACGTATGTCATCGGCGTGCTCGATCGCGTCACGCAGCCCTTGGTTCAATCCAGTGCGGCGGCGGCGCTCGTGCCGCCGTTCTTCGCGAGCGGCGCGGAGTTGCCCAGAGCGTTTACCGACGAATTCCACGATCTCGGAGCACAAGTAGGAAAAGACATCGCGCCTGGACCGGGCCTGATCATTCTACATCGGGGAGGCACGGCGAACCCGGTTGTATTCGCTGGAGCGCCGACGTACCTGGTTGTTGTCCTCGCCTTTCTGCTAATCGTCACCTTCGCGACGGTGCGCTGGGCTGGTACACGGCGGCGGACGGTCAAACGGCGGGCGTGCTGGGATGGAGGCATCCGCCGTCTATTCCCGGAAATGACCTATACCGCGACAGGCTTTTCGAACCCGGTACGCGTTATTTTCCAGGCGATTTTTCGCCCGACCATCGTAGAAGATACACGCGAGACGGTAGCCGAACATTTCCGTACCGCGATACGGCGGGAGCGGGAGGAGGTCCATATTGTCGATCGATTTGTGTTGCAGCCGCTCCGCCGGGCAGCGCTGAGTTTTGCTAATGGGTTGGCGATGATGCATCGGGGTCAGCTCAATGCTTACATCACATACGGGCTGCTCGGCCTGCTCGTGGCGCTGCTCCTGTTTCGGCTGTTTCAAGGAATCATTTGAGGTGAGAGTCAATGACTGCGAGTTGTTTCCCGATTTTTCTCGCGCTCTGCGCGCTGGGAATCGCGATCGCCCTGATTATTCCTGAGCGGCGAAACCCCGGAGCAATGGCGATCATTGCTTCGCTGGCCTCTCTGACAATTCTGATCGGCAGCGGTATCGTTCTGTTCGGCGGCTCGCCTTGGCACGTATCGCTTTGGAGAGTTCCACTGTTCGGCCGATTGGAGCTGAACATGGACCGGCTGTCCGCGCTGTTCGTATTCATCACGGCACTGGTGTACCTGCCCGTCTCCGTTTTTTCTGCCAGTTACTTGCCACGTTATTACAGGCGCTACAGTCTCAAATCCTTCAGCGTTTTTTATCTCGCGTTGTTTGCCTCTGTCGTGCTGGTTCTCCTGGCGGCTGACTGCCTCTTATTTTTACTCGCGTGGGAGGCGATGGCGATCCTGAGCTATTTGTTGGTCAACTACGAGCACGAACGCAAGCAGGCCACGGAGGCAGGTTACCTGATGCTGGTAATGAGTGAAGCGGGACTGATGGCAGCGTTGATGGGGCTGTTGTTGTTGGCGGCGAACGCGCATACACTCGCCTTCGCTGACCTGAAAACATCCGGCGTAACGCTTAGCTCGGCGGGACGGTGGGCCGTCTTTTTGCTGACGTTCTTTGGATTCGGTGTCAAAGCGGGCCTTGTGCCAAGCAGCGTTTGGTTGCCTCGCGCGCATCCGGCCGCAATCAGCAATGTGTCTGCTTTACTTTCCGGCGTGATTCTGAACCTGGGCATCTACGGGATCGTTCGCCTGAACATGGACTTGCTCCCGGTGACCATGATCGGTCCCGGCCTGATCGTACTTTTGATCGGCACGATATCCGCGCTCGTCGGAATTCTTTATGCCACCACGGAAAACGATTTGAAAACCTTACTCGCGCACAGCTCTATTGAAAACATGGGCATCGTTACTGTCAGTCTGGGCGCGGCGCTTTTATTTGCCGCCTCAGGAAAATCGGTGCTTGCGAGTATCGCCTTGCTTACTGCGCTCTATCATTTGATGAACCACTCACTTTATAAGTCTCTCCTGTTCCTGGGCGCAGGAGTTGTGGACAGTCGCTGCCGAACGCGTGATTTGGATCGGCTCGGCGGATTGATCCACCGGATGCCATGGACATTGGCCAGTAAAGTTTCGCAATATTGCGCTTGAGTATTTGCCCTCAGGAAGACGGCTGAGATCGGGAATCTTTTGGGAAGCAATCTACGGCGGCTTCGGCCGCGAGATAGCTCCGGCTTCGGCGCTCATTCGCACCGAGCAGGAGCTGATTTTCATCGCTGAAGAGAAGGCGCCCGGCACGTTGGCACGTGGGGAGAAACAGGATAAGTTCGGTCAAATCATCACTTATTTTCCTTTACGATGTCTGGCAAATTACCGGATCATCGAGCAGTACCAATTCGATATCCTTTCGTTAGAGGTCCATGCGAGACACGGGGGTGAAAAACTGGAACTAATTATCCCGACTGGACAGCGAGCAGAAGTGGAAGCCTTGCTGGAAAGCAGTCTCCATACGGAAGCTCAAGCTGCGTCGATGTGAAGCCTGCCGTTTACGGTTCGGACACAGCAACTTATTACTCACAAAGCAAACTCGGGTGGCTTGTATGGATCCTCGGCATAAGGCGAGGACCGTATTTTCGCCATAGCCATTCCAGAAGGACGAGTAGCGGCCAAGTAACCAGGAAAGCGATCACAATGGAGCAGATGACGTCGCTGGGCCAATGAGAGCCGACGTAGATCCGAGAATAAGCGACCAGAGCAGCCGCCAGGAAATAAAGCCAGCCGTATCGCCGGAAGAAATATGTCAAAACGACTGCAACGCAGAAGTTGTTGATAACGTGGCTGGACGGAAAGGAACGACCGTTTTTGGAGATTCCCGGATTTGCCGAAGAAAATTTGACGGCGGGTGGTTTGAAAATAGTGAGCAGGCGAGGCTGATTTTTCTGGAGATCAACCATCCTCACGTCGGGCATCGCTTCGTTTGGGCGGGGACGGTGGACCAATTTCTTTAAGGTATTCCCTACGAGTCCGTCACCTACTGCGAGGACAAGAAGTACACAAAAGATCATTGCTCGCCCCTTAAATCGTCCCCAACACAAGAACGCGGCAATCGCTACACCTAACGGTACCACCCAAAAATCGAAACTCGACATGAGGGCCATTAACAAATCCAGGTTACTGCTTGCCCAACTCTGATTAATGAGATGGAAAAGTTGTGTGTCGATCGTCTGCACGGCTACCTAACTCGAAAATCTCACACGCCATGTTGCGTTGATACGTTTATTGCAGACTACCGAAGCTAAAGGCGATGCCTGCTTCTGGCGAAGAAAGTTGCGGCTCATGCAGAACGATAAGCAGTTTTTCTGTTCACCCGGCAGGTCGCTTTGCGCCTTTCTCCGCCGCCACAGTATGACGTCGCGCCACGATGAAACAAGGGAGTGCCGTCAATTCGGCAACCACACTAAATGCGATTACCGCAGAGATCGATCGATCGTAAAGGAAGCCAATCAGAGCGCTTCCGAGGAACCAGAATATACCATAACCGGCGGTGAACAGGCCGTAAGCCGACGCGCGTAATTGGAGTGGCACCATTGGCGCAACTGCCGCCGGGATAATCGACTCATGCACGCCCATACCAAGTCCCCACAGAGCTGCGCCCACAAGTGCAGGCCAGAGCCCGCCCAAAAAAACCAGGGGTGCGAACAGCGCCGAAAGCACTGTCAATGGGAGCAGAATCGAAATGCCAAACCGATCGAACAGGCGTCCGAAAACAAGTGAGCCGGTGCCGCTCACTCCCATGGCGATCGCGTAGGCGACTGGTATTAAGTCTTTCGGCACTGAACTTCTTTGCTGAAAATGATAGGCGATCAATGGGAAATCAGCGAACCCGGCTGCGACGAGAGCGGCACCTGCAAGATAGACCCAATACACCCGTGGAAAACCACCCGTCTTGATTTTTTTGGTCCCGCTCTCGAGATCTTCAGGACGTGGGTAAATCCATCGGGCCACCAAGAGTAAGCAAAGACAGATCACACTCGGGGCCAGTAGCGACGCAAACGCGAACTGATATTCTCCTCGAAACACTAAAATAGCGGCAACCGTCAATGGTCCGAAGAGCGCTCCAAATTGATCGAGCGCCTCGTGCATACCGAATGCCTTGCCGTAGCCTATTTCCTTGGCGGCATGCGAAAGCATCACGTCGCGTGGGGGATTACGAATGGCCTTCCCAACGCGTTCTAAAATGATGAGTACGGCGGCGGTTGGCCAGTTCCCAGCAAGAGCAAGAAGTGGCACTGAAGCCATCTGAACAACATAGCCAAAGATGGTGATCGGCCAGAACCTGCCGGTGCGGTCGGCCAGCGGACCCGAGACCAGTCGTAGCCCGTACCCAAGCAATTCCCCGAATCCAGTGACAACGGCCACCGCCGTACCACTGGCCTGAAGAAGAGCGAGGTATGGCCCTAGAATACTACGCGAACCTTCATACGTGAAATCGGCGAAGAAGCTGAGCACGCCGATCATCAACACGAATTTCAACGCTGCGGATGGTTTGTTAATTTTGTGCATAGTAAAGAGCTAGCTCCCGCCGCAAGTGTACCGGGCCCGATGATGGGCCGTGGGCAACGGCGACGTTTTTTAGCAGCCTCTCCACGGGGGTGCCGATGAACATCTCGACATTATCCCAAACTCCGTCTCCATTCAGTTTTGATGGTTTTCGCCATTGGGCCTGCTTAGTCGGCCTCAACTCACGGCGAACGTCTGCACCCCGGCAAAACGGGCGGCCGTCCCAAGCAGATGCTCGATGCGCAATAGTTGGTTGAATTTAGCAACGCGTTCCGAACGACAACCGGAACCGGTCTTCAAGTGACCTGCGCCGGCGGCCACTGTCAGGTCCGCGAGGAAGGAGTCCTCGGTTTCGCCCGAGCGATGCGACATGAAATAGCGGTAACCGTTGGCCCGTGCAAGTTCGATAGTTTCCAACGTCTCGGTCACTGTGCCAATCTGATTGAGTTTGATCAGAATTGAGTTCGCAACGCCTTTTTCGATGCCTTCGGCGAGGATCTTTGCGTTGGTGCAAAACACATCGTCGCCCACCAGCTCGACTTTCGGTCCGAGTTCGCGTGTGATTAGTTTCCATCCTTCCCAGTCTTGCTCGCCCATCGGATCCTCCAATAGGACGATCGGGTATTTCGCGACCCACTCACTGAACAGCTCGACCATTTCTTCGGAACTCTTCGTCGACTGATCCGATTTGAAAAAGCGATAGCCGTCTTTGTCCCACATTTCGCTGGCCGCAGGATCGAGACACAGCGAGATGTCCGTGCCCGGCCGATAGCCCGCCTTCACGATGGCTTCGAGAATCACTTCCACAGCTTCTGCATTGGATTTGAGGTCAGGTGCGAAGCCGCCCTCGTCGCCAACGCCAGTGCTATAGCCTTTGCCGTGCAGCACATCTTTCAGCGCGTGGAACGTTTCCAATCCCATACGAATCGCTTCGGCAAACGATGGCGCGTTATGCGGCGCAATCATATATTCCTGGAAATCCACCGTATTTTGCGCATGGCGCCCACCGTTGATGACGTTCATGCAGGGGACCGGAAGGACGGCTGCATTCACGCCGCCAAGATAACGGAACAGTGGCAAGTTGGAAGCGTACGCGGCTACCCGTGCGCAGGCTAACGAGACGGCGAGAATCGCGTTGGCTCCGATCCTCGCTTTATTGGCGGTACCGTCGAGTTCGATCATGCGACGATCGATATCGCGCTGATCAGTAACGTCGCAGCCAACGAGCGCGGGAGCGATCTTCTCGTTGATGTTTTGAGCTGCCTTGAGGACGCCCTTGCCGCCGAATCTGGCCGGATCGCCGTCGCGCAATTCCACGGCTTCTCGTTCTCCAGTGGATGCGCCCGATGGAACCATCGCAGAGGCTCTAAGCCCCCTTTCGAGAATGACTTCAGCTTCGACAGTCGGGTTCCCGCGCGAATCAAAGACTTCGGCACCGTGGATGGATGTGATTTTCATAGAGGGGAGTCGATTGGATAACGCTAAGGTTTAGCAAACGTAGCCTGATTTTATTCCTGTGCGGCCGCTTGAACCCCGACATAGATTTCCTGAATGCGCCGGTCGAGATCGAGGAGACGCATTCCAAACGACGTGTCCATTTTGTATTCTCGCGTCGCCAGCTCGATCAAGAATTCTTCTAGAATGCGCGGCACGCCCTTGCTAAGGCGATAGATTTGCCGGATGTGTTCGCGCACTTCCGGCTGGATGGTTCCCAAATCGACTGCTGCTTCGACCAGCGCACGCGTTTCGTTCAGCGTCAGCGGCGGCAGTTCAACGCGCTCGAATTTGAAAAGGTGCTGCCAGACATGGCCGATCTCATCCGCAAGAGTCGAGCGGCATGCAATCCAGACCGGCACGCGCTCGGTGAGATATGCGATAAAGCGCGAGACGCGCGGCGGCGTCAGCGTGACGTGATCCAGCGCGACCGTTTCGCCGCGCCGTTGCGTGTAGGTCAGCAGACGTTTTTTTCGCTCGACGACGTTCATTTTGTAATGCTTCCAACCGAGCTGCCGTTCCAAGCCATCGCAGATCCGGCGCAAGCTCGATGTTTCTTCGCACAAAAACAGCGGACAACTTTGCCGCACTTGCTGCAACAGCGCTGTTTTTCCAATGCCGGCCGGTCCGACGATAACGACGTGCTTTCTAGCCGCGTAAAGAGCGCGCAACCGCGCGATTTCCTTTTCGCGACCAGCAAAAGCGAGGCTTTTGTTCATAATCCAGCCACGTTCGCGCGTTTGCCAAGCTCCTGCTCGATGGCGAACAACTTCGCTGATGCCGCCTGACTATCGGCGATCTCTGCTTCGACCGCCTGCGAATGCTGCGTGCTTTGGTGGAGCGCAGCCTTCATCGCCCCGCGGGTAGCTACGAGGCTCATCGTCAAGCCCTCATCGAGCTCCGATCGGAAGTGGCGGAATGCGTCCTCAAGATTTTGTATTGTTACCCAGCGAAGATTCTCGACGTTTCGGATCAGCGCTGCGTCGATTTCTTTGAGCAATCGTTTGCGCAGCCGCTTGCGTCGTATCGACACGGGAAGCAAACGATCCATCGCATCGGGTGGTATCGGGCTGAGTGCGACGGTACGCGCGGTCGTCACCCAGAATGGATCGCGTCGGGGCACGAATGCTTCCTCGCTCGGCAGCGCGTGGAACGGGATCTCCATCAAATCGGCCGCCGTTTGCCGGACGAGCGCGATCAGTTCGTCCGCGCGGCCTTGATGGACACGGAATGTCTTCGTCAGCCGCTCGCCGACATCGTACACGACTTTTTTCAATGCCTCGTCGAAAAACGCGACGATTGCTTGGCTGAGCAGTTCTCGCGTCGCATTCGGCTCTTCGTTTTTTGCAAGCGCTCGATCTAGCTCGTCTCGCAGAACACTGCGTCCCTCAGTGCGCAGCTGCTCCGCTTCGGCTTCGAGTTCCTGCGATGCGCGGAGCCGGTCACCGGCGAGCAAGTCACCAGCAAAGCGCCGTTCCGCTTCAAACCGTTTGCCTGCCTCATCGAACGCCGCGATGCGCCGGTCAAGATCATCGGCTGGGAGACGAAGCGCCCGCAGCGTGATCTCTGTTTCGAGGCGTAATGCACTAACCAGCGCCGAGGCTTTTTGAGCAACGGCCGCACTGAGAGTCGCGCGTTTTTCCGTCGCCAGGAATTTGATGAGATGCGCCTCCAACGCGGCGAACCCACTCTTCTCAAGTGCTGCAGTGTCACCGGTCTCTAGCGCGCGAAGAGCTTTGCGGGCCGAGAGGCAGAAGATTGGCGTGGCTGAATCGAGCTTCCCCTGTTCGCTTAGCACACGGCGCAGAAATCCCACCGCCATCTCGTGCTCTTCCGTCTCAAGCATATCGATTTTGTTCAGTACGATGAGAGATCGCGCCGCCGTTTGGCGGATGCGCGCCAGGAATTCGATCTCGACTTGTGTGATCGGCGGATCGGGCGAGACAACGAATAGCGTGGCGTCGCACTCTGGGAGAATCGCATCGGCAGCAGCAGTGTTGTGGCGAAAAGTCGAGCCGACGCCGGGCGTGTCAATCAGTACCACTCCGCGTTCGAGTAATGGCGACGGAATTCGCACCTCGACTCGCGCGATCCGGAGCGTATTGCCCGGATTGCGCTCCTCTGTTACGAGCGCGGTCAAGCGCTCTCGGAGGGACTCCGGTCCGTCTACCTCGAGTTCCTCAATCTGGCCCGACAGATAGGTGACCCTCAGGCCTGGTGTGGCTGCGGCATTGAGAAAGGTTGGAATTGCGGTGACTGGCACCACGCCGACCGGCAGTACGTCTGCACGCAATAACGCGTTGAGCAGCGTACTCTTTCCCCGCTTGAATTGTCCGAGTACCGCGAGTTGGAAGCACTCTGTAGCGAGGCGTTGGTGTAGGTGAGCGAGCCGTTCAAGGAGTTTTGCCTGGCTGGCGGACGAAGTTGCGACAGAGCCTATGGCTAACGAAAGCAGATCGATCAACGAAAGCTCGTAAGAGTCATTGCCACCCTCTGAGAAGGCCAGGGACACCGCCGGTGGCAGTGTACCCGAGACGTATTTCGTCATCTTATCAAGCATACTCGCAACCAATCCTGATGGAGTTGGTAGGAGTTATTAGCTCTCGCTGAGGAGACGATTTTCCGCCAAGCGGCAGGCAAACTCCATTGCCCGAAAAAAAATAGTCTACAGCAAAACCCGTGGCAAGAGAAGTTAGAGAGGATCAAGTTTGGCGACGTCGAAATGCCAAAGGAGGACGAAGACGATTCTCGAGCTATGAAATCTTCATGAACCTACGCCGCTTACATTCGAACCAGGCGCCGGTGATAGACGATCACCGGTTCGAAGATTGGGTAGATCACTGCGGTTTTTCTACTGTTGTTTGCCGTGGCAAGGTGCCTCCGGTTCGTAGCACTTCTGCCAACGCGGCGACATCATCAGCGCCAAGCGGTGTTTTGCCAAAAGCGCGAACTGTTTCTTCCACGTCGTAGGCCGCGCGTCGAAGCTCCACGTCGCCCTCTTGCCAGACTGCATAGGCCGCGCTTGGGTCGCCGTCTTTCGACTGGCCGACGCTGCCGGGATTGATAACGAGCGTGCCGCCTACGCGGATTTTTGTTTGCCAATGTGTGTGGCCGAAGAAAAGGAAATCAGGGCTCCCGGCTGCTTCAACCTCAGCGGTTAACCTGGTAGACCCGGCGTTCACAGGCAGGTAACGAAAGAGCGGGTCGGTTGGCGCAGCATGGCACGCCACGCATTTTGCGCCGGCGATCGTGAATCTCCGAAAAGGCACCAATCCGCCCAGAAACAAGCGCAGCCTTTCATCCAGTGCGCGCAGGCAAAATAGTTGTGTAGTTGCCGTCAGATGCCGGTACGGCGGCGAGCAACGAGGATCTTCGTTGCGGGCAAGGCCCCCAATCGTGATTGCCTTGGACCAGCCACGCGGTGGCGGTGTTCTGGATCGCCCATTCCACACATTCGACCGGCTGTGGTCCGTAATCGACCAGATCACCGAGACAAAGAATCGCGTCCGCATCGGCCTCGGCTTCCAGCACCGCTCGCAACGCGGGCCAGTTCGCGTGAACGTCTGAGAGAATTAAGAGCTTCATCAGTCGTTACCTTTGCGGCTGCTGATGTGTTGTGATCTGCTGGCGCTGCCTATGATCTCGCTGATGCTAAGCATAAAAACCTCCGGAGAACGCGTTTTGCGTTTCAGGAGTCATTAGCTCATTACCAGGCAAGCATTTTACCTGACAGCAGGACGGCAAACTCCATTGCCGGGACCAAGCAAACCGCTAACTGCGCATCAGTCTAGTCACAAAGCAGACAGCCCGAGCAATCGTTCGAGCGCGTTCATCTCAGTGCACCAGTAGGTTAATGCCGACAGCGCGAGTTTCGCTCAGTAATGACATCTTGCGATAACCAGGTGATGGATTATCGTTTTGCAGGTAATGGAGTTTACCTTCCTCGGTGTGTCCGCGGAGAAGTGCTGAAATAAGCTGATAACTCCTGTTCATCTCGAACCGATGCACAGGAAAGAGTTAGTTCAGCGGCTGTGGTTGCTTTATTTCGAGCGGAAGAATGTGTTGCTGGTTGGCCCTGAGGGAATCGGGAAGACAACGATTCTCCGCGAAGCAAGTGAAGGTCTCTCGTTGCGAGTCTGCTACGAGTCGTCAAGCCTGGGGCAGATCTGCGATTGGCTGGAAAATGAGCTCGGCTGGCATGATCGCCGTCTGAATATCATCGAGCGCAAAAATCGGTTGTTACGACATCTGGAGGAACAGCGAGAGACCGTTGCGTTTGATCAGGTGGCCGAGACACCGCCGCGCGTCGCTCGATTTATAGCGCACTTGGTCCGGCAGGTTCCTGTGTGGATAGTATGTCGTTCCGATCAGCGGGGAGCAATCGGTCACATCTGGGAGTACCTTTACAACTTCACTCGAATTGAAGTTCCATCGCTGACCTTGGCCGAGACATCGGCCTTGATCGGAAATGCGGTCGCTTCTGGAAAAATCCAGTCTGATGCGGCTGGGCATAGCGCGGAGCTCCAACGGATCAGCAAAGGCGTGCCCCGAGTCATTGAAGGGCTGCTAGCTGAGCTGGCGGCCCGCAATTACAAGATGGAGGGCCAGTCAGGTTTGCACTTACTCGAGCTAGACCGGCAGATACGTGAATTCGGGACCGTTAGCTCAAAATTGCAGCGATGAGCAGGGAACAACAGCTTGCAACCGGCGTTGAATTGAATTCGCTCCAATGTGGCGAGGGAGACGGGTCGCATACGCTAAAAAACAATCATCGACTCCAGGTTCGGCTAGCTTTCGAGCGTATTGATTCGATCCTTACTTCGGTCGAGCAGATTCTGGTCAGCCCCGATCGTAACTCACCTTTCCGTCGCTACAGATCTGATATCACTCCGGCGCAGCGAAAGATAGCGAGTGACTATATCACGCGGGTCCGTGAGGCGATGAAACGAATGATGAGAGAGCAGGCTATTCCGTTTCCAGACCCCGTTTGTGGAACGCGTTGGGCGGCACTGACCGCACTTCTCGAGGCTACTATTTCCGCGGAGGAACTGACCCCGGAGCGCTTGCGAGGTTATGGCGAGGTATCGCTCGCCGGAAGCGGCGTACTGGACCGGATCCGAACCGAGTTGAGCTCAGTTCTCAAGAATCTTCAAACGTATCTGGAAGAGTGTGCAACCGCCGATTTGCAAGAACGAATCGCAAAAATCGCTAAGGTTAAAGGGAACGGTTTGCTGATCAAACAGCTCGACCGGATCATTACGGCTCACGGTTTAGTTGAGCATCGGAATGCCCTTGCAATGACTGTGGACAAGCTGGAAACAGCGACCTTTGAGATCGGTGTCTTCGGCCGCGTTAGCTCAGGGAAGTCCTCCCTTTTGAACTATCTCCTGGGAGGAAATTACCTGCCGGTTGACGTGACGCCTGTCACCGCTGTCCCAGTACGCATCAGCCATGGGCAGCCTCCCAGGGTGGAGGTTGAATTTGCTGATTATCCCGCGCGGAGCGTCCAGTTGCCGGAGCTATGGGATTTCGCTACCGAAGAGGGCAATCCGAGAAACGCGAAACATGTCACCCAAGTTCAGATCAAACTGCGGTCTCCGAAATTGAGGGAAGGCATTACTTTCGCCGATACACCCGGATTGGGGTCGCTGGCGACCAGCGGATCGGTTGAAACGCTTACCTATCTTCCCCGATGTGACCTTGGCATTCTGATGCTGGAGCCAAGCGCCGGTATAACGGCCGAAGATATCACTGTACTGGATGCCCTCGGCCGGGCTGGATCAGACAGAGTGATTCTGATCAGCAAAATTGACTTGTTTGAAACGCGCCAACGCAAAACGCTCCTCGCTTACGCTGCCGAGCAGGTTCAGAAGCAACTATCGGCTTCGATTCCGATCTTTCCGGTAAGCGTCGTCGGCGAAGCAGCAACGCTGTGCAATCGATGGCTCGGCGATTATTTGGAACCATTGCTGCGGAGACACCAGGAACTGGCCCGCGAAGCGGTCAGTAGGAAAATCGCTGTTCTGCAGAATGCAGTCATCACTTCATTGGAGAGCAGGCTGGTCCGAAGGTCTTCTGCTGAAACACAAACGAAGCAGCGAAAGCGGCTCGCCCAGAGTTTATGGGAAGTGGAATTGTTGCTGGAGAACGCTTTGCGCGGATCCGTCGAATTATGCCGTCAGGTCGAGGATCAGCACGAACTGATCGTCAAAGAGACGACAGAAGAGATTGTGACTGGATGGCTCAAAAAAGCGCCAGTAGCGCCGGATGAGATTCTCGCAGATAAGCTTTCTGAGATTCTCGCCGGACCAATCTCCGGAATAGAAGAAAGTTATCGATATGCCCGCGATCAGGCAGCGCGTGCACTGGAAAACGTCGAAGCTGCATCCCCTAAAGGGCTTTCCCTTGAATTGCCGGCAGCCCTCGGAATGCCTCCGCTGGATTCGGCCGCCCTCGCTGGCGCGCTGGATCTAAGAAAACCGGCGTTCTTATCTGTTTTCACCGTTCCCGTGATGAAGCAGCAGCTTGCTCGATATGTCAGGCGGCAAATGGATCCGAATCTCAGAGATTTTCTTCGAGCCTATACAAAACAGCTTCAGAATTGGTTCCGAGACTCTGTCCTTAATCTGCAAGCTGCTTTTTTGGCGGCTGCGAGCATTCATCGCGCGGATTTTGAGCCTCCGGCGATTCAGAGTTCAAACGACCAGGCTGAGATCGCTGCCGACCTTCAAGAACTGAAAAATGGCGTGGTCGGCGCTTCCGCTCCGCGGAGCGAACCGACTGAGTTAGTCAGCTGAACAGTCGAGGATGATTCATGTCGACGAATGCGAATCCGGAATCTCAGCGGTCTGATGCGGCCGGCTTGAACGCTGGTCTAAAGACAGACGGACTTCCGCCGGCCACGATTGATTTCGACTCGTTGCAGCAATATACCGCGACAAAACTGACAATCGCCAATCAACTTCGCACCCTGCTCGAACTGCAAAAAAAACGCGGAGGCGGGGCACGTGTTCAGCAATGTGAGCAACTCATGGCGAAGTTAGCGGAAGACAGGTTTAGCATTGCTGTGCTTGGACAATTCAAGCGGGGCAAGAGTTCCCTGCTCAACGCTGTTATCGGCCGCGATTTATTGCCGACCGGCGTTTTGCCTCTGACTTCGGTCATAACCGCCGTGCGGTTCGGGGCGCGCCCGAGACTCGTCATCTACCGCCAGAACCATCAATTTCCTGTTCTTGATTCGATTTCCGCATTGGCCGGCTATGTGACAGAGAGTGCGAACCCGGGCAATCGAAAGGGTATTGAGATGGTTGCTATTGAGCTACCTCTGCCATACTTGCGACGAGGGCTCGAATTTGTTGATACCCCAGGCATTGGATCAGCCATCAAAGCTAACACGGAAACCACCTATTCGTTCTTACCCCAATGCGATGCCGTTCTGTTCGTGACAAGCGTCGACAGTCCGCTGAGCGAAGCGGAAATCGATCTTCTCCGCTCAATCCGGCGCTTTGTCAGAAAGACATTCTTCATACTGAATAAAGTGGACCTGCTGTCCAATGAGGACGATTGCCGGCAAGTCAGGGAGTTCGTCAGCTCACGCCTTCGCGGTGAGATGAATGTTTCCGAGATCAGCCTCATCCCTGTCTCGGCACGGCGGGCATTGGAGGCCAGTACGAGGAATCTGACTTCTGACTTTGTTCACAGCGGCCTCTTTCATCTGGAGGAGAAATTGGCCCAATTCCTGGCGACCGAGCGGCAAAGCTTGTTTCTAGGTGCGATCATCGACAAAGCCAGTCAGTTGACGACGCACGAGCTCAAAGAAACCGAGCTGATTGAGAAAGCAGTTCAGGTGTCTGCTACGGAACTCCAACACCGGCTGAAAGAATTAAAAGTTGAAATGGAATGGCGTGCGGTGGAGCGGTCCGCGATATTGGAGAATATTCGAGAACGGAGTGCGAGATACCTTCTGGGATCCGTTGCCGAAGACCTAGCTGCTTGTCTAGGCGATGCGGGTGATATCGCCTTACGACGTCTGGATCGTTTCCTGAGCCGCGTGCCTTTGCTGCCGGCTACGACGTTCATTGCGCGGTATGCGAAAGGAGTTGACCGGCTCTTTTGGACTCGCCTTTCCCGTTGGAATAGCACGAACAACCAGCGATTGGTGACCGATCTGAACGCGGCCGCTAAAGACGATATCGAGAAGCTCTATTCTCATTTTGCGGAACTATCCACTCTCGCGCTCAAGGCGTTTGGCCTGGCGGCTTCGGAAGGCGGTCATATAGAAGATTCTGATGCTCTCTTGCTCGATCCTGGTTTTAAACGCGAGCTGGGATGGAATATGCGATGGGCGCCGAAACTACCATTTATCTTTCGGTTTTTCCCCGTTGCTCTGACCCGGCCCTTGCTTCGGAAATGGCTGCACGCGGAATTATACAAATTGGTCGGCGAACATGAATTAGCGATGATCAAGCCTCTTCGGAGGACAGTCGATGAATACCTCGAGAGGCTGTCGCAAAGGGTCTCAGCCGTTGCCGGCAAACTGGAAAGGCGTGCCGACGGGATGTTGTCGGAAAAATGGCGAAAACAAAGCGGAGACGCCTCCGGACCGTTCGACGGTGAAACACTAGTAGCGTATCGGCGCGGTCTGGAGTCGTTGGCCGCCAATTTCTCAGCGTTACGCAAGCATGTTCAAACCGATCTGAAGTGTATCGACGATGTTCCTTTGAATTTTGTCGAGGCAATCTCTGCGCCAGCCTCAAAATCCCGTCCTGGCCCATCGACCAGACAAAGCAGCCCGAAGAGTTACGGCTCTCGTGGTTGCCCGGTCTGCGATCACCTTGTCAACGTTGCGACAGATTTTTTCGCTAGCTTCCAATATTCGCTCTACAGCGACGAAGAACAACAGCAATCCTTCGCTGAGGGCGGTGGGTTCTGCCCCTTCCACCTTTGGCAGCTCGAATCAATTTCATCGCCTATCGGTTTTTCGGTTGGAGTGGCCAAATTGGTCAGGAACGTCGCGCGTCTCGTGGAACGGCCGACGTCCCCAGCAAACTTGAAAGAAACCCTCCATCAACTTCGGTCGCTGGGAGACCGATGTCCGGCTTGCAGCATGCTTCGCCAAGCCGAGCATGCATCCATCGGCCGCCTCCTCAGTTCGCTCGCAGAGAACGAGGCAAGAAGATCATACGCCCTTTCTCCAGGTGTGTGTCTTCGACATCTGGAAATGGCGATCAACTCCAGTCCGGACGAGAAGACGAGCGCCTTGCTCCTTCAGACTGCTTCGACCGGTTTTCAGCGAATGGCAGAAGATATGGAGGCTTTTGCTTTGAAACGCGAGGCAAGCAGGCGCTACATGATTAACGAAGACGAGCAAGACGCCTATCGTCGCGCCGTGATTCATCTGGCCGGAGCCAAACAGAACTGCATGCCGTTGACGTTCGACGATGAAATTTAGGGGTGCAGCAAGTTTGGGGTATGGCTAGCAGCGCCGCCAAGCCTCTGGTTTGACTGTGGCATGACCTTCCAGGTCGTGGATCTGGGCATCTGCTCGAATGTCGAGCTGGAAGCTCAACGAATGGTGCCTACCGAGCCGTCGAATTCGGGCCTTCCGCGATTGGCGACCGAAAGCCGATCATTCTTGACCGAAAGTCCTGATGTCCTCAGGCCCGGCCTTGGTCGGCACCTTGGCTTCACCCTGAACCATCACGCGGATCTGTTCAACGATCTCCGGATTAGCGAGCGTCGTCACGTCGCCAACGTCCATGGTGTTGGAGATGGCAGCTAACACGCGGCGCATGATTTTGCCCGAGCGTGTCTTCGGCATGTCTGGAACGATTCGAACGCTTTTGGGTCGCGCGATTTTACCAATCGAACTCTCGATCACACGAACGACCTTGTCTTCAATGACTTTGCCTGGACTGAGACCAGGTTTGATCGCGATGTAAATCTCGGGCACGCGCCCGCGCAGTTCGTCCACTACCGGGACCACTGCGGCTTCCGCAATCTCATCGATAGAAAGGCATGCCGATTCCAGTTCTTTGGTTCCGAGACGATGACCAGCCACATTGATCACATCGTCGATACGACCAAGAATGCGGTAGTAGCCATCGGCCGCTTGCATCGCACCATCGTTGCAGAAGTAAGGCCAATCGCGCCAGTCGTTGCTTTCTCGATTCGTACAGTACTTGCGATAGTAGGTGTCGATGTATCGATCAGGATCTCCCCAGATGGTTTGGAAGATTCCTGGCCACGGATTGCGAATGCAAATGTTTCCGGCTCGTCCTGAGCCAGACGGAACCTCGTTTCCGTCTTCGTCCAGAATCACGGGGTAAATCCCCGGGGCCGGCGGCCCTGCGCTGCCAGGCTTCATCGGATCCAGTGCTGGTTTGGTGCTACAGAGGAAGCCCCCGTTTTCGGTTTGCCACCAAGTATCCACGATGACTG
>JBKPCS010000080.1:0-19905 GCA_046727495.1 bacterium | reverse complement strand
GAACAGCAACAAGCTGACGCCTTTTTCCAGGCGCTTTCAGCTACGGGTCCTCTTTGTCTCTTCACGCCTCAAACCACCAGAAATGACTCCCAAATTTACCGACTTGACAAAAGTCGGCTCATAGAAGCCCTGGGCTGAGATACGGCGCTCCTTCGGAGCGCAAAATCGCGGTCCCACCGCCAACCGATTTCGAAAACCGCCGCGAGCATGAGATAAACCTAAGACGTGATTTTGAGGGATTGTGCGCGCTTGAATGTGCTAAGAATAGACAAACGCGAGGTGTAGTCCAACCAGGCTCCGAACCCAAAGCTGAAAGGAGATTTGCCATGAAAGACGAAGCAGCGGACCAACCAGTACTCAATCACATCAAGGAGCTCGCTGCAGGGGAGCACCGCCTGTACTCCCACGAGACGCTTAGCGACGCTGACCGCACCAGATTGGCCAAGATCAATATTGAACTGGATCAGTGCTGGGACCTATTGCGGCAGCGCCAAGCCCTGCGGGATGCCGGGCGCAGTCCAAATGATGCACATGTGCGGCCGGCCGAGATCGTCGAAAATTACGAACAGCGATGTCAAAGGAGCCGCCTGGAGCGCTCATCCCTCATAACGCGGCGAAGCCGCAACGACAAAGATATGTATCGGCGCGTCGCGGTGCCGGCGTATCAGTGGAGAATCAGCCGATCTTCAATAGCTAATGACGTTGTCTGAATAAAATCTTCGCAAAACTACGTGAAATTGAACCTGAGAATACAAAATGAAACCGAATGTTACTGTCGCTTTGTTAGTGCGCATAGAAGCAAAACCGGGAAAGGAAGCGGAAGTCGAAGACTTTCTTCGCAAAGGTCTTCCGATTGTCGAGGCTGAACCGGCGACGACGACCTGGTTCGCGCTCCGCTTGTCTCCATCGACCTTCGGCATCTTTGACGCCTTCCCAGACGAAGACGGTCGGCAGGCGCACTTGTCGGGCCGTGTCGCAGAGGCGCTCATGTCACAGGAAACCAGCCAGCTTCTTGCCAAACCGCCTGCGATCGAAAAGGTCGATGTCCTCGCAGCAAAGCTTCCATAGCGTCATGTTTGAAACGTAGCAGCGGCGAAGGCGTTTCGGCGTTGCCTATTAGCCCAGAATTTCCGCCGCCGTAAGCGCGTAAATCAAGGCGCACTGGACAATGTTGCGGATTGGAACGAACTCGTTCGGGCCGTGGGAAACCGTTAGTAACCCTGGTCCGTAAGCGAATGCGGGAATGCCGCGAGCGGCGTAAAATCGCGTTTCGAGCAGACCAGGGCACATTTCGAACGAGGGTTCCCTACCAGTCAGGCTCGCTATGTGGCGCGACAAAACCACGCCGAGTGTAACCTCTGCCGGCGTCGCTGCGGTGGCTTGCTCTTGAAGAGTCTCGATTTCGAAGCCTTCCAGCGCTTCGAATAATCGCAGCTTTTCTTCTTCGAGGTTTTCTTCGGGATTAATACGCCGGTCTATCGTGAAGGAACAGAAATCGGGCGTCACATTGAAATTCGTACCTGCCTCAATCCGACCTCCTAACATTAGAATGGATTTACGCGCGGCGGCCGGAGCAATGTTCTGTTGCGTTTCGCGAAGCTCTACTTCATTTTTGATGGCGGCAAGCCGCGCCATTGCGGGTAGGGCGCGCTCGAATGCATTCACACCTTCGAATTGCCGGCCAACGTGTGCTGATTTCCCACGCATGGTGACGCGCAACGAAATGGCTCCGCGATTAGCGTTCCAGATGACGCCGCCGGTAGGCTCCGGCGTCAACATACCGACCGCGTCTCTTCCCAACAGTCCGCGCGCGTCTAGATCACAGGACCCTCGCGGACCGGCGGTTTCTTCATCGGGTACAAGCACGATTCCAATACGGCCGGTCTTAAGAGCACCCACATCACGTGCCGCGGCTGCCGCGTGAATCATCGCAGCCAGGCCGCTTTTCATATCCGACGAGCCGCGGCCGAACAGATTTGGGCCCACGAGCCGCGGCTGAAATTGATCGCGAGTCTGTGCAGGAACGACGTCGTAATGACCGCTGAAATAAAGGGTTCGCGGGCCGGCTCCGACCGACGCGAGTACACAGGCCCCTTCCCGTCTCACATCATCGAAGGCAAGGCGTTCTAACTCACCCACCAGAATCTGTCTGCACTCCTCATACTGGTTCCCCGGCGGATTTTCCGATGCGATCGCGACCAGCCGCCGTGTGAGGTCAAGCATCGCTGATTCAGAGAGCCGTTCCCGCAGTGGAGATAAAAGTGCCTCGGTATTCAAGCGCTCCATTTTGTTACTGGTTGTTCGGCGATGGCCGACCTGCTTGAGTGTGTTGGTCTTGCAAAGTCGCAATAAGTGATTCGCCAATGAAAATTGCGACCCTCACTTTACGGTCAACCCGCTTCTCGATAGAGCGCCCCGTCGCAGTTCCCGATACACCGTGTTTCTTGATACACAGAGCTCCTTGGCCGTGCGGCTGACGTTGCCACAACAGCGCTCGTACGTCTCAAATATCATCTGATTTCGCTTTGTTTTGAGCGGCGAAAGCGGCTTCACTTTGCCAACCTTGCAGCCGCTGCCAAGGGTCGCACGGATATATGCGCCAGACAGCACGTCGGACTCCGCTCCAATTAGAAGCCGGAGCAAGGCGTTCTTGAGCTCACGGAAATTTCCTGGCCAGGCATAACTCTGTAAGACTTGTATCCCCTCCTCCGAGATCGTCACGGAAAGGGAAAACGCGCGCAGCAAGCTCAGCGCGGCGAGTGCAAAGTCCTGTCGCTCTCGAAGTGGCGGCAAGCTCACCTCAACCACACGCAACCGATAAAGAAGATCTGTACGGAATCGGCCTGCCTCGACTGCGCTGTCCAGATCGGTGTTAGTGGCAGCGATGACTTGGACATCGACTCTCTCCTCCGCTGACGATCCTACTGCTCTTACTGTCGACTGATCCAAGAATCGTAGCAGCGTTGCTTGAAGAACAACTGGCATGTCGCCGATTTCATCCAGGAAAAGGGTGCCTTCGTGTGCATCCAAAACCAAGCCACGCGAGCCTCCACGTCGCCCGCCGGTAAATGCGCCTTCTCGATAGCCAAACAGTTCGGACTCGATCAACGACTCTGGAAGCGCATTACAGTTGACCGCCACAAACTTTCCCCGTCGCCCGCTCGCGATATGCGCATGCTGGGCCAGGAGATCTTTCCCCGTTCCTGTTTCTCCACGGATCAGAATAGGGACCCGCCACCGGACGGCTTTTTCGATCGTTCGGATAGCTCGTTGGACCACAGAATCCTCTGCGACAAAATTGGGATTGTAGGCAAAGGGCTTCGCGACCTCAGGCAGTTGCTGATCGAAGCGATACGCTCCGGCGACAAGGTTTCCCGGTCGCATCAGACCAGAAGCTATTGCAAAGAAGGTGCTCCCCTTGCGGTCGGTTAGTTGGAGAGACGGATGAGCGCGCATCTGCGCGATGAATCGTTCAAACGATATCCTGAATAGAGAGTCGAATTTTTGTCCCGGTCGTGTTGGGAGACCACTCAGAAAACAGCGTGCGTGCCGATTGGCCGCGACGATGCAACCGTCGGCGTCGATGGCGAGGAGCCCAGCTTCAAGTGTATGAACAAACTCTTGGCGATTGTGAAACTGTAAGATCGTTTTGGTTTTAAACGTGTCGCGAAACAGCTCCGCCTCGATGTGTAAGGCAGCCATGCGAATCAGCGCCACCGTATGAACTTGGCGCGAATGACAATCGGACGAGGCATCAATCAAGCCGATGAGCTTGTCCGTGTGATCGAAAATCGGATTGGCGGCACAAGTGAGATGGCAGTTATCCAGAAAGAAATGCTCGGTTGCATGCACAACAGCAGGCATTCCGGTCGCTGCCGCGCAGCCCAACGCGTTTGTCCCGCGCACCTGCTCTTCCCACTGACTGCCCGGGACGATCCCGCAATTCTTGGCGATGGCGCTAAACGATGGATCGGCGATAGAATCGAGGATCAGGGCGTCGCTGGTGGCAAAAGCGATTACGAAATGAGACCCCGCGATCTGCGAATACAGACTTCTTATTTCGGTGCGCGCGATATCGTACAGGCGAGCGTTCTGCGCTCGCAGTTCCCGCAAGTCGGATGAAGAAACAGTATGGAGCGACGGCGGGGAGGCCGGATCCAGCTTAGCCTTCAGGCAGCGTTGCCAGGAATCTCGGACCTCCGATGCGATCCAGCCAGGTTGAATGTCGTTTAGCCTGCCGGCTATGAGGCAGGCTCGAGCGTCAAGTGTGCGAAGGCTGGTTGCACGCATCGGAAAGAGCCAATCGAGTCGGGGGCTCGGCTCTCAACTACCGTAAGTTCGCGAACTCTGGAAATCAACCCGGCTATTGTGGAGAAACGCACCGTCCACTGTTCCAAAATGGAACAGTCGAAACCTCGGACATACCCCGGATTTTCAGCGACTCGTCGTGGGTGATTCCCTCGAATAACAAGAATTGCGGGCTCGGATAATCAGTGTTGGCACAGACGCTGCTTTGCTGACTCTGGACGAAAACCGATCGCGATCAAGACCCTGGCGCCCGGTGCCTTCAGGGTCATGTCGTGAGCTTGCATCCATTCTCCCCATTATGAAAGCCGCAGTACTGCATCAATACGACACGTCACTCAGCGCCAGTGAGTTTGTGCAATTTGAGGAAATAGAAAACCCCTCGATTCAATCGAATACAGATGTCCTGGTCCGGGTCGGCGGAGCCGGGGTCTGCCGGACCGACCTGCATATCATCGAAGGGATCTGGCGGCAAAAAGTCAATGTCAAGCTCCCCTATATCATGGGCCACGAAAATGCCGGCTGGATCGAGGAAACCGGAAAAGGAGTGGAAGGCTTCAAGAAAGGTGACCCGGTTATTTGTCATCCTTTGAATTTGGATTGCCATGCGCTGGCCGCCCGGCGCGGTCACGACATGCATGTGGAGGGAAGCGATTTTCCCGGGATTTCAACTAACGGCGGTTACGCTGAACTATTGAGAACCGGCGAAAGCGCCTTGATCAAACTACCGAAAACATTGGCCCCGAAAGACGTTGCCCCTTACGCGGACGCAGGATTGACCGCCTACCACGTGGCAAAAAAGGCGGCGACGCACCTGCTGCCCGGCGACAAGGTCGTCGTGATCGGAGTTGGAGGGCTCGGACACATTGGGATTCAAGTTTTAAGTGTGTTATGCGCCGCGGACATTATCGCGGTGGACCGGTCAGATGCTGCGCTTTCTCACGCAAAAGAATGCGGCGCCCATGAAACCGTGAAAGCAGATGAAAACCAGGTAGAAGCGGTTGCTGCCCTCACCGGCGGAAAAGGTGCGGAAGCAGTCATTGACTTCGTCGGTGAAGGCAACTCGATTCAGAATGGCCTGGCCATGACGCGAAACAACGGCGCCTATTACATTGTCGGTTACGGTGGAGAAATAAAGATTCCTGCGATCGACATGATTACGAGTGAGCGAAAAATCGTAGGGAATCTCGTCGGAAGTTACGCAGAGTTAGTCGAGCTGATGGAATTAGCCAATCGCGGAAAAGTGAAGCTGGCGACCAAGTACTACAAACTGGAAAATGCAAATCAAGCACTACATGACTTGAACGCAGGCAAGATAAAGGGCCGTGCAGTGTTAGTACCTTAAAACCCCCAAGAAACACAAAGAAATCTATGTTTACAACTGAATCCGGAGACGAAATCTTCGTCGTCGATGGCCATGTACATCTTTGGGACGCAAGCCCAGAGAACACCAAGAACAAGTACGGAGAAGAGTTCATCAAATGCTTTTACGACTACCATCGTCTAGGACCCGATGAATACGTATGGCCGTTTGAAAAGTATGGGAAGTATTCGGATGAGGACTTCGAGAAAGATATCTTTCAAAACGGCTACGTCGATCTTGCCATCTTCAATCCGCAGTACCTGGGCGACTTTTACTATCACGGTTTTTCCAACCTGGACCGGGCTGATAACTTCAAGAAAAAGCATCCTGACCAAGTTATCGCCAACGGATTCTGGGATCCTCGCAACGAAGAAAAGGGCCTGAAGCTGCTTGAAGAGCACGCCGCAAAATACCAACTCAAGGGAGTAAAGCTCTACACCGCCGAATGGAAAGGCGATTCGAAGGGATGGAAACTAACGGATCCCTGGTCATATAAATATCTCGAAAAAAGTCAGGAGCTTGGCATCAAGAACATTCATGTTCACAAAGGCCCGACCATCCGCCCGCTCAACAAAGACGCATTTGACGTCGGCGACGTCGACGAAGTTGCAAGTCTCTTCCCGGATCTGAACTTCATAGTTGAACACTGCGGAATACCACGATTGAACGACTTCTGTTTTATCGCCGCCCAGGAACCAAACGTTTATGCAGGCCTGGCCGTGGTCATGGCGTTGATGCATCGCCGCCCGGCTTATTTTAATGAAATTCTCAGCGAACTGCTTTTTTGGTTGGGACCTGACCGTATCATCTTTGGAAGTGACTACGCACTGTGGCAGCCAAAGTGGATGATCGAGCAATTCATGAAGCTTGAACTGCCGGAAGAGGTAGCCAAGGAGACAGGCCAGATCACTCCGGAGGCCAAGCGTAAGATATTGGGGGAAAACGCTGCGCGCCTATACGGCATCGACATCAACGAAAGAAAAAAGAAGCTAGGCCTATCCACGGGGGCGAAATCAAAGAGAGAAGCGGCAGTGGCCTGACACTTCTCGGAAGCCATGCAAATGGTCGCGGATTCCAAGTGCGATCCAACGCGAATGATCCTGGACGCCCGGATGGTTGCCGTCTGCTCAGCGCTGGACGCTGTTACGGACCCGGAGATCGACGAGAGTGTCACCTCTCTCGGGTTCATCACAGCGGTTGACATAACAGATAGCGATAAGGTGGCTATTGAATTCCGGCTTCCGACCTACTGGTGCGCTCCCAACTTTGCCTTCCTGATGGCGAGTGATATGCGAGATGCCGTCCTCAACCTGTCCTGGGTGCGAAACGTATCGGTCACGTTGCGTGATCACTTTTGTGCGAACCTGATCAATCGCGGCGTCGAACAAAGACAAGACTTCCGCGACGCGTTCCCGGGCGAAACCGATGGAGACCTGGATGCGCTGCGGAGAAAATTCCTTGGTCAAGCTTTCCAGAGACGTCAAGAAATGCTGATCCGGCATCTGCTTCGCGCCGGGTACGATTCTGGCTGGATAAAAGACGCGAGCGTCAACGATCTGATGGACGCTTCACTCGACGACCAAGGTGATCGGCTGCGAAATCTGTATCTGATTATGTGGCGTCGAATCCGTCGGAGTTTCGCGGTGGACCATGAAAGAGCGTTCACCACTGAAAATCTCGAGCCATTGCCGCCAGGGCAGTTGAACGTTTATCTGCGGAAGATCAGCGCCGCGCGACATAACGCGGAGTTCAATGGCGCATTTTGTAGCAGCGTCCTAACTGTGAGAAAAAGTCGAACTCTCTAGCCCCCTCCCCTCGAGCATCCGCTCTTATTCCCGTTCACGGCGTTCGCGGCGTTCCCAATGCATCATCCGAAACCTTTGCGTCTTGGCGGCTTTGCGTGAGATCCTTCTTCCGCCTTGGCGTGCGCGAAAGGTAGGTTTTGTGGATTGCACGATTTGTTGTAAATTTTTTCTTTGTAGTACAGTATGCAATTGTTATTTTCTGGCAGCAATCCGGAATCTACGGTTGGCCGGTCGATGCAACGCAACATTGCTTTGGCGCCCAAACGCCGTGCGCAATCCCCCACTCTATGAATCAGCCAATTCCTGTAGGCCGCCCCACCCATCGGCCGCGTTTTATAATGACGATCTTTCTAGCCGGTGCCGCGGCGGGTGTGTTGGATATAACCGCTGCATTTGCCACTTCTTCGCTTCGCGGCTACACGCCGTTGAAAGTTCTTCAGGGCATCGCCAGCGGGGCGCTTGGCTCAAAATCTTTTGAAGGAGGCTGGTCAACCGGTCTCCTCGGAATAGTTATCCATTTCTTGATCGCTTTCTCGGCGGCCGCTGTCTTTTACATCGCGAGCCGAAAGATCGTCTGGATGAGGTGCCGACCGGTATCGAGCGGTGTTTTATACGGAGTCGCGGTCTACGTTTTCATGTATTGGATAGTCGTGCCGCTATCCGCGATCGGTTGGCAGAAGTATTCAATCGATTCCACAATCAGAGCGATCGTCATTCACATCGTATGCGTCGGGCTGCCGATCTCGCTCATTCTTCGGCATTTCGCTAACGAGCCCGTCCTCAGCTCAAATCGCTCGTTCCCTCGGCGCCGTGCTTCCTAATCAATCGTCCTCGAACTGGGTCCGCAGCCCGTGCGCCCGACCGCAGGTCCTCTCGGAACATCGCGATGGACTGAGACGCGCTTTCAGCGCTTCGTTTTCCTACGAAAGCATACCTAGGGCTCCGCTGCGCTCCGCCCTCTAGGCTATTTTGAGGCAGCGGTTGCACCGCGCCATTGCTTTGCGCCTCCGCGAGCAAAGAAAAGATTAGCACGCGGTGAAGCCGCGATTTCAATCAAGGCTAAGGCGAAACAAAGCGGAGCCCGTGCATCGATAAGCAGCGAGAGCAAATCACATTGATGACCCCTAGTTTCTGGCCGTCCTGTTTTCTTTACGGCGTTGTCGGCGCTGGCGGCGCTCACGGCGTTCCTTCCTCAGTGCAGTTTACTGAGTCGCCGCTTTACTTTGTGCCCCGTGTTGATGTCGCTGGGATCTGACTTTGTTCCCTGAACGGTGACCTCGATCCAGTCCGGAGCAGCCAGCGTAAAGTCGCGCTTGATGATCGGGCCGGTAAAGTCATCGACTTCCTTGAACGTTTTAGTGCGGCGATCGTAGAAGTAGGTCTGCCAATGCCAAGGAGAATGACCGCCGGAACTGGCGGTGCTAAAAACAAAAAATTGCGAGTCCGCTGTCCATTCGTTTTTCTGCACATTGCGGCCGTGCTCACCGTCGGGCGATGAAAAATCTTTGGAAGCCAATACCTGATTATTCACATCGCGGATTTCGATCTTCGATTCATTCAAAGGAGGTGGATGCTTCGCAACGGTTATCACGCAGGCATGAAGCGTTTGATCCGGTGAAGTCACGCCCGGACATTTCCATTTGGGTTGAGTTGCGCATCCGAAAAGCAACGCGCCTGTTAGTAACGGCAATAGAGGAATGGAGATGCGCATAGTTAGTTCATGACATGTATCAGGTGGGGACACCGGTGGACAAGCACGCAAGGGGCCAGGTGACTAACACCATTGGGTTAGAAACGGCCTCGTGCGCTCTGTTAAGAGCGGACAAAAAACAGCCCAGGGCTACTATGCGGTTGTCGGCGCTCTGAAAGAGGGGCAGAACCAGCGCGCGTCAGGCCGCTTGTCGGGCCTGATCTTATGCCCTTACAGGGCGGACTACCATTTAACAATTAACCCAGGGCTGAAGCCCTGGGCTGACATCGGGGGCCCGCGTCGCGGCCTCGCAATCACGCTTGCAGCGATGGGGAATAATCTCGGATCTGTGCGTCGGCCGATTGCTTTTTGCGATATCGAGCAGGCGTTGTTCCTTCCCAGCGTTGGAACGCTCGAAAGAAAGAATTCGGATCCTCGAACCCGAGCAGATAAGCTGCATCATTCAGTTCCATTCGAGAATCGGAAAGATAGTAACGCGCCAATTCGCGGCGTGCGTCTTCAAGCAGTTGCTGAAATCTGACACCTTTTTCAGTCAACCTCCGTTGCAGCGTACGCGAGCTGAGACCCATTTGACGAGCAACCTCGCCGATCGAGGGCCTCTGCCCGGCCAGCAGGCGCTTCATTACGGACTTTGCTTGTTCGGTTATTGTTCGTGACGACCGGTACGCATCCAGTTCTGCATCAAGTTGAGGCGAGATCAGCGCTACCAGATCCGCATTATGCGTGACGAATGAGCGGTCAAGATCGGTTGACCGGAATACCAGCGCGTTTCGATCCGCGCTGAAATTGATACGGCACCGGTAAAATGATTCCAGCATCTCTTGATGCTCCGGATCCCGAGTCAGTTCCACCCGTAAAGGCGCGATATGTGCTCCAACGCCGCGCCGCCCGATCGAAAGAATCCAGGATAAACAAAGGTCGACCAAAGCTTTCGGTTCGGCTTCCCGTGCAAGCAACCATTCGAAGTTTACTGTGCATTCGCCATCGCGAGGGGACGAAACGATAATTTTTTCCGGACAAGTCAACTGCTTGTAGCGCGCCATCCGTTGTAACGCGTCCAGAAAAGAGTGGCTACATAAAGCCGCTATCGCTGCCGGGTCAAAGCGTTCCACTCGTTCTTCAGTGCCGACCTTTAATCCGATACTCGGATCGCCGCTTACCGTTTCGACGGCGCGCCAGAAAGCAAAGAGCTGTTCGGTCGTGGCAATTATCTTTTCCTGACTAAAAAAGCCGACAGGAAGTTGCGCCTGTTCAGCCACTGCCGTCAGTGAAACCCCAAGTTCCGCGAGCTTCTGCGGAATTCTGCGGGAAATTCGAAAATGCGTAGCCATTGTAAAACTCGTTAGTTACAGGACTCGGATTCGTTGAGACTGCAACAACTGAACACCGATTACTATCTGCTCAGCATTCAGTTTCCAGCCTGTCGCACCAAGATTGGCGCGCAACTGCCCTTCGTTGCGCGCGCCGATAATCACGTTGGCCAGGCACGACAGCTCGAAGCCCCTATTTCTGAGTCTGCGGTTCACCCTTGAGCGAGGCCATGTCGATGACGAACCGATATTTCACATCGCCTTTCAGCATGCGCTCATAGGCGGTGTTGATCCCCTGGATGTTGATCATCTCGATATCGCTGGTGATGCCGTGTTCACCGCAAAAGTCGAGCATCTCCTGTGTTTCAGCGATCCCGCCGATTGCCGAACCGGCGAAATTTCTTCGCGGGAGCAACAGGTTGAACGGAGCGACTGGCAGCGGATTTTCCGGCAGGCCAACCAGAGCGAGCGTACCGTCAAGTTTTAAGAGGCTCAGATAGGCATTGATGTCATGCTCGGCGGAAACAGCATCTAAGATAAAGTCGAATGAAGAAGCATGTTTTTTCATCGCTGCTTCGTCTTTTGAGACAACAACTTCATCGGCGCCCAGACGCAGTCCATCAGCGGTTTTGCCAGGAGAAGTTGTGAACAGGACGACATGCGCACCGAATGCATGAGCGAATTTGACGCCCATATGTCCAAGTCCGCCCAGGCCGACAACGCCTACTTTTTGTCCTCGACCGACGCCCCAATGCCGGAGCGGAGAATACGTTGTGATTCCAGCGCAGAGGAGCGGAGCGGTCGCTGCTAGATCAAGATTCTTCGGGACGCGCAGAACAAAAGCTTCGTCTACGACGATATTTTCCGAGTAACCGCCATATGTCGGGCCTCCTAGAAATTTATCTTCGCCGTTGTAAGTAAATGTCGGGATCGACGTGCAGTATTGTTCGAAGCCTGCTCGACAGTTGTGACAGGTCCGGCATGAATCCACCATGCAACCGACAGCAACGAGATCGCCTTCATTGAATTTTCGGACGTCAGAACCGATGCTGGTAACACGGCCGACGATTTCGTGGCCCGGAACACAGGGATAAATGGTGTTATGCCATTCGTTGCGGGCCTGGTGGAGGTCAGAATGGCAAACGCCGCAGTAAAGTATTTCGATACGAACGTCGCTAGGTTGTAAGTCACGGCGTTGGATTGCGTATGGAGCCAGAGAGGAAGAAGCGCTCTGGGCTGCGTAAGATCTAGTCGAAGCTTGCATAGACAAAAGGTAGCGAAGGGGCTTATCGCAGAGGTAGGTCAAACGCGCCAATTTCCTTGCTGAACACGCCAGGGTTTCATGCCGATGGCGCCAATTGTTGAGATCACCGGCTGGCTGGTCCTCCCACTTCGTTCCGGGTAAAGGCAGCTGTCTAGCATCCAGGAACTCGTCCACTTGATTGCGGGCGGGCCAAAGCCGAACTGCCTTGCCTGGTTTGCAAATTGTGATAGGCTATATAGCAGATTGCAATAAATGACTGCGGCAGGCAAACTTCGGTATTTGCGACTCGTGGAAGGTCATCTCCGCGGATTGAACCGGGAATTGAGCCAGAAAGAAGTCGTCCGCGCTATCAAGACCGAGATGAAGCGCTCGATCAGCCAACCCTACCTCTCACAACTCGAGAGTGGACGCCGCAAGCATATGACAAATACAAGCCGGTTGCTTCTAGCGAAGTTTTTTCGCGTGCATCCCGGTTACCTGGTGGACGATCCAGATGGATATCAGACCGAACTGATAACCGATCTTCGACTGAAAGAGCGTCCACTTGATCGATTGCTGATCAGCGGCGCCGAGCAGTTCCAGAAAGATCCGGCACTATCACAGGCGTTAGTCAAAATTGCGCGCCACAAAGACTCTCGTAAATGCATACGGCTTTTAGCAGCGGTGTTGGACAGGACTGATTTGGTGGACCGCCTATGGGAGGTCTTGCAAGTCAAGAAAGGATGAGCGGCAATGAATGTTCAAGACATCTATCTGTTGTGTTTTGCTGTCGGCGCCTTGTGGAGTTTTGGGGCGCTATTACTCGGCGGTTTGCATGGTGCCAGCCTCTGGCAAGGGCATTTCAGCCATGGGCACATAGGGCATGGGCATATAGGGCATGGGCATATAGGACATGGGCACCCGCATATTGCTAATGGTTCACAGCACGGAACCGGGAATCTCAAAGAAGGTGTAACAGGTATCGGAGAACTGTTGAACCCGAGCTGCGGAGCTGCGTTTCTGGCCTGGTTCGGCGGAGTGGGATTTTTGCTGGCCAGACATACAGGGTTGGGATTTTGGGCCGGATTCGTCATAGCGGCCGCGTTAGGTCTGGGCGGCGCCTGGATCCTTGCCTGGTTTCTGAGATTCCTGAATTCCAGAGAGCGGCCGCTTGATCCTGCCGACTACGAGATTGTGGGAATTCTGGGAAGGATCTCGTGGCCGATCCGGGCCAGTGGAACCGGTGAAATGATTTATGTCCGTTATGGCACGCGCCGGTCGTTGTCGGTGCGGAGTGAGGATGGACAGGAGATTAGGCGCGGTGAGGAAGTAGTTGTAACGCGCTATGAGAAAGGGATTGCGTACGTACGTACCTGGGAAGCAATGACCCAGTAGCTAACCAATCGTTGCGAGGAGACCTCTTTATGTCGCACGAAATTCTTTATATCGCGATAATTCTAGTGTTAACGCTCTTCGCGTTAATGGCCGTAATGGCTTCTCTTTACCGAAAGGCAGGCCCGCACGAAGCGCTGATTGTGTATGGCTTTCGCGGGACCCGAATTGTTAAAGGCCGAGGCACGGTGATTTTTCCGATGATTGAAAATTTCCGCCAGCTCTCGCTGCAGCTAATGTCATTCGATGTCGCTCCCGAACAGGATTTGTACACCAAACAAGGTGTGGCGGTAACGGTCGAAGCGGTAGCTCAGATCAAGGTAAAGAGCGATCCGGAATCGATTCAAACCGCAGCCGAACAGTTCCTGACTAAAACCGATGCAGCGCGGGAAGGCTTGATCCGCTTGGTAATGGAGGGGCATCTGCGTGGGATTATTGGCCAGCTCTCAGTCGAGCAGATTGTCAAAGAACCAGAAATGGTGGGCGATCGAATGCGAGCGACCTGCGCGGATGACATGAGCAAGATGGGTTTGGAAGTCGTTTCTTTTACGATCAAGGAAGTTCGCGACAAGAACGAGTACATCACGAATATGGGCCGTCCCGATATTGCTCGGGTTAAGCGAGACGCAGAAATTGCCGCGGCGGAAGCCGAGCGAGATACAGCGATAAAACGAGCTGAGGCCATGCGAGCAGCAGCCGTGGCCAAAGCGAAAGCTGATCAGGAACGGGTCCAGGCAGAGACTCTGTCGCTGGCCGCTCAAGCGGAGGCACAACGGGATCTGGACATTAAGAAGGCGCAATATCTGGAGACGGTGAAGCGGCAACAGGCGCAGGCGGATAAGGCTTACGAGATCCAGGCGAACGTCATGCAGCAACAGGTCACAGCCGAAGCCGTGAAGGTGCGGCAAATCGAGAAGGAACAAGAGGCCAAAGTGCAGGAGGCAGAAATCGTGCGGCGGGAGAAAGAACTGATTGCGACTGTTTTGAAGGAGGCGGAGATCGAGCGGCAACGTGTCGAGACTTTGGCGGAGGCTACCAGACGGAAGCTGATGACCGAGGCCGAAGGATCGGCAGCAGCCACGCGGCTGCAAGGTGAAGCAGACGCAGACATCATCTTGAAAAAAGGTGAGGCGGAAGCCAAAGCGATGAATGTCAAAGCCGAAGCGTATCAGGAATGGAATCAGGCTGCGGTAGTGGATAAGCTGATTACCGGGATGCCGGAAGTGGTCAAAGCTCTCGCGGCACCGCTTTCAAACGTCGACAAGATCACCGTCGTTTCGACCGGCGACGGCAATGGAGCAGGAATGAGCAGGATCACAGGCGATATGACAAAGATTGCAGCGCAGGTACCGGTTCTATTTGAGACCTTGTCAGGCATGCAAATGGCAGACCTGCTCAGCAAGGTCCGGGCGATCGCTGATAAGTCGGGCGATCGCAACGGGCCGAAGCCGAATGCAAAATGAAACCAGGAGGAGTTGGGTATGACGTTATGGGAACGCGTAACGATGCTGATTAAAGCGGACGTCAACGCGCTGATCGAAAAAGCCGAAAATCCGGAGACGATGTTGAAACAGCTTTTGCTCGATATGCAGAATCAGTACATCCAGGTCAAAACGCACGTGGCAATTGCCGCTGCGCACCAACACTTGTTGGAACGGAAACAGAAGGAAAATCTGGAGGCTCAGAACGAGTGGCTGAGTAAGGCTGAACTCGCGGTGCGGAGCGGTGATGAAAAGCTGGCGCGGCTGGCGCTGGAGCGATCGCTCACTTATGAGAGTGCAGCGAAGAATTTCTCGCAGCAGATGCAAGGTCAGGCTCATCAGCTGCTTTCGTTGCGAGACTCGCTACGCCGGCTCGAGCAAAAAATGACCGAGACAAAAGCGGAGGCTGAACTGCTGCTGGCACAGCATCGCCGCGCCAGGTTAGCGGCACAGACCGGCGTCTCCGAGATCGCAGAGTTAAAACAAGATGCTGCTTTTGATCGTTTAAGTTCGAAGGTAGCCGAGTCCGAGGCGCTGGCCGAAGGCCAACTCACGGCTGGCGAGGGAAGCCCCGAGCAAAAACTGGCTGAGCTGGAACGCGAGGAGCGAGTCAATCAGTTGCTGGCCGAATTGAAAGCGAAGGCTGGTCAGTGAGAGGTTGGTGCGTCTTCGTTCTGTTGCCCATTCGAGGCAGACGATGATTTGAACATTTGACTCAGGGCTGACACCGTGAGCCACCTCCAGGGCTCGAAGGCGCATCTGTGCCGGATTCAATTTGTACGATCTGTATCTAGGCACATCCTTGATCGCCTGTAGAGTGTCCTTCTCATGGCTAACCCCCTCTTTCAGGTAGACGCGTTTACCGATCGTCGTTTTTCTGGAAATCCTGCAGCCGTGATGCTGATGCACAGGTTTCCCTCAGACGACGTGCTCCAGGCAATTGCAGCAGAAAACAACTTGGCCGAGACCGCTTTTCTTGTTCCCGATGATGGCGACTATCATTTGCGTTGGTTTACGCCGGCCACTGAAGTGCCGCTTTGTGGTCACGCTACCTTGGCCAGTGCTGCAGTGGTGATGGAACGCATCGAACCCGGCCGCACAGCCGTGATCTTCCACACAGCGAGCGGGCCTCTTCCGGTGAAGCGCGCCGGCAAGGGTTATGTCATGGATTTCCCGGTCCGGCTATCCGAATCGGTCCCCCCTCCATCCGGGCTAGCCGAAGCGTTAGGCGTTGTTCCTGTCGAGGTTTTCGTAAACCGATTCAATTACATGGTTTTGTTGGACAGCCCCAAATCGCTGCATGCACTTGCTCCAGATTTGGCCGCGATTGCCAGAATAGATCGCGACGGTGTGATCGCTACGGCATCAGGCAATGGCGAATACGATTTTCTAAGTCGTTACTTCGCTCCAGCTAAAGGTATTCCGGAAGATCCGGTAACAGGTTCCGCGCACTGCATGCTGGCGCCGTTTTGGGCTAAGCGGTTAAAGAAAACAGAGTTTCGCGCATTTCAAGCATCGAAACGCGGAGGCGAAGTCATTTGCCGCCTACGGAACGATCGGGTCGAATTAGAAGGCACTTGCGTTTTCTATTTCGAAGGTCAAGCGCAGATTTGATTTCAAGCACGCTCCTTTTAAAGCGATCTAATCAGCGATTTGCTGGATGATTGGTTTGCCAGCCCACCTTAATTTCGAAGAGTATCAGCGATGGCTCATGATCTGAACATTTGGACCGCTCTGGTCGCATTCGCGACTGCGGCCGGATTACTGACCATCATTCCAGGTCTTGATACGATGCTTGTGCTACGCACCGCGATCGCGGAAGGCCGGCATCGAGCGATGGGCGCAGGACTTGGAATTTGTGCAGGGTGCCTGGTGTAGGGTCTTCTCGTTTCCGTCGGTCTAGGCGCAATCCTTACGGTTTCAACGGTTGCCTACTCGATTCTTCGACTGATCGGCGCATGCTATTTGGTTTACCTTGGTGCGCGGCTGTTATTGTGCAGGCAACCACCGCCTTCCAACGAAACCGAAACAGCAGACGATCTAGATCAGTCAAATGGCCGGACGTTCAGTTGGTTCGTACGCGGCTTCCTAACAAACCTGCTGAACCCAAAGGTTGGAGTTTTCTATGTAACGTTTCTCCCCCAGTTTGTTCCGACTGGAGTGAACGTAGTGGGATTTAGCGTCTTGCTCGCGTTGATACATGGCGTAGAAGGAATTCTCTGGTTCGCAGCAATTACGCTGAGTGCTCAATCTTTTAAGCGTTGGCTTCGCCAGCCTGTGATTCTAACGTGGCTCAACCGGGTCACTGGCGGCGCCTTTGTCTGTTTTGGTGTGCGTCTGGCGTTTGACCAGAAACGGTAATTGCGGGGCGTCGATTTCTTCGTGCGGGCCCCGAAAGGATCGGTCGTTCGGCGGCAGACTCTGCCGTATCAGGCTGATTGTAACGGATCCATCCGCTTTCATCGGAACCAGTGGTCCGGGTTGCGCTCGAAAGCAAAACGCGTTTCCGGAGGAACGAAAAATCGATCTCTGGAAGCCGCAAGTGGTCGATGGAGGTGGCTGCCTGGCGCATAGGAGATTTCCTCATGGACCTCACCGCGAGGCAAAGATTGAACAGTCCGTGGTCAGTATTCATTTTTAAATTACAACGAATGAGGCGCCAGCACCTGGACACCTTCTTGGCAGAATTGGTGATTTTTGAGTGTCATTGATTCTGAGGGATCGATCAGAAGGTCGCTGAGAGGCGATGCTGCAACCTCACAGCAGATTTCAGAGCGGCGCCACCGTGCTATTTCGCGCGGAGGACGCGGAGGAACGCAGAGGAAAGAAAAAACTAAATCCGAAACTCTGCGTTACTCAGCGGCCTCGTCCTTCGCCAAGGCTACGGCCCGACATGTCTGCGTGCAAAATCCTCGGGCGTCTGTTCGTCGATCGTTCGGCTTGTCGATCGCGAAGCAAAAAGAAGTGGTCTATCCAATTCCAAATAAATGGCTCTTTTTGCCAAGCCTTTGCCATGCGTTTGTTATGGGTGATCGAACTGAAATCTCGCCATTTATTCACTCTCACTATCGGCGTCGGTGAACGACAGCCGCAATCCGTCGTCTACGAGATCTTCGAAATTCTCTAGCAGGATCCAAACCAGGCTGGTTCGCTCCTTCCAAGGGATATGACTCTCGCTTAAAAAGAGAAACACGGAAGAGATTGAACAGAACTTGTCGCGCCCTAGCCCTGGCGGAGACGCAACAAGTTCTGTTCAAATCTCCGGGACGCACCACCTCAGAGAAAGCAAGCATCAATTGCTTATGCTGTGGCTGCCAAAACGAACGGTCGATGCGGACGGTCGACGGAGAATTGTTAAACCCCAAAAGCATTCGGGCTGTAATCGCGGCTTGCAGGTTTAGCCTGTCGGGCCTAATCAATTATTTACGTCTTCCCAAATTTCACAGGTTTTGTGGCGTGCGCTATTCGCGTCGCCCGCAAAACTGAATTCGATAACCGAAAGGAGTCCAATTTTATGGCGCGAATGAAAGTGGCACAGGTTAGCAAGCCAGGCGCAGCCTGGGAGCTCGTTGAACGAGATATTCCGGAGCCCGGAGCTGGACAGGTTCGTATCAAAGTTCAGGCATGCGGCGTATGCCATAGCGATGTGTTTGTTAAAGACGGACTTTGGCCAGGACTGGCCTATCCACGCGTACCTGGACACGAGATTGCCGGGTTGATCGATGCTGTTGGGTCCGGTGCTGCCTATTGGAAAGTAGGTCAACGTGTTGGAGTAGGATGGCACGGCGGACACTGTTTCCATTGCCAACCCTGCAGGCGCGGAGATTTTATCCTTTGCGAAAACGAAAAAATCACCGGCATCAGTCATGATGGAGGCTACGCAGAATATGTAATCGCTCCGGCAGAATCCGTTGCTGCTCTTCCGGACGAGTTACAACCAGATGAAGCTGCTCCTCTACTTTGTGCTGGAATTACGGTATTCAACGCGCTTCGGCATTCCGGTGCGACGCCTGGAGATGTTGTGGCGATCCAGGGAGTCGGAGGGCTCGGACATCTTGGGATTCAATACGCGAACCGGATGGGGTTTGCCACGGTGGCGCTGGGAAGAGGAAAAGATAAAGAGCCTCTCGCTACGGCTCTCGGAGCGAAATACTATATCGACACCGCTGCAACCATTCCCGCTAAGGAGCTCCAGAAGCTGGGCGGCGCGCGGGTTGCCCTAGCAACTGCTCCGGACGCGCAATCGATCTCTTCTCTGGTTGGCGGATTGTCACCCAGCGGTAAGCTGGTGATTGTTGGCGCAGCGCTGGAGCCTTTGGCAATCAGCGCTCTCGATTTGATCGGTCCCCGGCGATCGATCCAGGGTTGGCCTTCCGGAACGGCTCAGGATTCTGAAGATACTCTGCGGTTCAGCGCACTGACTGGTGTCCGGCCAATGATCGAGAAATATCCGCTCTCGAAAGTCGAGGAAGCGTACGATCAGATGATCAGCGGCAGGGCTCGATTCCGTGTTGTGTTGACTATGTAAATATCGGTTGGCGTTTGGCGTTTCGCGTTTCGCGTTTGGCGTTTCGCGTTTCGCGTTTGAGAATCGTACTCATACTCGTCCTCGATCTCGACTGTAAAGAGCTGATCGAACAGACCGGTCGCGCCAAAGCTCTAACGGAGGCGGAACCTGTCTGTTCGTCTCTTCTTGTCGGTGCCTCAGCGCTATCGTGTCCTGGCGCTTGCCAAAATCGTCCTCATCCTCGCGCTCCCATAGCGTCAGGATGAATTTCCTGGCGCATCGCCGGAACTGTGAGCTAGAGCCTCTCCCTGTCCGCCGGAACAGTCGCGAGCTTGTGACTTACGGAAGTTCGGACTTCACTATCAATTTCGTCGCGAGCTTTCCTGAATTCGTTTAACCCCTGTCCGACATTGCGTGCGATCTCAGGCAACTTCTTCGCACCGAAAAGCACTGTGACGATCAAAGCCAGAATCAGCACATCCGAACCGACCAGGTTCCCAATGCCCAGCGCGATGATATACATACCATTCTGATCATTGGATCGGGCACTTTATTCCCAGATAAATTTAATTACATTCGCGCTGACCATCCTAAGAACTGTTTTTAATAACTACTTGGCATCTAACTTCGTCGGTCATGCTAGTTAACTCTTGCTTATCCGGTTGCTTCAGCAAACCCCAAGGGCTAGTGTAATGGGGTGGTGCGCCCGACGTTTCCGAAAACCTTGCGCGAATTTCAGTCAGAGTTCGCCACCGAAGAGGCTTGTCAAAAATACTTGGCCGCCTGCC
>JBKPCS010000079.1:0-12850 GCA_046727495.1 bacterium | reverse complement strand
GGCCGATATAGTCCGCGCTCGGACGAATCAATTTGTTGTTTGCGCGCTGCTCTTTGATGTGAGCTGACCATCCGGCGGTTCGAGCCATCACGAAGAGGGGGGTAAACTGTGGAGTCGGGATCCCTAAAAAATGGTATGCGGTCGCGCTGAAGAAGTCCGCATTCGCAAATAGCTTTTTCTCCTGGTCCATTACTTTTTCAACCTCGTCAGAGACATCGAACAGGTATCCGTCCTTCACCCTGGACGCCATTCTGCGAGACCAGTCTTTGACAATCGCATTTCGTGGGTCCGAGTGTTTGTACACGGCGTGTCCGAAGCCCATGATTTTCTCCCTATTCGCCAGCTTCTTCAGCACGCCTGCTCTGGCCTCCTCGCGATTGTGATACTGTTCGACGAGCGCCATTGCTGCCTCGTTTGCGCCACCATGGAGCGGCCCGCGCAAAGTTCCGATCCCGGCGGTGATACAAGAATAGAAGTCAGACAAAGTCGCTGCACACACGCGACAAGCGAAGGTTGAGGCATTGAACTCGTGTTCAGCATACAGAATCATGCTTGCATCCAAACAGCGTCGCGTCTCTTCCTCCGGGGCATGACCGTGCAGAAGTGTCAGAAAATGTCCTGCAAAAGAATCGTTATCGTCGTCCGTGGAGATTCGGTCGCCGGATTTGGTGAAGTGATACCAATAAAGGAGGATCGAGGGGAAAATCGCGAGCAAACGTTCGGCAACTGCATCTTGCTGCTGGAACGAATGCTCCGGTTCAAGAACTCCGAGCATCGAACATCCGGTACGCAACACGTCCATCGGGTTAGCATCCCCAGGGATGCACTCCAGGACATCTTTTAGCGGACCGGGAAGATTACGTTTCGCTTTGAGGCGGGCTCGAAACTCGTCGAGTTTATTCTGTTTCGGCAACTCGCCGTACAACAGCATATAGGCGACATCCTCGAATGAGGCCCTTTCGGCGAGCTCTTCAATTGAATATCCTCGGTAGGTCAAACCGACACCCTGTTTGCCTACTGTGGCAATTGCGGTAGACCCGGCGGATTGACCTCTAAGGCCTGTATTCTGGGGGGCTGCTGTAGTCACGGTGTTATTATTCTTTTGAAAACAATTGGTCGAGCTTCTCCTCGAAGGAATGATAATTCAAAACTTGGTAAAGCACATCGCGTGTCTGCATCTTATTAATCACATCGCGCTGAGTGCCTTTTTGGCGAATGGTTTCATAGACCTCGATGGCGGCAGCGCTCATTGCCCGGAAAGCACTTAGCGGATAGAGGGCTAATTTTATTCCGACTTCCTTTAGTTCCTGGACGGTGAACAGCGGCGTCTTACCAAATTCGGTCAAGTTGGCCAATATAGGTACCGAGATCGCTTTGGTGAACGCGCGATAGTCTTCGAGCGCGTACAGCGCCTCTGCGAAAATCATATCTGCTCCAGCGTCGACATACGCCTGCGCGCGCTCAATCCCGGAAGAAATCCCTTCCGACGCAACAGCATCGGTCCGAGCCATGATCACAAACTGCTGGTCTCGGCGCGCATCGACGGCCGCCTTGATGCGGTCTACCATCTCTTCCTTGGAGACGATCGCTTTGTTAGGGCGGTGTCCACAGCGCTTGGCTTGCTCTTGATCCTCCAGGTGACAACCAGCGGCCCCGGATCGATCGAGCTCGCGAATGGTTCGAGCGATACTGAAGGCGCTACCCCAGCCGGTGTCGGCGTCAACTAACAGCGGCAGATCGGTTGCTCCAGTGATCCGACGAACATCTTCGCAAATGTCATTTAGCGTAGTGATTCCTAAGTCAGGCAGTCCGAATGAGCCGGCGGCAGCAGCTCCACCCGATAGATAGATCGCCCTGAATCCAGCACGAGCCGCTAACATTGCGCAATAAGCGTTAACTGTTCCAACCACTTGGAGTGGCGTCTCCTCCTCAACCGCCCGTCGAAATACTGCTCCTTTGCTCATAGTCGGGATAAGGATTCAGCGTAGCCGTGCGAGAAGAAGAACTCAAGGGGTGGCCTGCGTTTCGCGTCCGACTTCGTCCCGTCAAGGCCGGACTACGGCGCGACAAGTTTTGGCGTTTCACGTTTCGGCGTTCGGCGCGAGCGCCAAAAACGGTAGACAGTCGATCGTCGACCGAAGACCATTAACCGCGCGCGATAAGCGCCCGTTAAAACGCGACTTTCAGGATGGCGGCGTCGTCGTCGAACTCTTGCGAAGCGTGAAGCCGGGCAATCCTCTGTAAAACTGATTCAAGGCTGGTGTCCCCTGTGATGAATTGATCAACCAGAATCTCGCCAAACCGCTCCAAGCCAAGCAATTCATTCCCCTGGACAGACAGCTCATAGAGACCATCACTGAAAACAAAGAGCTCGGCGCCTTGTCCGACGACGGCGCTGGCTCCGGTGAACGAGGCAACGTCAGTCGCTCCAATCGGAAGCCCTCTGGCTTCCAGCCATTGGGACGCCGGTTGTCCGTCCGGTTGCGGACACAGAAGCAAAGCCGGCGGATGCCCGGCCGTGCCGAACTGAATCATTCCAGTTTGCCGATCGAAGACGCCGTACCAGATCGAGAAGACTTTCTCGCCATGTTCGTCCATTTGGAAAGCCTGATTGAGAGCGGTCAACACCGAAATCGGGTCCCGCAGATCGCAATCACCCAAACCTCGCTTTCGCAAAAGATGCAAAATGGAGATGGCCAAAAGAGCCGCCCCAACGCCATGGCCAACCACATCAAGCACGTAGATTGCCAGGTGGTCTCCATCCAGCCATAGGAAGTCGAGCGCGTCACCACCGAGCACCGAGCTCGGATGGTATCGCCACTCCGTGCGAATCGATCCTTCGAGGTCGGCCGGCAGCTGTGAACGAACGTACTCAGCTGCATCAGCCAGCTGCGCATTGATCATTCTCTCGCTCTTCTGCAGCGCTTTCAGCTGCAGCGTCTGCTGTTCATGAAGCTTGGCTTGTTGTTCCTCTAATTCTTTGCGTTTTGAAACGTCCCGGGAAATGACGACGAGTAACGGCTCTTGTTGTCCGGGAAGGATCCAACCTTGTGATTCAAGATAAATGTAGTGCCCTTCCCTATGGCGAAGACGGTATTCTATCCGGCGACCGCTACCGGTTTGAAGCAAGTCCTGGAGCGCACTGCGGACGATTTGCAGATCATCGGGATGCACCTCGACTAAGGAATCGCTTCCGGCCAGAGCCTCGATCGGATAGCCGAGAACGCGCGCATAAGCGGCATTGTTCCAGACACGGCGCCCTTGCCCATTGATCACGGCGATCAAATCGTCGATGTGATCGACAATCAGCTCCAGCAGCCTGAGATTTTTGCCTAACGGCCGCGATGCTTCATCGATCGAGACGTCGGTCATAGCGCGGATATTGCCTGATTTTGTGTGTGAGTGCTAGTGCGAGTGTAAGTTTGCGTTCTTAGCTCCGGGTTTCGACGACAGTTGGGCTAACACTAATGGAGTATTCCAAGCCCTGATCGACAGATTTTCCTTACTTCGGCCCCGAAACAAGCGCTATGATCCGCGGATGGCCTCGCAGTTTGGTGTTTGTAACAACAAGGTAGGTTGCAGTCTCGCCTATACTGGCGAGAAGATTCCGGTACCGCCGGGTGGAGCGTGTCCGGAATGCGGCCAGCCACTAGCCACTGATGCTGCTCCGAAAAAGAGCGGAAACAAAGCACTGCTAGTCATTCTTCTTCTCGTTGTCTTATTGGGCGTCGCAGCGGCGGGCACACTGTTCCTATTCCGCGACCAGTTCGCTCAGTTGGCTTTTCACAACAGCGAGCCGAAACGAAAGGTACTTGAGTTACCTGAGTCGGAAGACAAAGCCGTCGTGAAGGAAGCAACCTCTCCGGCAGCAAGTTCAGACGCACTAGCAGCGAATGCGGCAACTCCGGCTGCCACCGCCCAACTCGCTGACCAGGCACCAACTCCGCCTCAACTCGCCGACTCAGGGACGGAACGTTCTGCGAGCGGGAACACCCCACCACCCCCACCTCCTGCGACCTCACCAAGCCCGGTAGCGCTTTCGGCGGCAACCCCTCAAGCCGCCGATCAACTGCCAACTCCCCCTCCGGCTCCGACCTCGTCTAATGTTTCCACCCAAACAAGTCCGCCTCCTCCGTCTACGCCGCAGCCTCCTGCCTCCGGTGAGGATCAAGTGCAGCCCGCCGCCCTTTCGAAAGCAGAGGTGGATGCAGCTCGTCAGGATGTCGTAAAGCGAATCAACGCTATGCCGAAACTCTCGGCAGAAGAAAAACAGCGCCTGACCGAGAAAATGGAGACCGCCCGATCAATGGAACGGCTGTTCGTGGTGCGCTTTGCCACCGGCCAAACTAGCGTAGGCAAAGCCGCGCTTGACTCTTTGGTTCAGAAGTTCAAGTCAAAAGAGGTCCAGGATAAGATCAGCGACCCTACAGTCGTTTTTGTCGTAGCCGGTTATGCCGACACCGCTGGCGATCCCAAGAAAAACCTACAGCTTTCTGAACAGCGAGCCGAAAACGTCACCAGGTTCCTGAAAGAAAGGACAAACCTGTTGAACGTCGTGCGCAGCGTCGGAATGGGTAGCACCGATCTGCTTGACAGCAAACGGACCGACGCAAACCGAGCGGTCGAGATTTGGGTGGTCGCACCCTAGGGCACGCTTTCAGCGTGCCGTTAGCAGTTTTCGGTCGACCGTTTTCGGTCTTCCGTTCTTGCGCGATACGCCGATAGACCGACACGCCGATACGTTTCTCCCGTCACTTCCAGGAGAAGCGTCCGAAGAGGCCCTTTTTCCGCCGGTCCGGGATCAGGCGAAGGCCGAAGACGTGGCCGCTAAACTCCATCTGGTGCTCAACGTATTGCAAAAATTTTCGTTCTCCGGCCACAAGGGGCACTCCATCAAGGAGGAAGGGATAAGCGACGTTCTTAGGGGTGAAAACAAACCAGCGATCTCCCTCCTGACCGATTAGAAGATGGCGGGATTCCAGCCCGGCAATACTCGCGAAGAAAGAGCTAGCTACCCGCCCGGCAGTACCGATCACATCCCCATCTTTGCAGAGATAGCTAATACCCTCGGCGCGAATCTCAAGGAGCGCAGGGTAACTTGCTTCACGTCGCGGACGTTCAGCCGAAACCGCAGCGGGAACAGGTGGCGGAGTCGCAAGCCGCCCAGATTCTTGTTCTTTGGCGGGCGGAGCCGGAATCGGCAGCGGCGGCGGCACGACCGTCTTCGCTTCGGGCGAAGAATCGGTTGATACGTTCTGAGCCAGGTTCGCGGTTGGCCTGGTCTCTACCGGCAGACTTGATCGGGGCACCGGAGAAGCCTCTTGGGCAGTTGCTTCGCGCTCGAGAGAGAACCGATCCAGAGGTGGCTCAGCAGTCGGTCGCGCGGATGAAGCAGGTGATTCCAAAGCCTCCTCCTCGCGACGTGCCGGAATAACGGGAGCTGCTTCCACCGAACGCTCCTCAGTGGGTTTAGCGGTGGAAGCGGCTAAGGCGGACGGGCCACCATATTCCTCCAGAGGCGCCGCAGAAATACCAAAAGCAGCCAAAGCCTCACGCAGCGTCGGGAAGATCTTGAACAACAAATCGAAATGTGAAATCCGGAAAACCTGGAGAACAACCGGGCTCGGCGAAGCCAGTGCCAGCTCTGCGTGTCGATGCTGGACTCTTTTCGCTGTCGACAGCAACACCCGCAAGCCGGCGCTGCTTAGCAGTTCAACTTCGGACAGCTCTATCACGAAACGATTACCGCCGCTTTGGATCATCGAGTTAACTTGCTGCTCGAAATCAAGCGACGACTCGAAATCAATGCGCCCACCGGCATACAGGACTTTGCATTCTCCAACCGTTTCAGTGCGTGCAGTCATCCTTACTCCTTCTTTTCTTTCGCAGTGTCAGGTTATTCCAGGGTGGCGTCCATTCATAATGCGCAGCGTCCATCGTCTTTCTTACAATATAGACTCCGAGGCCCCCGCTCTGCCGGTCAGCCACTTCACGATTCAGTGACTCAGGATTCAGTCGTGCCAATGGATTAAACTGGCGTCCGTTGTCCTTCAGCTCCATCTGGAGCCATTCGCCATCGACTGAAATTCGCATGCTCAAACGCTGGTCCTTGCCGAATTCGAAACCATACTTGAGCAGATTCGAAACCAGCTCGTCCACCACCAAGAGAAGAGCTGATCGCTCCGAAGGATCATCCAAGAGAGGTATAACGGTTGAATCGAGCTCCCGCATGAGATAACTGACCGCGTCCGGACGATTTCGGACTTCGTAGGAAAACGAAGGCATAGCCCGAGAATCTCACAAAGGGCGGGCGTTCGCGAGACTTTCGGGGTGTTTGGAAGGTAACAGGCTAAATCCGACTCAAACGCCGTCGATTGTTTATTCGCAGATGCCCTCCAAAATCCCGACGTCGGACGCACAAGCCGGCCATCAGGGAGTCGTAATCTCTTTCGGCTGCCTGGTGCAGGCAGTCATCCTCCTCTGCATCCTATTCGGCATACTCAGCCTTGCGTTTTTTCTGCTTCGCTGACGATTGGTCTATGCCCGAATCTGAACCAAAAGAGATCGACGACCCGCTCAGGCAAGTCGGGTGGGACCCTGGTGCCTTGAAAGCGGCGATGCATGATCGGCCCAATCAGCATATCCCGAGCGAAGTCCAGATCCAGGTCACGAGGGAGGTCACCGCGAATAATTCCACGCTTTAACAACTCAATGAATCTTTCCCTTGCAGGTGCCGTGAAGCGTTGACGCAGCAGGCGGGCAAACTCGGAATTTAAGCAGCCGTGCGCAATGATTCGCGGCCACATGCGAGCTGTGCGTTCAGACCTTTTCCTCTGCACAAGGTAGCTGAGAAAATCGATCAGATCGGCCCGTGTGTCCCCCGAATCGAACACCGGATACTGTTCGCTCACCCGGCCGATTGCATCGAGTAACAGTTCATCGCGGTTCTTCCAATGCTTGTAGAGCGTCGCCTTACTAACCCCGGAAGCCTGAGCGATCGCGTCCACCCGAGTGGCATCAATCCCCCGATCCGCAATCAGTTCAATGGCGGCTTCAAGCGCCTTATCGTGGGCTGCAACGCTCAGTGTCCTAGCCATCACTCACACTCACACTCGTACTCGCACTCACTCGCAATCACACTCATCACACTTGCACCTTCGAGAACAAATATCCCCCTAACGCGACAAAAGCGGCCGACAACAATCCGAGGACAACAAGATCGGTAGCCACGCTAAAATGGGATATCCCGGTCAGAACACCTCTCAGTCCATCTACGCCGTAGGAAAGCGGATCCACCGTTGCTATCCATTCCAACACTCTGGGCGCATTCGTTAGCGGATAGATCGCGCCGGAGAGAAAATAGATCGGCATAACCAGGAAGTTCATGACCAGCTGAAAACCCTGGAAATCCGAAATTACCGAAGCAAACGCGGTCCCAAAAGCGGTGAACATGATCGCGATCAGTGCCATGAAAATCAACGCCAGCGGAATCGACTGAAAGCCAATCGGACGAAAGCCCGCAACTAAACAAACCGCGAGCACAATCAGCCCTTGTAAAAGCGCGACAGTCGCTCCACCAAGCGTTCTCCCAAACATGATCAAAATGCGCGGAACCGGCGCCACCAGCGTCTCTTTTAAGAAACCGAATTGACGATCCCAGATCAGTTCCATTCCTGAAAACACGGACGTAAATAACAAAGTCATCCCGATAACGCCCGAAGCGAGAAACTGAATATAACTTCCTTGGCCCGCCTTCTGAAAAATCGGTCCGAATCCGAACCCAAACGCCAGCAGATAAAGCAGAGGCTGACCAATGGAGGCCAGAATCCGAGAACGCGCTCGAAAATAGCGTTTAAGCTGGCGTATCCACAGAGTATAGATGCAGCTCATTTGAGTGCGAGTGCGGGTGTGAGTGTGAGCTCGTTTTCGGTTTTCAGTTATCCGTTTTCGTTTTTTCAGTTCCCGGCGATCTCGGCGTTTACCTCCGCATAAGTCGTGCGACTGTGCGCATCCGATCTTTGCTGGACGCAGTTTCGTCGCGAATCGTTGAGCCGGTGAGCGTCAGGAATGCCTGTTCGAGAGTTTCTGCGTTTGTCTGTTGTTTCAGTTCATCGAGTGAACCCAAAGCGACGATCTGGCCATGATCGATGACCGCTATCCGGTGGGCTACTCTCTCAGCCTCTTCCATGTAGTGGGTCGTCAGGAACACTGTCACACCTTGTTCATCGTTGAGCTTGCGGACCTGAATCCAAAGCTGATGCCGCGTCTGGGGATCAAGGCCAAGAGTCGGCTCATCCAGGAAGATAATCTTCGGCGTATGCAAGAGACAGCGGGCGATCTCCAACCTCCGTTTCATCCCACCGGAGAATTGCTTTACATAGCTTTTTCTGCGCTCCCAAAGCTCGAACAAGCGCAGTAATTGCTCCATCCGTCGCCCCCGTTCCTCTCTCGGCACTCGGTAGAGCGCGCAATGTAGTTGGAGATTCTCCAGAGCGGTTAGTTCGCTATCCAAACTGGGATCCTGAAAAACGATCCCAAACCGTTTCCGCACCTCATTGGACTGCTTTACCGGATCGAGACCATCGATTCGGATCATCCCGCTCGTCGGTGCTAACAGGGTGGTCAGCATGTTCACCGTCGTGGTTTTGCCCGCGCCATTCGGGCCGAGAAACGCGAAGATTTCGCCGCGCTTGACCTGAAATGAAATGTCTCGCACCGCCACAACATCATCGAACCGTTTGGTGAGATTTCGGACCTCGATCATGGACAAGAATAACTAAACTAAACGGTTTAGTTTTGTCAAATATCGCTGCGGACGAGGGCGGCGCCCACGCAGACCGATGCGCAATCCGATTGAATGATTCCGCTCGACAGACTTTAACGCCATACTAGCCTGTGTCGTATGCCAGAAAAGCCTGCACCGCGACCGGCTATGCGCCTGCCAACAATCAGGATTACTTGGACCGCGATCGTCGTCGTCGCCGTCGCTCTTTTCATCGTGGCTGGGGTGTTGACTTCTTATTACACAGTTGAGGCTGAATCCGAGGGCGTAGTGCTCCGGTTCGGGAAATTTCTCAGCACTGTGCAGCCCGGGCTCCATTTCAAAATCCCATTCGGAGTCGACGAAGTGATCGTGTTGCCGACGCGGCGCCAGCTGAAACTAGAGTTCGGGTTCGCTACTCCAGGATACCTGACCAATCCAGTTCAAACTGGTGAAGACCCTGCGGCAGAGAAATCGATGGTCACCGGCGATCTGAACGCGGCGCTGGTAGAATGGGTGGTCCAATATCGGATTGACGATCCCAAGCAATACCTGTTCGACGTCCGCAACCCTGGAACGACTCTGCGTGACCTCGCAGAAGCGGCGATGCGAGAAGTCGTCGGTGACCGGACGGTGGACGAGCTCATCACCATCGGACGTCAGGATATCGAGGTCGAGGCGCTGGCCAAGATGCAGGACATGGCGAAGCGGTATCATCTCGGAATTCGCGTCGACCAGGTGCAACTGAAAAACGTGAACCCGCCTGAGCAAGTACAGGCCTCATTCAACGAAGTTAATAAAGCTCAACAGGACCGGGAGAATGCGATCAATATCGCTAATGGGGAATACAACAAGGCAGTCCCTAAAGCCAAAGGCGAAGCCGACCAGGCAATTCGCGCGGCCGAAGGCTATCGATTCAAAAGGGTGAATGAGGCCGAGGGCGACGCCACCGCTTTTACTGCGGTCCTCGTGGAATACTTGAAAGCACCGGAGATCACTCGAACCCGGCTCTACCTTGAGACAATGAGCGAAGCTTTACCTGAAACCGGCCAGAAAATCATCATCGACGAATCGCTCCGGCAACTCCTGCCGGTGTTACCGCTCTCGACCAAACCTACCGATCTATCGCCGAAATAACGGAGAAGCACATTGAAACAAGGTTGCATAGTAGCCGCGGGAGTCGCCGTAGTCATTTTCTTGTTCCTCGTCTTCTCCGGGGCGTTCTACACTGTCCACCAGACAGAGCAGGTGATTATCACACAGTTCGGACAGGCGATCGGCGAACCGATCACCGAGGCCGGGCTTCATTTCAAGACTCCGCTCATCCAGCAAGTAAATACCCTCGATAAACGATTCCTGGAATGGGACGGCGTGCCGGTCGCCATTCCGACCAGAGATAAGACTTATATCCAGGTCGAGTCGTACGCCCGTTGGAGGATTGCCGACCCGAAAACCTATTTTGTTCGGCTGCGTGACGAGCGAAGCGCCCAGTCCCGCCTGGAGGACATTTTGGGAAGCGAAACCCGCAACTCAATAGCGAAACATGATCTCATCGAGATTGTTCGCACCGATAAAAACCGGCAACCATTGCGTGACGAGACTATAAAAGGAGGGCAGACTGGCGCGCTCGGTATTCTGCCGCCCATCCAGTATGGCCGGCTGAAAATCGAAGAAGAAATAAAGACCGCAGCTGCAGAGAAGCTGACAGGTTTTGGCATAGATATACTCGATTTCCGAATCAAACGCGTTAACTACAATCCTGATGTCCTCGCGCGCATTTACCAGAGAATGATCAGCGAACGACTGCAAATTGCGCAGCGTTTCAGATCTGAAGGCGAAGGCGAATCCGCTCGAATCGCCGGCCAACGCGACCGCGATATCAACGAAATCAACTCGACCGCCTATCGCCAGGTGCAACAGATTCGCGGTGAATCGGATGCCAAGGCGACGGAGATTTACGCCCGGGCCTACACCCAGAATCCGCAAGCCTCGGAGTTTTACGCTTTCCTCAAGACCCTGGACGCCTATCACAGAATTTTCACAAAAGATTCGACGCTGGTGCTTTCGACCGACAGCGACATTTTTTCGTTGCTGAAGCATACCAAGCCGAAAGGACAATAGCGTTTCGCGTTTGGCGTTTCGCGTTTCGCGTTTGGCGTTTGGCGTTCGGCGCCACATGATATCCGGGAATGGCGCGCGGACGACTTCCGGGCCACCAGGGCGAAGTTTGGCGGCAAACTATTTTCAAACCTACGATTAGGCTTTATTACAGCTGCGCAATCTGCGTTGGAAGTTAGCCAAACGCCAAACGCCAAACGCCAAACGCCAAACGCCTATGCTCGATTTTGGCCTCACGAGGAAACAATTAGCTTTTCAGAAGCAGCTTCGGCACTTCGTCGACACCGAGATATTGCCGGTCGCGCGCGAAAACGACCTCAAACACCACCTTCTGGTTTTTGCCAAGACTAGTCCGGAGGCGGGCCACAAAGGCATTAGCGCATTTGTCTTGAAACAAGGAATGAAAGGGCTCGACACCCGAGACATCAAGAACAAGCTGGGCCTTTGGTCGAGCTCAACCGGTGAGATTTTCATGAAGAACGTTCAGGTGCCGCCCGCGAACCTGGTCGGCCGCGAAGGAGAGGGATTCAAAATCGCCATGTACGCGCTTGATATGGGCAGGTTCACCGTTGCCGCAGGCGCGCTGGGAACGATCCGCGCCTGTCTAGAGCATTCAGTCAGCTATGCGAAGAAGAGATCGACGTTCGGCAAAGAGATAGGCCGGAACCAATTCGTCCAGGAGATGATCGCGAAGATGGTTTTAAATCTTGAGACAAGTCGACTCCTGGTCTGGCAGGTCGCCTGGCTGAAAAACCAAGGCAAACGAGATACCCGCGAAGTTTCTCTGGCCAAGTGGCATGCGACCGAAGCGGCATTTGCTGCGGCAAACGACGCGCTCCAGATCCACGGCAACAAAGGATACTCGGACGATGATTCACCGATCGGCCGCTATTTCAGGAACGCGCGAGCCCCGATCATCTACGAAGGTACGACTCAAATCCATAAGATGATGCAAGCCGAGCACGCGCTGGGTTATCGATCTCTCAACGGCTGAGGCAGCGTTTTGAAGCCAAAAGGCTGCAACCCAATCGTGCCCGACATCGTCCTCCCTACCGGTTATGAGGACTAATCCGGATCTAATCAGCGTTTTTTCATGGCTATCGCTTTGGCTCGCTGCGACCGAAGCCAGAGAAAAGCAACTATGCAGAGTCCGATTTTGTACGTCATTTCCACCCAAAGGATGTTGAGCTGCAGGTTTGTGTCCACGCCGGCCATGCAATAGAGCGCAAACAGCGTCTCAGCGACACCAAGCAGGCAAGCTGCGCCAAAGAGAGTCTGCCGCCGCGCGAGCAAGAGCCCTCCAAAGATTCCGAAGCCGACCATTTGTAGCGGAAAAATGGCTAAAGTCATGAGCGAGAAAACTGTGGAATCGTACGCGACTGTTGCGTTGTTCTGAGAGAGAAAGGAATTCCATAGCTCCATGCTGTTCGCGACCGCCACGATAAGACTCGCGACGAGCAAGGCGCCAAACGCCAGCCACGCGCCAACTCGTGAAAACACTCGAAGCAGGTAAGCGACCGCCCCAAAGCCTACTGCCTCCATAACGGTGGACAACGTTACGATAACGCCGGCCCATTGGTACCGCGGATCAACCAGCATAACCGCATATCCGCCCTTCCCGGCGGCTGCCCGCGCCAGTAGCAATAGCGGTACACTTACGATCGTCCCGGCGATGCAAATCAAAAACGCGACTGTCCCAATCCGCGTCGGCGTCACCGGACGAAAATTGCATAATCCCGGCAACATCCAACACAAATTTGTTGCGTATTAATTCTGGTCGACGGGATTTTCTCGCAACGAATCAGGAATCATTACGTCGCATGCTGCAAAGCAGCCTCGGCCTTCATGCTACTTCCGGCCTGGGCGTGACATCTCGCTGCGAGCGCAGCCACAATACGCCGGCAAAGCAAAGAGCTGTGTTGTATACGATCTCTATCCAGAAGAGAGCCTGTTGCAGGCTCAGGTCCACAC
>JBKPCS010000078.1:0-15718 GCA_046727495.1 bacterium | reverse complement strand
TTCTAGGGTTGAAGCCTTGATTTTTGGATTGGCTTTTAATCGCTCTTCGTAAACGTGAGCCGCATCTCCAAAGGTCGCAATGCCTGAGGTCAAGGCACTTTCGGCTTTTCGCGGCCTGTAGATCTCGGCCAGTTCATCTCTGGCTTTCGGCTGGGCGACAGAAAAAACATCCGTACCAAGGCTTCGCCAGACATCTTTTCCGTTTACGTAACCCCGAACGTAGTAAATGCCGGTACGTACATGCCTGTACACTTGGGGAGCGCGTGTCTTCTCCCAAGTTTTAGGCTTCTCGACCCTTTCCACAGCGCATACCGTGAACTAAACCGTGAAATTTTTCAATTTTATCTTTGTGGGCCCAGGAGGATTCGAACCTCCGACCAAGGGATTATGAGTCCCCTGCTCTAACCGCTGAGCTATAGGCCCGATTAGGAGGGCACCGCCAATTCGGTCGGTGCCGGACCGAGACAATGGCACGAATGCTGCAAACCGAAAACCGAAAATTGCGGGTGAAAATAGGTAGCGCCACCCGGCCGCGCCGTAGTTCTCGCCCCCTTTTAAGGGCGCGTGTTATCACGCAATTTCCCAGGGCTATTATCAAAAGCTCCTGCGGGGTTGAGAGTCAAATGTATCGCGTTCCTGCATCTCAACGGTGGACGGTTGACGGAAGACGGTCGCGCGGTTAACCGCGCGCCGAAGGCGCGCGTCAGGACTCGACCATGACCGCGAGCACCAGCTGACCAGCGTGCCAAGCCGGACCACGGATAAAAAGCGGGCTCCCTCGATTAACCCTCGCCTGGGTTTCAACCAGCGGTTTACCACCGTCAAACACCTGGAGCGTCATTGTGTATTCTCCCCGATCCGTGCGGCTGACGCTGTACAAAAGAACCTTGATGTCGGTCCCCACTTTTAGCCAGTTGTCCTGCCCCGGTTTCAAAACCGTCTCCCCTTGCGCAACAACGCTAAACGCCGAATACCCGAGGTTCTCATGCAGCCGCTCATAATAGCGGCTCAACGAAGCGGGCAACTCTCCCTGAGTTTTGTCATTGGACGCATACAGAAGACAACCCCATACCTCTGGTTCCGGCTCTGCTTGAGCCTGAGCCAGAAGCCCAAAAACGATAGAGGCTGCCAAACAACATATCTGGCAGCCTCTACCAAGCCAGCCGTTCACAGGCTTCCGGTACATTTACCGATCGTGTTTTTTAGCTTTTTCCGGAGGGGCCTTGTCTAAATTCTCTAGTTTGATAATAGTGATGTCCTTTTGATTATCAACTGTCGCTTTGATGTTCGGATCCGCCGTCTTCGCTTTCAAGACTTCAGCGACATAATCCGATCGTGGATCCCTCATCTGGTTGCGAGGGATCACAGCAAAAAATAAAGCGAACCCAAGAACCAAAGCGAAGACGCCTCCCCATGCGAATCGTGGAAGACCAAACCAGGCCTTGACTCGGCGCGAGCCGTTTGCTTCTTCCCGTTGGATTTGGGCCATGACTTGCGAATTGAAAAAGTCGGGATGCTCAATCTCGCAGGCTTTGAGCCCTTCCCGGAGCAGGTGTTTCAGTTTATGAAACTCCTCTTTTTCATTTCGCATGAAGTCGTTTTCGAAAGACCTTAGATCTTCCCCATGGAGGTTCCCGTCCAGCCAAGCGGTGAACTTTTCTTCAAAGGTTTTCATAAACGTCCCTTAGGAGCGACTGCAATTTTTTCCGCGCATAAAATAAACGAGACATCACTGTCCCGATGGAGCACTCCAAAATTTCGGCAATCTCGCTGTACTGCAGATCTTCGATTTCTTTCATGACGATCACCGCTCTGTGTTCGGCAGAAAGCTTCGCGATCGCTTCATCGATGCGTTGCCTGATTTCATTATGCTCCAACTTTTTATGTGGAAGCGGGACTGACGAGGGGGTCGTTCGTGAGCCGGGCTCCACACTATCTTGCGAGATCCGGTCATCGAACTCTGCTTCTCCGTGGATTCCTTTCCGGCGAAGCGAATCGATCGTGACATTCGTCATGATCCTATACAGCCAAGTATAAAACGAGGATTGTCCTTTGAACCGATGAATCGATCGCCAGGCTTTCAGGAAACCTTCCTGAGCGAGATCCCAAGCGTCCTGCTCGTTCTGCACCATACCATAGATCATGGTAAAGACCTTGGTTCTATATCTGGTCACTAACTCGTTAAAGGCGCTGGAATCACCGGCCTGACACCGCTTCACCAGAGTTCCATCATCTGGCTCAACTGTATCGGAGGGACCTTGATCCGCCACTATCTTAGACGAGCGCTCTTGCACTTCATTCAAAAACCACAACTCCTATCCTTTTTTACGGGTTTTCTTACAGCCCGTACCGGCGCCGCCACTCCGCGCGCAGATCGCCCATCATCACAATTATGCTGTCCCGAACATGGAACAGGCGTTGATAAAGCTCTTCAAATTGTCTTGGTTTTAAGATGCCCTCGCTTGCGATCTGCGTCGCTGTTTCCAGTCCGTTGGAAATCGCTCGCAGCGCCCGCTTAAGGTACGCAATCGTCATTCCGATTTCCTCCGCCTCTTGATCACTCAATGCGGCTGCCAGTTTCGCGCTGGCCACGGCCACATGCGACGCCATCTTCACTGCAGTCGGGTTCGATGCCACATTTGGCATCTCGTCGAAGAGCTGATCGATCCAGATCGTGAGAGAAAAGGCGCTTTGGTAAAGCGGATGCGCTTCGAACGCCTCTTCGCTGCTCTCATCGGCCTCCTCTTCCTCTTCCGCTTCCTGCTCCGATTCAAACCCGGAACCGAACTCTACTTCTTCCACCTCTTCAGCGGACTGATCCAGTAAATGGGTCCATCCCATTTCCTGCGCAATAATTTGATCTCGGTTCGGATCATCAATGTGCTTCTCAAACAGCTCCATGTACCGCTCGGTCTTGCTGTCTTGTTGTTGAAGGAAGCGTTCCCAATCGTACTCATCCCAGGCCTTCTCTGGCTCATCGTAAGAATCAGCCATATCCCGTTCCTTTATCTCAGGTTCGAATTAGCTGCAAAGGTTTTGTCTCGCATGGTCTGGAGCCGCAGTTGGCCGCAGGCTGCATTGATATCATGCCCTTTCTCTTTGCGGATGGTAGCATCCACACCTCGATTGCGCAGGAGCCGTAGAAACGCGCGTTGCCGAGTCTCGGAGGGACGGCTCCAGGTCAATCCTTGGACTGTATTATATGGAATTAGGTTGATTTTCGCTTCTAATCGCTTGGCTAACCCGGAAAGCTCAATCGCTTGATCCAGACTATCGTTGACGTCATTAATCAAGATATATTCGAATGTAATCTTCTGGTGCTTTCGTTGCCGGTAGTATGCGCACGCTTCCATAAGAGTTGCGATATTATATTTGCGATTAACCGGCATAATGGTTTGACGCACGTGATCGGTCGCGCCGTGAAGTGAGATCGCAAGTCGTACCTGTAGAGGTTGTTCCGCGAGTTCCCTGATTTTCGGCGCCAGGCCGCTGGTGGAGATCGTAATATGGCGCGCGCCAATCCCGATGCCCCACGGTGCATTGATGATTTCAACTGCCTTAATCAGGTTCGCGTAGTTGGCCAGCGGCTCTCCCATACCCATGAAAACGATGTTATTGATCTTCTCGCCGCTCGCTCTTTCCACCGCTGCGATCTGCTCCACAATTTCGCCAGACTCAAGATTTCTAGTCCAACCATCAAGGCCGCTGGCGCAAAATTTACAGCCGTAGGCGCACCCAACTTGCGTCGAAACGCAAATCGTCTTGCGATCCGAGGGCGCACCATAAAGTGCCGGGCTCGCCGGAATCAGTACCGACTCTACGAACGCGCCATCTTTCAAAGCGAAGAGAAATTTTTGGGTCGTGTCTTTCGATCCGGTACGCTTCACCACCTGGAGACAGGATATATAGAACGTCTCGGCTAGCCCCTTTCGGAACTCCGCCGCCAGATCCGACATCTGGTCGAAATCGCCCACTCGCTTCCGGTAGACCCACTGAAACAGCTGTCTCGCCCGGTACGCTTTTTCGCCTCGAGCACTGCACCAGCTTTCCAGCTCTTGAAGCGAAAGGCCGTAGATAGATCGTTTGGATGACACCGTTTTAAGGTCGATGTTAGTAGCTTGCAGTGCAAGCATGGTGAGACGTGAGACGTGAGACGTGAGACGTGAGAGGTGAGAGGTGAGAGGTGAGAGGTAGAAGACGGCGCTAGGAGCGTAGAGGGACTGGATAAAGTCGCCGCATCGCCTTTTCGTCTCTCGCCGTATCGTCTCTTTCAGCTCCCCCGCCGTTATCGTCATTCCACCTCTCACTTCTCACTTCCATCTCTCACTTCTCACCTCTCACCAATCCCCGACCACATCGGCGTTTACTTTACGGAACATCAATTACCGTCTACGGATTACGCTCAGTCAATGAAGTGCTACGAGATTTTCAGCAAACTGACACTTGAACTGGCGGACGAAATTTTTGGCTACCTGCAACAGGACGAAAAGGCGGTTTACAAAGCGATGATCCAAAATGTTGCGACTCAACGAAAGCTGCGTCCCGTGTTCATCGAAAGAAAGCCTCGAAACGAGCGTCATCTCTGGCTTCGTGACGCCCTCGGTCGCAAACCTGCCGACGACATCACCGCGCAAGTATTCCAGATCTGGCTGCTCGGAGGACAACGCACAATGATCTGTGAATTTTTGGATAGGCTAGGAATTGCGCATGATGGAAAAGGTGTGGTCGAGGATTTTCCTGCCGAGCCTTCGAAGGAGGCTCTGGAATCGGCATTATCCAAGTTGCTCGAGAACCACCGTCCGGAAATTGTCACCGCCTATCTCCATGTGTTCCAGGCAATGGACGATCACGGCTGGCCGACCCTGGACGAGATTCTGAAGACGGATCAAAGACTCGCGTTTCGTTAGGTGGGTGGTTAGCGTTTCGCGTTTGGCGTTTGGCAAGTGGTAGGGCTGAGCTTTAGCTCAGCCTCGTGCGCATGGCAACCGCTCGAGGTCGCCCACCCGTCCCAAGGCGTGCAACGATGTATTCACCAAACGCCAAACGCCGAACGCTTCAACGCCGCGCCCTTCGTTCTCGCAAATTCAATAGTTCTACAGCGACGGCAAAGGCCATTGCGAAATAGACGTATCCTCTGTCGATATGCTGTCCCAGGCCATCGGCAGCCAGCACTGCTCCGATCAAGATCAAGAATGCCAGAGCCAGCATACGGATCGTCGGACGCCGATTCACGAAATCACCGATCACGCCCGCAGCGAAAAGCATGACAACAACCGCAATCGTAACGGCCCCGATCATCACCGGTAAATGTTGAGCCATACCAACCACGGTGATCACCGAGTCCAACGAGAAAACAATGTCTATCAGGATGATCTGAATCACGATCGCAAATAAACTTCTGTTGCTGGCTTTAACCTTTTGACCTTCGCTGGAACCTTCCAATCTCTCATGAATTTCTCGCGTCCCTTTCGCGATCAGAAAAAGTCCGCCTATCAGCAGAATGAGATCTCTGCCGGAGAAACCGCGCCCGAGCATTTCAAACAACGGTTTGGTCAAATGCATGAACCAATTGATTGTGAGCAGAAGCAGAATGCGCGTAACCAGCGCCAAGGTCAGACCGATGGTGCGCGCTTTCGCCTGTTGACCCGCGGGCAGTTTGCCGGCGAGAATGGAAATGAAGATGACGTTGTCGAGCCCCAATACAATTTCGAGAGCAGTTAACGTCAAGAGGCTGATCCAGGCGTTCGGATCCGCCATCCAATTAAGCCATTGCATAAGCGAGTGGTGGTGACATGGATAGGCGGTCTTTTATATCGATGAGATGCTCCTTTTAGAAAACGAGATTTTACAGTTTCTACACAACCCGGTGGAAGAACGGTTTGAGCCGCTCGCGCTCAAGATCTTTGAGTTTCAACGGGAAAGAAATCCGATCTATGCGCAGTACTGCGACTCGCTCGGCGTAGAGGTCGACTCGTGGAAAAGAATTCCTGCGGTCCCGCAACAAGCGTTCAAACGGACTGAGCTTCGTTCCTTTCCAAGTGAAGCCACAACGTTCGAATTTCGGACAAGCGGCACGACGGAAGAAGGCTATGGCCGGCATTTCTTTCCATCATTGGACCTTTACCAAGCCGCGGTTCAATTTGGTTGGGAGTTTTTCAGGCTGCCGCGTAACCCGTTTGCGTTGTTAATGCAGTCGCCGGAGGATGCGCCGTTCTCGTCCCTGAGCCGGATGGGCAGCTTCCTGACAGCAGGACAGCGCGATCGATTCTTCATTACCAAGGATGGGGTCCTCGAAATAGATCGGCTTCAAAAATTCATCGATAGCGTCAACGGGCCAATCACACTCTTCGGTACAGCGCTCGCATTTCTCAATCTGCTTTCGACAAAGTTACCATTGCCTCCCGGAAGTATTCTTATGGAAACGGGCGGCTTTAAAGGGAGCGGTCGTGAGATTGCTAAGGAGGTTCTGTATCAGCAACTGTCTGAATCGTTTGGCATTCCTGTTTCAGCGATATGGAATGAATATGGAATGACCGAGCTCAGTTCTCAGTTCTACTCAAGCGGTATTGGTAACTCTCATCATGGGCCACCCTGGTTGCGGTTCGTGGTTATCAATCCAGAGACAAATGAAGAAGCGGAGACCGGCCAAGTGGGCCTTTTGAAGATCATCGATCTGGCAAATCTTTGGTCTGTGCTCGCCATTCAAACGCAGGACTTAGCTGTCGCGCAACCAGATGGCGGGTTTATCCTGCTCGGGCGCGATCCAAAAGCGCTGCCCCGCGGTTGTTCTCGGGCGATGGATGATCTTCTGCGGAGGAGTCAGGAGCTAGGCTTGTCCGCCGTAGCCGCGGCGGCGGGCGGAAGTTAGGAGCCACGAGTGAGCGGAGGCAATCTAATGGAACGAGCGCAGGCAGTTGCGATAGCTGCCAAGCCGTTCCCGTGGCTCGCGGATCTCAGCAAAGAAAAGATTCTCGCCTGGGTTGAGTTAGAGCTGCCCGGATTCTCCGAGTCTGCCAAGCGAAAGTATGGTGAACACCAGGTCATCGCTAAGCCGCTCAGTCCGATTCTACATATTTTGAGCGGGAATACTCCACATGCAGCGCTTCAAACTTTGATCCGCGGAATTTTGGTTGGATCAAACAACATTCTGAAACTGCCAGAAGACGATCTGCCGGAAGTCGGTGAATTCATTCAACGTTTACCTGACGAGCTGAAACCCTTGATCGGAAGAGTGCTTGAACCGGCCTGGTTCACCGATGCCGAGGCGGTAGTTGTCTTCGGATCCGATGAAACCGTCCACTACTTTCAACAGCGAATCCAGCCCTGGCAACGATTTCTGGCGCACGGCCACAAAATCAGCTTTGGGTTGATCGCTGGATCGTTCGCTCAAGATGTCATCCAAGGCGCCGCCCGCGATGTCTGCGTCTTTGATCAATTGGGCTGCCTTTCTCCGCAATTTTATTTCGTGGATGGGGACGCGAAGGCGTTTGCCGAAAAATTAGCTGCGGAGTTGTCCACGGTTGTTCCCTCTTTGCGATCGCGGACCGACGAAATCGCAGCTACGCTTCGGACGTACCGGGAAGAATGGAAATTTCGGGCGGCGACGGAAGCCGGAGTCATGGTTTGGGAGAGTCCCAAGTCTCTCGATTGGTTAGTAATCTATGATCCAAGCTCAACGCTGGAGCACAATCCTCTCCACCGCACCGTCTTCGTTAAGCCCATGCCAAAAAGCCTTGAGCAAAGTCTGGCGCCGATTCGACGTCATATTAGCACGATCGGAGTATATCCTTCAGACCCGGACACGACCGCGCTTGCGGTCAAGCTTGGCGCGCAGCGCGTCTGCTCGATCGGCCGGATGCAAGATCCACCCCTTAGCTGGCATCACGATGGTTGGCCGTCCCTTGCAAGCCTGATTCGGTACGTGGATGTGGAGGGATGAGCGTTTGGCGTTCGGCGTCTTGCGTTCGGCGTTCGGCGTTCGGCGTTCGGTGTTCGGCGTTCGGTGTTTAACGCCGCAGTGCCCCAGGTCACGGACTATCGCTTGGGCTCCGAAGGAGCCAGGGATACTAGCCCAGGGCTTCAGCCCTGGGTATATTACCAAAATAAGGCACGCCCTGAAGGGGCGATAGAAGGCCGAACCCAGCGCCCCTTAAACATTCCGGTGCCGAACGCGAAACTACGGTTCCTTGATGATCATTCCCCTCTAAACCGTACCACGATCTGACCGTTCTCGATTCGAAGCGATTCCAGACGCGACAGGAAAGCGTCGCCTTCCGGTAGCCGGCTACGAATCCCCTGCTCCAGCGTTTGCTTCACGGTATCTCGATAGCCCTGTCCGGTAAACAGCCATGGGAGCCGATGCCCGTTGCCCTCGATATCGAGACTCTTAAGCTTGAGCTCCTGGTTCTCAACAGTAAGTCGAGTCGCAATTCTTCCATTAAAGTACCGGTTTCGAAGTTTTGGAAGGCCTGGAATCTCCGCCATGAAGCCGAGCGGGATGCTGACGTCAGCCACCAGCCAATCTTCTTTCACATTCGGCTCAAACCCCGGGATAGGGTTGGTACCGCTCTGAATCGCGAACCGGAGGTGTGAAGCGAGATCCGCGTTTCTACCGTCTCCAAAAAACCACGCATTCAGATCTTCTGCTGAAAATCTAAATTCTGTAGCTCGTCCTTGGCTGATAGATTGCAGCATCGCCTGCCATTTTGCCCGAGCGGCGCTTTGCGCTGCCATCGATGGGATAGGCTCAAACGCCCTTGGCCCTGGCGAAGTCATCAGGTAGATACCCTGGTAAGTCGATAGGCCGCCCCAAATAACCGCCCCGATAATTAAGGCTAAAACAACTAATAAAAGAAGACAGCCACCAGCACAAAAGCCCTCCTCGGCGACTGAGCGTTTAGCCCTTTGTATTCGACCCACGTCCAAAACAATCTTTTCGCCATCCGCCAGAAAACCTTTCTTCATGATCGAAACTTCTTAACCACAAACTCTTCTACCGCTTCCTGCCAAGGGCGCGGACGGATGCCTGTTAGATCCCTGAATCGTTCCGTGCTCATGACAGTGTGAACGGGGCGACGCGCAACGAACATTGTCATAGACTCCAGGCTCACTGGCCGAACAGTTTTGGTTTTTAGAGGCGCACCCTCCCGGTCCGCTACGTCGATTGCGAATTGAGCGAACTCGCGCCAGCTACACTGCCCACCGTTACACAGATGAACGATTCCTTTGAGAGGCGTATCAAGGCAGGGTCGAATCCACTCCACCAGATCGCCGGTGAAACTCGGTACCGAATACTTGTCCTCAACAGCTGCGATCGAAAGATTCGTCATCGCTTGATTCAACATTGAATCAATAAAACTCGGTTTCTCCGGTCCAAAGACCCATGAAACACGAATAACGAGATTATTTGCGTCCGACTGCAAAACCGCTTCTTCTCCGAGTCGCTTTGATTCGCCGTAGACATTGATCGGCTTGGCAACATCATCTTCGCAGTACGGTTCTCTTTTCGATCCTTCGAAGACGTAGTCGGTACTGAGATGCAACATTCGTACTCTTCGCTCGGCACAAATTTGCGCCAGCTCTGACACTGCACGGAAGTTGATGAGGGTCGCTCTCGGCGGATGTTCCTCACACCAATCTACCCCTGTCGCGGCAGCAGTATTAAGCAGCAAATCAAACTCTAACGGTTGAAGCTGCTTGCGAATCGGTTGTTCCAGATCCAGTTCCTGCCGGCCAAGCGGCAAAATGTCGTAACGCTCGCCGAGGCCGTTGCATAAGGCTTTGCCAAGTCTGCCGTTCTTGCCGACCACCGCGACGCGCGGCTTCATCGGGAGCGAGGTACCTCCGTCCACCAGCTCCGATTTCGCACGTACCAATCGATCGTCTCAGCTAATCCTCGCTCGAAGCTATGCAACGGTTTCCAGCCCAGCTCTCGCCGGATCTTTGTTGCATCGATTGCGTAGCGTCGATCGTGTCCCGCGCGGTCTTCGACGAATTCGATCAGGCTCTCCGGCTTTCCGAGGTGCTCCAAAATAGCGTGAACCACCTCAAGGTTGGTCCGCTCGTTTTCCCCTCCGATATTGTAAGTTTCTCCGGTTTTGCCTTCCATCAAGACATCGAAAATTGCCCGGCAATGGTCGTCGACATGAATCCAGTCGCGCACGTTAAGACCGTCCCCGTACACCGGTAGCGGCTCGTCAGCAAGAGCGCGGAGAATCATCAACGGAATCAGCTTTTCCGGAAATTGATACGGCCCGTAGTTGTTCGAGCAGCGAGTGACGACCACTTCCTGGTCATAGGTCTTATGGGCTGCCAACACCAATAGATCGGCCGAGGCTTTGCTCGCAGAATAAGGAGAGCTTGGCGCCAGCGGGCTTTGCTCCGAAAATTTCCCCTCCGACCCCAATGATCCATACACTTCGTCGGTGGAGATCTGGACAAACCTTTTAATTCCTGAACGCCGCGCTACTTCAAGTAGAACAGACGTTCCAACAATATTCGTGTGGATGAAATTTTCCGGAGACTCAATACTCCGATCGACATGGCTCTCCGCCGCGAAATTGATTAAACCATAGTAACAGTGTCGCTGCGCGATTTGCTCGATCCGCTTGGAATCCCCGATATCAGCGCGGTAAAACTCGTATCGGTCACCGAAACGAGATGCCATATCGGCGGTAGTGATGAGGGATCCCGCGTAGGTGAGTGCGTCAACATTGGTAACACTTTCCGGCCCGTAATGTTCCAGAACATGCCGAATGAAATTGCTGCCGATAAATCCGCACCCGCCAGTAACTAAAAGTCTCATCGCCCTTTCGGTTTACCAAAGGACTGCGCGCATATACAAGCGGCGAAGCTGCGGAGGGATGATAGCCCAGGGCGTAGCGTAGCCCTAGGAATCCGTCCACAATACAGGCACGCACTGTCGGTGCGCCTCAACCTGGCCTGGCAGCGATTGAAGTGCGCTTTCAGCGCAGGTCCGATTTTTCTGGTGGACTTAGGGCTACCTACGCTTCGCCCTCTAGGCTATCTTTATTCCGCAGCTTCGCTACTGCGAGCAGCCTATACCATCACTTGTCTCTCGGTCATCACCGTCTCGACCCGTTGCCGCTCCCGTTCGAACTCCTCATCAGAATCTGTCTTCGAGACCTTAATAAAAGGCAGCAGCGTAACAGTCACCTTCGAAAAAGGTTTAGGAATAGCGAACCCATCCCATGATCTGAGTCGCCAATACGAGTCATACTCGATATGAAACGGCATCAGAGGAATATTACATTGCTTAGCCAATAGCAACGCACCTGGTCCGAGCTGATATTTCGGCCCTCGCGGACCGTCCGGTGTAACACAGATATCGTATTTTTCGTCGACTCTGCGAACCAGGTTCAGCAACGCCAGCCCGCCTCGGCGAGAGGTGGAGCCGCGAACCGATCCCATACCGAACCAGTGCACAAACTCGGACAGGTACGCTCCATCGCGGCTTGCACTGGTCAAAACTAGCAGGCCCTTCCGCTTCGGGTAACGGCGCTGAAAAATGCTTGGCATCGCCAGGATTCGATTGTGCCAGATCAGCATGACCACAGGTCCGTGCTCCCCTTGGTAGAATCCAGCCTCATCAATCAGGCGATATCTGAGCGTTGCGCAGAGTAACTTGACCAGGCACGCCCCAATGAAAACCAAAAGCCTTTTACCTGCAGAGAGTTCGTGGACGCGTAAGGTCTTCAGTTTCCAGTTTTCCGTTTAGGTTTTTGGTTCCCAGTTTCTCTATGGCTGCAGCCTGGGAACAAGGCCTTATCATGGTGCAGCAAAAAACTGGAAACTGAAAACCGAAAACTGGCACGCCGCAGGCCGCCCCACCTGTCACAGGATTGTAACAATAGAAAGTTTGCTGGGATATCGGTTTTTGATCACTGGAAAAGAGTGACACCTATGAAAATCTCTCTTCTTCTCGGCAGCGCAGCGACTTTGTTGGCCGCGGGAACGGCGTCCGCGGCCGGCACCCAACTACAGGGCGCTGGCGCCACTTTCCCTGCTCCGTTGTATCAGCGTTGGATTGCAGAGTACACCAAGAGCAATCCGAATGTGCAGATCAATTACCAAGCCGTCGGTAGCGGCGCGGGAATTAAGCAGTTCACACAAAATCTTGTAGCATTCGGGGCAAGCGACGCGGCCATGAAAGATGATGAGATTGCTGCGGTGAAGCAGGGAGTCGTTCTGATTCCGGCAACCGCCGGAAGTGTCGTATTAGCTTACAATTTGCCCGGCGTTACCGATCTAAAACTGTCGCGCGAAGCCTACTCGGGGATTTTTCTCGGCAAAATTACCAAGTGGAACGACCCGGCGATTGCCAAGACGAATTCAGGGGTAAAACTGCCGGACACCGCGATTACGGTTTGCAGCCGCTCTGACGGCAGCGGCACCACCTTTGTGTTCACGAAGCATCTCAGCACGATCAACCCCGAATTTAAAGACAAGGTCGGTGAAGGCACCTCGGTGACTTGGCCAACCGGTGTCGCCGGAAAAGGAAACGACGGAGTCACGGCCCTGGTTAAGCAATCTCCAGGGGCAATCGGATACGTTGAGTACGGCTACGCCAAGAACAACAAGCTCACCTTCGCCTCGCTCGAGAACAAAGCGGGACAATTCGTGACAGCAACAACAGCTTCTGGAGAAGCGACCTTGGCGACGACCCAGTTTCCAGCAGACCTTTTACGGGCCTGGCCCTCTGATCCGGATGTAAAAGAGGCTTACCCAATCTCCACCTTCACCTGGATCTTGCTCTATAAGAAATATGAGAATAAAGAACAGGGCGAGGCGGTTAAGAAATTCGTCGAGTTCGGACTGAGTGACGGCCAGAAATTCGCGGAAGAGCTGGGCTACATCCCGCTTCCGAAGGAAATTGTGGCCAAAGATCTGGAAGCGCTAAAAGCTGCCCAATAGCTTATAAAGCTGGAGGACGATCCGCGGCGGTGTGACCGTCCTCCAAGGTTCGAAAATAGGGGACAACAACAAATGCCCGAACAACCAGGTTCAACCGGTCGCTCGATGAGAAAGGTCAAGCGCAGGCTTGACCTTTTCCTGGTGATCACTTGGCTCATGTCGGTCGCAGCCGTGGTCACCCTGTTGTGGATCGTGGTCAGCATCATTCTGCCAGCGTGGCCGGCTATCCAAAAAACCGGATTCGGCTTTTTCACGAACACAGCGTGGGATGCGAACCGGGACCGTTACGGCGCATTCCCGTTTTTGATCGGGACGGCGCTGACATCACTGATCGCGCTTTGTATCGCGCTGCCGCTTGGCGTTTTCATTGCACTTTTCTTAAGTGAAAACTTTCTGCCTCTAGGGGTCCGCCAAACGATTCGGTTCGTCGTTGAATTGCTGGCCGCCATTCCCAGCGTCGTCTATGGGCTCTGGGGAATTGCAGTCCTGATTCCGATCGTTCAAAAATTCGGAGGCCTGCTGTCGGACCGGCTCGGTTTCATCCCGCTTTTCAAGGGACCAGTTTTCGGAAACAGCACCCTGACCGCCAGCCTCGTGCTTGCGTTGATGGTTTTACCTACGATCACCGCGATTTCGCGTAACGCACTAGTCGCAGTGCCGAAGGCGCTTCGAGAAGGATCCTATGCGGTGGGCGCCACGCGATGGGAGACGATTTTCCGCGTGCTTCTACCAACAGCGGCGCCGGGAATCGTCGCGGCAACGATCCTCGCGTTTGGTCGCGCAATGGGTGAAACGATGGCAGTCGCAATGTTGATCGGCAACAGCCCGCGATTGAGTTGGTCTCTCCTTTCACCTGGAGGCACTCTGGCCGGACTGCTAGCTAACCAATTTGGTGAAGCAAAAGGCTTACAGATCAGCGCGCTGATGTATGCGGCGCTTGCCCTGGTCCTTCTGACGCTGGTGGTGAATATGATCGGCGAAGCGGTCTTACGCCACGCACAAAAAGTGACTGCTGGAGTTCGGTAATGAGCACCGCCATCTCCCCTATCGCTCCACCCGGTGCAGCGCCCGGCGCCCTAAAAGCGCAGGACGCGCGTTCGCGACGTCGGATCCTGCGGGACACTTTCTGGACCGGTCTTTGCATTGGCCTGTCGTTCCTGACCTTGATTCCATTGTTCTCAATCGTTTGGCTGGTCCTGCAAAACGGGCTCCGCCTTTTGAGCCCGGCGATATTTACCCAGTTACCGCCGGCCCCCGGACTCACCGGCGGGGGCTTCGGAAACGCGATTCAGGGTACTCTCGTCATGGTGGCCATCGCGCTGGCTCTTTCGACTCCGCTCGGGGTGCTATCCGCAATTTATATTTGCGAGTACGAGCCCGCATCCCGTCTGGCGAACTCTGTACGATTCGTCGCAAAACTATTGACCGGTATCCCGTCAATCATTTGCGGTGTCTTCGCATTTTCCGTGGTGGTGCTTACAACCGGAACCGCTTCTGCTATCGCCGGAGGTGTAGCGTTGGCGGTGCTCATTCTGCCGACCATTCTTCTTACAACGGAACAAGCATTGCTTGGAGTCCCGAAAGCGCTTCGTGAGGCTTCTTATGGATTGGGAGCCACCCGATTCCAAACCATTTTCCGAATTGTGTTACCAGAGGCGCTACCGGCCATCATGACGGGTATCATGCTTGCGGTGGCGCGGGCTGCGGGTGAAACAGCGCCTGTTCTATTTACCGCAGCATTCAGCCAGTACTGGATGAAAAGTTTAATGGAACCGACAGCTTCTCTGTCGGTACTCATCTTCAATTTCTCCACGCTGCCATACGATTATCAAATTCAGATGGCCTGGACCGCGTCGCTGGTGTTGATGGTGCTCGTCACCGCCACGAACGTCACCAGCCAGATCGTGTTTTCGAAACGGAAGCGGTAGGCCGTCGCGAAGCGACGACGAAGCTCAGCCAGTGGTTTGATTTGAACTTTGCTGGAACGCCATGCCGTCGCAAGGCGACGACAGAACTCAGCTAGTGGCTTGATTTGGACGGGCTGGAGCGCCATGCGGTCGCAAAGCGATGACAGAACTCAGCCAGTGGCTTGATTTAGACGGACTGGAGCGCCATGCGGCCGCAAAGCGATGACAGAACTCAGCCAGTGGCTTGATTTGAACGTTGCTGGAACGCCATGCCGTCGCAAGGCGAGGACAGAACTCAGCCAGTGGCTTGATTTAGACGGGCTGGAGCGCCATGCGGCCGCAAAGCGATGACTGAACTCAGCCGGCGGCTTGATTTGAATGTTGCTGGAACGCCATGCCGTCGCAAGGCGACGACAGAACTCAGCCAGTGGCTTGATTTAGACGGGCCGGAGCGCCATGCGGCCGCAAAGCGATGACAGAACTCAGCCGGTGGCTTGATTTGAACGTTGCTGAAACGCCCTGCCGTCGCAAGGCGACGACAGAACTCAGCCAGGGGTGAGCGTTAGCGAACCCCTGGAACAATGCGTTTCACGGACGTCGCCCTGAAAGGGCGAAAGAGGCAGGCGATGCCGCTAATCCGGCGCCCCATTGGGGCGTTCCAGGGGTTCGCCAAAGCTCGCCCCTGGCTTCTATGAAGCCAACTTTGTCAAGGATCTATCTGGCTGAAGCAGGAATTTTGTTTGGTGTGTCTTCGATCTTGCGGACAGGTGTAAACTAAGCCTGAAGCCGTGGAGAAAAACGACCAAAAACCAAGGAGTAAGTATGGACGGCGTTTCGACGAGGAGTTTAAACGGGACGCTGTTAGGATGTTGGAAAGC
>JBKPCS010000077.1:0-57815 GCA_046727495.1 bacterium | reverse complement strand
CCGTAACGACGCGGTCAGTCCCTCCAACTGGAAATGCGGCCGGAGGAAAAACTTTGACGTGTACCATCCCGGATTACCCTCCACGCTCTCAACAGTTACCTCAGCCGCGGCCAATGGAAATTCCGACTTTACTTTGTCGCTGGCGGTCGGATCAGCGGTAACGTATTGGGTAATCCACTGGTTTAACCACCGCTCCATGTCTTCCCGCTCTTTGAAGGTGCCGATTTTATCACGAACGATACACTTCAGATAGTGGGCGAATCGGCAAACCGCAAAAAGGTAAGGCAGCCTCGCCGCGAGATTCGCGTTGGCTGTCGCATCGGGATCTTCATACTCAGTCGGTTTCTGCAGTGACTGTGCACCGATAAAAACGGCATAATCCGTGTTTTTCCAGTGCGACAAGGGCATCATCCCTGCCTTGGCTAATTCAGCCTCGCGCCGGTCAGTGATCGCGATCTCGGTCGGACATTTCATATCGATGCCGCCGTCGTCGGTCGGGAATGTATGACAAGGTAGACTGTCCAGCATGCCGCCGCTCTCCACGCCGCGAATGCGGGAACACCAGCCGTAAAGCTTAAACGCTCGCGTAATATTCGTTCCCATGGCGTAGGCGGAATTCGACCACACATATTTGGAGTGATCACCGCTCGCCGTGTCTTCCTCGAACGCGAACTCGTCGATCGGATTATTCTTCGGATCGTAAGGCAGCCGCGATAAGAACCGCGGCATGGCCAATCCGATGTAGCGCGAGTTTTCCGCAGCCCTGAGTGACCGCCACGGAGCGTACTCAGGAGTCTGGAAGATTTTAGTGAGATCGCGCGGATTGCTCAGTTCCTGCCATGACTCCATGTTCATCAAAGTTGGAGCTGCACCGGCGATGAATGGCGCATGCGCTGCAGCAGCGATCTGGCCCATGCCGTTCAAGATTTCAACGTCGGGCGCGGAATGATCGAAGTGATAGTCGCCGATCAAAACTCCGTATGGCGAACCGCCAGGCGTTCCAAATTCCTCTTCATACAGTTTCTTGAACAACGGACTCTGATCCCAGGCGACCCCTTTGAAGCTGCGAATCGCTCGCCCGATCTCTTTCTTGGAAATATTAAGGAAGCGAATCTTAAGATGCTCGTCGACCTCCGTATTCGTTACCAAGTGGTGCAAGCCGCGCCACGCGCCTTCCAGAGCCTTGAAATCTTCGTGATGAATAATCAGGTTGATCTGCTCGGACAGCTTGCGATCAAGCTCGGTGATCATCGCTTCTACTGTCCGCAACACATCAGGCGATATCAGCTGCGCGCCTTGCAGAGCTTGCGCCGCAAGGGTCCGGACCGCAGATTGGATCGCCTCCTGTGCCTGGGTTGTTTTCGGTTTGAACTCCTTAGTCAGCAAAGCATCAAACTCACTAAGCTCTGCTGGTTGCGCTTCTGTCGCGACAGAAGCTGCTTCAGTTCTAGCGGGATTCTTCTCAGCCATAGCAATATGAAGTTAAGAACTACCAATCATTCAGTTCATTACGCGCCAGCTGCCGGTTTTTCTTCCTCAGCAGGTCTGGGCGTATTGGCGACTGCCTGAAGCAAGGCTGGATCGGCTAACAGCTTTTGCAGGACATCCTCCGCGCCGGATTTACCATCCATGTATGCAATCAAATTACCTAACTGCTGCCGAGCTGTCAGTAGCTTGTTAAGCGGCTCGACGCTCTTAGCGACGGCTGCAGGTGAAAAATCATCCATTTTTTCAAAAGTCATTTCGACCGGCACGTTGCCTTCCCCGGTCAAAGTATTTGGCACCTGAAACGCCACGCGTGGTTTGATGGCTTTCATCCGCTCATCGAAATTATCTATATCGATTTCGAGGAATTTCCTTTCTTCCAGCGACGGCAAAGGTTCCGTAGGCTTGCCCGACAGATCCGCCATTACCCCGGCTACAAAGGGTAGTTGTACTTTCTTTTCCGAACCGTAAACCTCCACATCATATTCGATTTGAACGCGAGGAGGACGGTTTCGTCCGATGAATTTTTGACTATCGCCAGCTGCCATAATAAGAACCCAGGGTTTGATTGTTCTGTGGAACGTTTATTGTGCGGTTGCCCGCTGTTTTAAAGCAAGGAGAAATTGGGATACGCTCGCCATGGTATTATAACAGTTTTACCTGAGCGACCGTTTCAGGCGCTAATTCTTGAAGGATCTCGTTGAAGCTCTTGCCCACCAGTTGCTGCGTCCGGCGCAAAAGAGGCAACACAGGGCTGGAGGGCTCGGAACGTTCGTAGTATGCGCAAATAGCCTCGAGGGACCGAACCACATCGCTCCTGGACTGAATCGTTCCTGGAGTCGTCGCTGCGGCGGTTGTAGTCGCTTCCTGCTTTTCCATTGCTTCCTCGCCGCCGGGTGTAGATAAGTATTGCCGGAGGTGTTTACGCGCATCCAACAAAACGGCTTTCAGTGGTTCGAAGCTGAACGTTTTGGTGACTCCAACCGTACGGTCCAGGAACTCTGCCATCCCATTGACTTCAGCAATGGATACACCGATGGCGTCATCCACTTGCGTCAAATAGGCTGGATCCGAATCACGGAACCCCGCGTCGATCGTACCAGTATCCGGAACGCTGCCGTCAGCCGGGGCATCTGACTTACCGCTGGCGGCTTGAACCTGATAGAGCGAAAATCTGCCCAATCGTTTGGAATGACAAAGGGGCGCTCGTCTTATCCGTCGCAAGAATTGCATGGGGTCGCCAAAGGTTCCTTCCGGGGCCACAAAAGCAGACAACAGATTCATCCGTTCTAAAGGGTCGTTCCCGGTCTCCGGGTCGAGCAACGGATAAAGCGGTTCCCAGTACTGCGCCAAAAGGCCGTGCACGAGGCGGAGTCCGGAAGCTAAACCGAGAAACCCTTGTTCCTGAAGCCATGCGAGTGTCAGGTCAATTGCGACCCGTAGATCCTTTGTCCGAGCGAATAGTTCCAGGCAACGCTCGCGGACTTCGCGCCAGTTCGCTTCCTCAGCTTCCGAAAACTGGGTCTCGGGCTTCCCTTGAATCATCGTCTCCAGTTCCTGCAAGGCGTGATCGTAGGAGAGATCCTCTCCACATGGCTTCTCCGGAGATAATGGCGCGATCAGGTCTTCAACCGTCAACATATAGAATATACAGGAACCGAGCCTATCAGTTTCACGGTATAATGACCAGCTTCATGCCAGATGGGTAGTACACGATGGTAGTAGACTGGGAACGCCGACAGCGCCGTCATCGTCGACATCGCCGGCAGCGAAAGGCCATGGGTATCCTTGGTTTCGGGCCTCGTGTTCTGGGCTAGAGATCGAGCAGGAACTTGTCGCGACGGAGCTACCAAGAAGGCGGAAAGTCGCAAAGACCAAGAAACCGCTCACTTTTTTTGTTTTCCTTCGTGCTCTTCTGTTCGTATCTCTTTCTGTCAGCTCTCGGCGTTGACGGCGATGACGGCGGTGACGGCGTTTCCCCTGCTACAGCCCGAACAATCTTCTCCACCCGCTACGGTTGGCTGGTCGCGGGCCGCTACCCAATCTGAACCACTCAAGATACTCTTTTACCTGCTGCTCACGCCGCTGGGAGGCAGCTTCTTTCGGTTTTGTGATCGGAAATGCTCCCTCGTTGGCGCGAAGACAGAACCAGTCGTTTGATTCTGGTTCGCCAATACGAAGGTCGATTGGTAATGCTCCGGCGGCAGCAACCAGAATAAAAGGTTGCGCTGGTTGCACATGAAGTCCCAGGTATCCAACCCAAAATTCGAGATTGTCCCGGACTCTCGGCGATACAGCAGGCAAGCGAAACCGGCTGGCACGGGAATCCCTCGAGGCTTCCAGAAGATGGGCGGCCAACTCGATGACAGTCGGATTACTGCCGACCTCGGGATGAGCAACCCCTGGTTGAGTTTCCGAGAGTAGTCGAAAAGCATTCAGTTCCTTATTGGCAAGGTCAACTGCAGCTCGAAATTCATCGCGTGTGAGCGCGGCCTTGCACCGAGTTCCCAGCTTCTCAGCCTGAGGAAGATAAATCTGAACGGCCCTTAAACCATTAACCGGAGCTTGGATAGAAACGACCATTGGGAAACGGGCTCTTCCTTTTCCGTCGCTGGAGGCATGAATGGCGCCAACTAGCGCCTGCTCTTTCCGCGCCCAAACGAAGCGATGGTCAAACTCCAGAGATTGTCCAGCGCGCTCGATCTGGTCCCATGCCCCACTGGCTAGCTGGCTAGCGATCCCTTGGGAATAAAGCAACTGCTTCGCCAGCACCATGGTCTCTGTGACCAGGCCAATATCGTCGATGTGGTCGTCCCAGGCCGGATGTTTCCCAAAGGCCGCAGCATAGACTTTCTCACCAATCGGATCGCGCAGAAATGTCCGTTGGAAACGAGTCATTCCAGGTTCCGGCTTCCGAGTTTTCGACTTCGCCATGGCTTCGCCGGACAGGCCGGGTCTCGGGTCCCACGGAAAACCTCAATTTGCTTCGCGCAAAGGCCGCAGAGAAGCGCGGAGGAAATGACAATAGATCTCAGTCCTCTGCCTTCCTCTGCGACTTCTGCGTGAGATCTTTTGTCGTTCATGGTCCCACGACATCTCGTAAACCAAGGCTGTCGATTGTCGGCCATGCGTCGAGAGCCGGTAAAGGGCGTTCGAAGCTGACTTGCAGCCACACAGCCGTCGGCTCGCCAGGTTTTAGCGCAACTCGCCATAGCTGACCAGCATCAACTGGCTTAGCGCCGCGCCCGAGCAATCGCAGGGCCGACCAGTTCGCACCAAGGTTTACCGACTCTCCTCCGCCGCCCCCTGTTGGCGTGTGATAAAGTGCGAATCGAAAATTTTCGCTTAGTCGGACCTTTCCAAGCAACACGTCGGACGGCGTATCAACCGGTACTACATGCGAGCCACTCATCTGTACCGAATTCCAGTTCCGTATATTGTAAGGAGGAGTCGGAATCGGCGTAGGCGCAGGTTTATCCCCTACGAACAGCTGGCTGAGGATCGACCGCTTCGGGGGAGTCGGCACGGGAGGCGGTGTTGGCAGCGGTGCGAGATCTGGTCCAGACAACTGTTTTTGGGCCTGGCCATTCATCAGGGTAACCGTGGCGGTCGAAGCCATACCATCTGGTCTCATCAAGGCATCACAAAGAGCGTCGACGTTGTTTAGTCCTTTTGAAAATTCCGTTAGCGCCTGACGGGTGGCCGGTGCCAGTTTGGCAACCGCGTCGGATTGAACGTCGCGACGGATGGCAGCGATCAACCCCTTGGCATCCCGCACTTGGTCTACGCTCATCGACTGATTATCAGCAGTCGGCGGCCACAGTAACGGGAACCGCAACCTGGTTCGCAGCAGCAATTTGGCGTTTTTCAAATAATCGACTCCTACCGCCTCCCGGTGGGTATCTTCTGCCCGTCGAAGTAAATAGTTACAGGTTGTGACAAACGGTTCCTTGAGCTTGCCTCGATAGCCTTCGACCCTTGCTTGCGTCGATTCCAGCACCGATCCCAACTGGGTCAGTGGCGTCCATTTCTGTCCTACCCGTGAATCCAATCGCGATTGGGAAGCGGTCGCCTGACATTCTTGATAAAGATCCCAACGCTGAAGATAAACTGGACGTTTGTCCTGCCCCGTCGTCAAAACAGCATCATCCAACGCTTTGAATTCCTCGGCTTGCTGAGGAGTCACAATGGTCTGAACACGCATCTTGAGTTGTTGCGCGACTGGGAGGAGTTTTGCCTTGATCTCTTTCAGGAGAGCTAGTTTCGGATTCGATTCCTTGATTGTTTCAAAGATTTTTGTGGTTGGTTTGGTTGGATCGAAGGTCGGAACCACCTTCTCGATATCCGCCAGTATCGTCTCTACCTGCCCAAGCCGTGTGTCGTTGGCGCTCGTCTGCTTTTGATAAGCTGAAACCAAAGTGTCGGGTCCATCCTCAAACATGCGCGCCTGTCGTACCGCTCCAATTTTCTGTTCAAGGGTTGCCTTGTCCGCTCGCAGCTTGTCGAACATCGCGGCAACTTCCCGATCGCTGGTGCTCGGGTCATCCTTAATGTTCGCTTTGGTCGAAAGTTCGATCTCTGTCGTTTGGTATTGACGCGCTTTATCTGCCAGATCGAGCAGCTGACGAAGGTTGCTCTCCGCAGTTTGAACACGTTGACTGGTATCTGCGATCAGGCGATCCAACCCGTTCTTGATTGGGACGTTTTGAGCAAGAGAGTTACCTCCGCCGGCCCAGTCAGGCGGCCATTTGTTTTTGCCGTCAGGATTGACCGTATAAGTCCAGTTCATCACCTCAACCAGGCGAGATGGATCCTGTTTATCAGCCACGTATTCTAGCGTTGGCCCAAGAAAAGTGCTGGGATTTGCCTCTTTGCGCCGGACCAATCCAATCTCGATCCGAATCAGCTCCACCAAAGCTTTGGCCTCGAGCGTGCTCACTTTTTCAGCCAGCCGCGGATCCGCTTTACCCTGCGCCGGAAATTCCGGTTCCCGTTCGCTCATTTTTTTCCGAGTCGAATCGAGCACCGGTTTCACCACGCTATCCTCGAACATCACCCGCTGAGCTTGTTCCCGGTCCCGATCAGGGTCGCCGCCCGAGCGCGCAAACAACCCAAATATCCATGGTACGTGCAGCGGATCGGCTGCAAGCTGCCGCAGAGCGATCTGGTACTGCTCCAGAGTTAGATATCCGTAATGAAACTCCGCTTTCGTTTCTTCAGTGAGCCCGTACCCTACCGGTTCATCGCCCCGGTACTTGTATAATAAGGTTCCGCCCGGATCCGGGGTCACAATTGGCTGCCAGGTCTTACCTCTCCAGCCTTCGGTGGCGCGAGTCCAAAAACCATCCTGAGCAAGAACACCGCTCTGAAGTGATCGATAACCCATTAGCCCGGAAACCAACAAGGCAACCAGGCCTGCGATACCAGCGCCAAACAGCAAAAGCTTTCGTCGGAGCAAAAGCTGATTCGTATTGGTCGCTCGGGTAACCAGACCATCTTCCCTGAACACCTTGTCGAGAAAGAGATCGCGCAAGAAAAACGGGCGGTCTTTTTCCCAGGCGCGCCCGGCCGGCAATTGATCGACTGCCAGCCCCATCGCCTCGGCTAAGTCAGAATCGAGCTCGGAACCTTCCCGCAATGAAGATGTAAAATATATGCCTCGCAAAAATGGCGGGCGAGCGCTCCATTCTCCGGCAACAAAGATGATTTCCAAATAACGCTTCAGCCGAGGCGCCAGAGCAGCAAGACTGGTTGGAAACTCATACAGACGATCGACTTCGTCCGCTCGTCGATGCGAACCGTCGACCGCCACCGGATCCAAAAGCAAACCGAGCCGCCGTTTCTCCAGCCGTTTACTAACGGCCCGCAGGTGAGTATCGAGCAACTCCGGTCTTAACGGTGCGTCAAGCGGCGCCGGATTAGACCAACCCAACATCTGTTGCTGAGCGCGCGGATCATCAAGATCATCAAAGAACTCTCGAAATCCATTAATCAAATCGCACTTGGTCAAGAGCACAAACACCGGGAACCGGATGTCTAGTTCTTTCTGAATGACATCCAACTGACGCGCGAGTTTGCCCGCCTTCTGCTCCATCACCTCGACCGAATCCCGTACAAGGCTTTCGACCGGAATCGTCAGCATGAGACCGTTCACCGGGCAGTTCGGCCGATACTTCTTTAAAAGACCCAGGAACTCGCGCCATTCGCTTGTCACACCGGGCTCGACCTCTTCGAAGATCAGCCGGCCCGCCGTATCGAGAATGACAGCGTAATTGGTGAACCACCAATTCATGTTGATGGTTCCGCCCACACCTTGAAACTCGTCTTGCAAACCTGGCGGGAACCCTGCTTGCGAGCGTCGGATCGCCTCGGTTTTTCCCGAACCGGGCTCACCAGCGATCACGTACCAGGGGAGCCCATAGAAATCTTTGCCTGCAGCTTCGAACTTCAAGATCCCTTGAGAAAAATTCCGGCGAAGATCTTCCATTCTGCCGCGCGCGGCCGCATCTGTGATCCCCCGATGAGCGGCAGTGGTCGCAATTTCGCCGCGCATTTCCGCTGCTTTTCGCCTGCGTACCCAATAGACAACGAGGAGGTACAGCCCAAATAGCAGCGCCAATAACAGCAAACCGATCGCCACGATCAAAGCGACGTGAGGCCCAAAAAACGCTGCAGCGCCGATGATCGTCGTGGCGAGTAGAATAAGGATGACAACCTTGACCCAAGTCGCAAGGTTAGCGAACGCGCTGAAGAGATACCCTAGTTCCTTCATACCGATGCTCGGTTCCGGCTTCCGGGTTCCGAGTTCCGAGTTCCGCGCAATGACCCGTTGCGACACGCCTGCGTTGGCTGGACGAGAAAACCGCCGATCGCCAGGAACGAAAAATACGTCCGGACAGGAGAAAGCTCGGAACCCGAAACTCGGAACTCGGAACCCGGAACCTTTCTCATTTCCCTACCTCCTGCTGAGAAATCGCGCTCAAAGAGTCTGTGAGTGAAATGGATGCTGCTCGAAAAAGGTAAATCTCAACCGCAAACACGATTAAGCAGAGTCCGGCAAAGATAACTGCTATTGCGCCTACCTTCGAACCAGGAGGCTGCACCAGGTCCCTCATATCCAGGTACTGATAAGCTTCAGGGCACAGACGCGCCTTCCGATCCGTTTCCATCGCGTTCTGAATCCGATGGCTGATGTCAATCATCTTGCCACGCAGATACTCGGGCTGTGTCGCGTACCAGCCCATAAAGCCAAGCCCGATACAGGTGTAAAAAACTTGAAGCCGTTCAGTTGCTTCATCGCTCGGGTCATTGAGCGTCTCATCGAGCAGATCGAAAAACTTCTCGTCTCCAGCCAGCTCTTTTTGATCGTACGCCAACCGGTTCTTGTGCCATTGCTCGGCGACCGGAATCCGGCTCTCGGCGATCATCGAATCGGCAAAGAAGATTAACGGGAGCTCGAGTTTCCGCCACTGAGCGCGCAACAGCGGTTCTTTGTCGGCGGTCTGTCCAATCTTCTTGAATAGATCCTGAATCTCCAGCTTGAGTTGTTCGTAACTGTTCGGGCCAGCGCCTTTCCGTCCCAAACGATTCAGGAGACAGATTTTCTTAAACAACGGATCGCAAAGCTCAAGAAGCGTCATGACTCTCCCCTCGGCAACGTCATGTACAAAGTAATCTCGTAGTCAGGTCTCTCCCGACCTGTATATCGAATCACTGCGCCCTTTTCGTTCTGAATCTGTTGCCAGGTCCGGGCACTGTCTCCACGCAGCAACCGAAAATAATATAGGTTAGATTCGGCCGGCAGCTCTAACGGTGGAAACCGCTCTTCTTTGACCAAAACGCCCCGGATCGCACGCCCGGCGAGGCTCGGAGGCATCAGCTTGAATTTGTCCGCGTCTTCAACATATGCAGCCAAAGAGCGCGGATCGTCTTTGGTCTTGATGCCCAGGAAATAATCGCTCGGACGAAGGAAGTGCTCGTCCGTCAAAGTCGTACGATAACTGTCGTCGGCGAAAACAAACGGGGCTTTCAGGAAGCTTGGCGCGACAGCGCCCTTCAACGTCTGACGCAGCTTCCCAGCGAGTTCGGCGAAACAAGGATACGGGTTGTCATGATCATACGGCAGGCATTCGAACATATCGCGGTCGGGATGAAGCGCTGCCAACTCGCCCAGTAGTTCACGCAGCTCCAAATAGACGGTAAAAGGAGCCAAATTGTTGGTTTCAATCAAAGACTCAAGCCTTGCTCCGTATCGGTTGAGAGTTCTGAGCCGCATAACCTGTTCAAACTGGATACCGCGCATCGTATCGATGCTGAATCCGCCTCGATTAACCTGGATCACCAACTCGGAGCGGCTACCGAGGACCTGGTTGGTCAAGTCGCGAATCAGCTCGCGCAAAGCGGCCGATCCATTGACGATCAGGCAAGGGCCTACAAACTCCGGGTCCCGCCTCGGCAAACCGGCTTCTTCTCCCGCCGCGCGGGTAACCCGCAAGAGAGGCATCGTGTCAAGATCGCTGGCGTCCTCGCCCTCCAACAGTAGCCGGGCGCTGATCCGCCGCTGTAGAACCGGCTTCACATTTTCGCCTGTATTTTCGTCGGCGACTTCTGTCTCCACGACCCGATACAGAATCTTGGCGCGAGCATCCACCGTCTCGCCAGGATTTACACTATTCGCCCGAGCGCTGAACCAAAGCGGAACTGCCAAGTAAACCTTGAAGCTTCCACGCGATTCGAACGCCTGTTTAATGTCGATCGCCGGCAGCTCTGCGTCCTGAGGGAATCTGACCTCCTGGCCGTTAGGCAAAATCGCATGAAGACGATCGAACCGTAACCTCATGTTCTCGAGATCATCTTGCGAAAGCCGGGCGTCGATCACACCATAGCTGTAAGCCCAGGTGCGGTCGCGTTCTGCGATCAAGCTTTCATTTGCGCCTTGTTGCAATCGCTGCAGATGATGAGGAAGGAGGAATAAACCTTCGTGCCAGTGAACTTGCATAAGCCATCAACTTCTATATCTCGGACCGTCAGTGTCCATTTCAATGTCCACGTGTTTCCGGCCGAAAAAATAATGCTTCAGTGTAAGAAACGATGGCGTCCACCATCTGCTTTTCGACTACTGGCCCGCTGAGATCGCCGGCCAGCTCCAGATAACGTCTCCAGCATTTTTGCTCGATGTTCCCCAGGAATCCGCCTGATTTCGATTCGACCGACGTGCGGATTCTTTCGGGCGAAAACTTCTCCAAATGTTGTCGAGCGTAGGTCTCTCCCGCGGGACCAATCGCGGAGAGCAGACCCGCCGTCAGCTGGCGTGTCTTTTCGAGGATTTGTGTCACTTGGAGGGTCGCAACCTCGCGATCACCGGCGAGACAGCGGCCGACAATCCTCCGCAGATTGGCTGTGTCAGTGTCTCGGCGAAGCGCTGATTTCGGAGCGACATTTTTCCAAACGCTCCAGATCAGATGGTCGATCATTACGACCGTCTCAAACAGTGCCGCGAAAACTTTGGCGAGCCGTTCCTCATCGATCGGTTCCTCCGGTGTCAGGCCAATTTTACCAATCAATTCAGCCGGTAACTCGATGCCTTTGCTCTGCGGTATAAGCAAACCGGCAGCTTGGAGTCTTTGCGCGATTGCGACACGAGTCTCACTTGGCAACTGCGGAATTTGGGCGATCAGCTCCTGCGCAAGCTGTAACGGACTTTTTTTCGGCGCCTCGACCTGTGCCGTTGGAACAGCCGCAGAGGCAAATTCAAATCGTTCCGGTCCAGGGAACCTGTCCATCAAAGCGGCCAGATATTCTTCACGGCGACTTTCAGCGACTTCCTTCAGCGAACGTTCAATTTCCTCAACAAGATATTCGTGACGAGTTTCTGGAGAATCATCAGCAAAGCTTGTCTGCAACATCCAGAGACGCGCAGCTACTTTTCCAGCCCAGGAAGAAACTTCTGATTCTTCCGCCTTGTCGAACGGACCAAACATTCAGGCGGAGAGGGTAGCACTCAAGCGCTGACGGACTCAAGCATCCTTATAAGACGGATAGGGCGAATAGGACCGATAGGACTTATGGGACCAATAGGACGGATGGGACTCGTCCCTCCTCCTCGTCCTCGTCCTCGATTGGCCTGGGTGCCCTGCAAACTGTCTCGCTATGCGACGGACGCTCGAGTTCTCCACAAGTCGCTGGGCGGACCAAAACGCGTTCAAGATCATTTTGCGGTTCGAAAGCCATATCCTGCTTCCGTTACTCAGGTGGCGCCATGAATTCCGGGCCGGCTGGATCTTTGATTGTCTCAGCCAGAATCTGATCGACGGCAGCGTAATCGTCGTCGGAAAGTCTCCAGCCAAAAGCCTCTTGGCACGGATCCAACTGCGCCGGTGACCGGGCGCCCCAAAGAGCAGCTATCCGATCTCCTCGGTCGAGTACCCATCGAACTGCGAACGCTAAAATGCTTTTTCCATGCCGTTCCCTGGCAAGCTGTGCGAGTTTGTCGACGGCGGCCAAATATTGCGACAACCGAGGTTCCTGAAACTTTGGATCGATTCGGCGCAGATCGTCGCCCTGGAATTCGCGACTGGCCGTCATCTTGCCGGAAAGTAACCCCCGACAGAGCGAGCCGTAGGCCAGGACCATGAGTCCATGGTTTTGAGCATAGGGTAAGACGACCTTTTCGATCTCGCGCTCGAAGATATTATACGGAGGCTGGACGCTGTGCAGTGGAGCGTTCTTTTGCCAGACGGCCATCTGCTCAGGCGAAAAGTTGCTTACACCGATTTGCAAGATCTTGCCTTCTCGTTGCAACTCAGCCAGCGTTTCGGCAGTCTCGGCAATCGGTACTTTAGTGTCTGGCCAAATTTGGAGGAGGGGCTGAAGCCGACCGATCGTCGGCGATGGTCCAACCCGAGGGTATTGCCACAACGGCAGCGCTGTAGGGCGGCAGACCCTGTCGCCCTTGCCCAGGGACGCCGCAGCCCCTGGCGGCAGGCCTCTGCCGCCCTACAGGAACGAATCCATTAACCGCGCGGTGTTCTGTATCACCCTGGCAATAAGCGATCGTCGCTCCCATTCCTCCGGCAGAACCGGGACCGAGCGCTCGATACACTCCTCCTGAAGCGCGCAGATTTTTTCAATCACTTCCCTGTCATAAATCAGCAAACTGATCTCCGCATTCAGGGCAAAGGAACGAATATCCATATTGGTCGACCCAACCATCGCCAAGTCTCGATCGATCGTAAGGTATTTCGCATGTAAGAACCGCGGTTTGTATAAATGGATCTTCACCCCCGCATCCAACAGGTCATCAAAGTAAGAGCGTTGAGCTTGTTGTGTAATCAATTGGTTCGCGTGTAATGAAAGGATCAAATGAACTGCTACCCCTCGGTTCAGGCGGGCAGCGCGGATCGCCTGCAAGAAAGGTTCGTCGGGGACAAAGTAGGGAGTAGTTATCGTGATTCTTTCCCGGGCTCCGTATAGCAGCGAAATAATGAGATCACGGCCGTTCTCGCGTCCGTAGCCTGGCCCGCTCGGCACAAGCTGTACCTCTGAGTTCCCAACCGGTACAGGTTTCGGAAACAGATGTGGTGATTCCAGCACGTCCTCCGTCTCAAAGTAGCGATCCGCCAGGAGCACGGCTTGCAACTGGGCAACTGCCGGCCCAGTTAATCGAACCACCAACTCTTCATTGGGGTGATCTCTCACAAATCCCGGGTTTACGATGTTTTGCGAGCCGACGTACCCGATGTGACCGTCGATAACAACGATTTTACGATGGTTTCGAAGATCAAATCGCGCCGCTTTTCGCCGAAACAATCCGACGGGCAGAACTGCGACTGTTTCGATTCCGGCTGCGCGCATGGCCGGCCCAAGTCGGCGCAAGCCGCGTTTCGCGCCAAACGCGTCCAACAAGACCCGGCATTGAACCCCACGGGCCGCAACGCCAATGAGCGCTTGGGTGACGCGTTCCCCGGTTTGATCGGGTTCATAGATATAGAAGAGCAGATGAACGTGGTGTTGAGCTGAGTCGATATCGGCAATCAATCGATCGATCGCCCCCGCATAATCAGTTAAGACTTCAATAGCGTTCCCGCCAAAGGGGGCAAAGTCGCCCAAGCGCCTGGCAATTTCAGGAATCGGCGCAAGGTTAGCAGGCAACCGTGGCTCCGACGTAATCCGCGAGCCGATCTGAGCCTGCGCTTGCCGAATAAATCTGGAAGCGCGTTCCTGGAGCGCTTTGCGGCGCGCAGGTAAATAAATTCGCCCAAAGAGAATGTACAGCAGCAAACCCGGCCAAGGGAGGAGAAAGATAAACAGGAGCCAGGTACGCGCCGCTGCCGGCGGTCGCCGTTGCGGTACGTAAACCAGCATTCCCAGCCTAATCACCCATTCAGAAATGAGGTAGAGCAGGCTCCATTTCATCGAGTGCGAGTGTGAGTGTCGGGCAGAATACAGGAAACAGCGTCGGCCTTCCAGATCGAGAGGGCGGCGCCGATCAACTCGTCCTTAGGACTCGCCGAAACACTAGCAGTCTGGTAGGCTCAATGAGTCTGAGTGTAAAAATGACATAGGATCAAGCGAAACTCGCACTCACACCCACACTCACACTCATCTCCATGTCAGCGCCCTCAAAACGTACGCTTATCGGATTTGCGGTAGAGCTGTTGATCTACGCCGCCCTGATCGCGGTCTATTTTTTTCTCGTCCTCCGTTTTCTCGGAGATTGGCTGAAAGGCCTCTTTCTCTACCGTCGAGATCTTTACGCCGTCGTCGCCATTCTGCTGATGATCGCACAAGCCGTCGGGCTCGAGTTTGTCACAAATATCCTCGCTACCTTCCTCCGCCTGCGGAAACGCTAGCCCTATAAACCAGCACTCGCGCCCGAATGTTCTTTCCGATTTCAGGTCTTCACCTTGACCCAGTCTACCTGATCTGTGTCGGCTTCATAATCGGCTGCCTCGGAGGCTTTTTCGGTGTCGGCGGTAGTTTTCTCACTGGCCCCGCGCTCTTTGTAACGGGGATGCCGATGCATTTCGTGGTCGGCACCGACCTTGCACACATTGTTGGCAAATCGATCGTCGCCGCACGAACGCATCGAGCTCTCGGTAATATCGACCTCCGATTGGCCGCGGTGATGGTTGTTGGAACGATTGTCGGCTCCGAAACCGGAGTTCAGGCGATCGAGTTCTTGAAAAAGACCGCGCACGTCGACCTTGTGGTGGGCGTTGTTTCGATCGTCGTTTTTAGTTCTATCGCGCTTTTCAGTGCTTTTGAAAGCTGGCTCACGTTAAGAGCGTGGAAAGATTCAAAGAGCGACGTTGGAAAACCGGGACCAAAACAGGATGCGACGGTTTTCGACTCCATTGCAAAGTTTACTCACAGCCTCAGAATCCCCCCATGCATGGGCCTTCCACACTCAGGAGTCGAATCGATATCTATTTGGGCGATTCTTATTGTCTCGTTCATAGGGGGAATCTTCAGTGGATTTTTGGGCGGAGGCGCAGGCTACATCCGAATGCCGTCCATGGTATATCTCCTCGGCATTCCAACGCATATCGCCGTCGGCACCGATCTGTTCGAAATCATCATCTCTGCTGGATATGGCACCGTCCGGCACGCCATGCAGGGCAATGTCGATATCCTTGTCGCCTTGATGATGCAGACTGGAGCTGCGGTTGGCGCCCAAATCGGCGCTAACATGACCCAATATTTCTCCGGACCGAGGATTCGGCTGGCTTTCGCGCCGTTGCCGATGTTGGGCGCGATCGCAATTGCTTACAAGCTGATCACAGGCAATCATCATTAGGGCCCAAATCGAAGAGTTGAAACCACAGATTTCGCAGATTCGGCAGATTCTCAGAGGGTTTTCCTTGGACTCAGATTCAACGAAGACTCGATCAGAGCCTGCGCGCCTGCGGAATCTGCGGTGCCAAATGTGGTGATCTATGAAGATCTTAGTTTGCAGCGACGGCTCAATTCGGGCGTGGAAGGAGCTCGACTTTGCCGGGATTCTCGCCAAGGCCACCGGTGCCGGAATAACAATTCTTGGTCTGGCAGAAGAACAGACCGAAGCAGTCCCGAAGCCTCTGCAACAAGGGCAGCGCTCGCTTGAACAAAAAGATATCAGCACCGAGCTGATCATGAAGTATGGCGAACCGTTGGCCGAAATCGTAAGCCAGACAAAACAGGATCAATACGACATCGTTGTCACTGGCGTAGAACGAAGGGCGGGACACGGGTTTTACCTGCGCTCGGCCAAGATTTATTCGATCAGCGAGGCAATCTCTCCCCCACTGCTGATGGTGCCGGAATTTCGTCCGGAAATAAAACGTATTCTCCTCTGTAGCGGTGGAGGTACCTATATAGACAATGCGGTCAAGTTCACCGGGCCGCTAGCTCGGGCGTGCGGGGCAAGCGTGACCATTCTCAACATTCTGGCCGAGCCACCCGCCATGCACGCAAGGCTGGTCAGCCTGGAGGAAGATATCCGCGCGTTGTTGAATTCGAATTGCGCTCTGAGCAAAAACCTGAAGCACGCAAAATCGGTGATTGAGCAATCGGGCGCCGAGGCTGACATCCGGATCCGGCACGGGATTGTGATCAATGAAATACTGAAAGAAGCCAGTGAATCGGACTGCGACCTTATCGTCGCTGGCTCTTATCCAGTCCCTGATCCGTGGCGGGACTACGTCATCGGGAATGTAACACGGAAGATCATCAACCGCGCAGATCGTCCGGTACTGATTATCCGGAGCGATAAGAAGCCGGTATCACTAGCCAAACGTCTTCGACAAGCCGTGACACAGTTCGGTCCCGCAAATAAGTAACGCCGTCAGCGCCGACACCGCCGACAACGGATAGCCGTCAGATCAGAGAAGTATTCCAGACGCTGGCCATTCCAAACGACAGAAGAAGAGACTTGACTCAAGATAGGTCTTCCGTGGCAACGAATGATCGGTTGGCGTTCGGCGTTCTCGGCGCTGTCAAGCCTTTGCGCCAACGTGGATTTGCGCCTTCACGCAGTCGGCCGGCATTTTGAGCGCGAAATTGAAGGCGTCGACGCTCTCCCGGAACTCAAATGTTCGGTTAATCAGCGGTTTCAAGTTGATTTTGCCCGAGCCCATGAGGGCCAGAGCGCGCGGGTAAACGTGCGCGTAACGAAACACAGTTTCGATCGAGGCTTCTTTGGCCTGCAGTGAAACAGTGTCCAGTGGCACAGGCCCGACCGGCATCCCGACCAATACGATTCTGCCTCCCGGGCATAGAGGCTCATGCACTTTCTGAATGGCGGCGGGCGCTCCGCTGGCTTCAAAAATCAAATCGGCGCCCCAGCCTTCGGTAAGTCCATCGACGACCTGCCGCAAATTTTCCTTCGCAACGTTTACCGGGCGGATCGGGCCGAGGTCGGCCGCCAAGTCCAATTTGGGCTGCTGAACGTCCGTTAGGACCACTTGACTGCACCCGCCCGCAAGGGCAGCCAGCGCGGTCACCATCCCGATCGGCCCAGCACCCATGACCACGGCCAAATCTCCGGGTTTGATCTTTGCCTTTAGTGCCGCGTGCATTCCAACGGCCAGCGGTTCGACCATGGCTCCTTCTGCGAAACTGACGTTCTGGGGTAACTTGAAGGTGTAGGCGGCCGGATGCACCACGTAGGGAGTCAAAACTCCGTGCACGGGCGGGGTCGCCCAGAACCTTACGGCCGGATCGAGGTTGTAAATGCCAAGGCGGCTCGCACGGCTATTTGGGTCCGGGATACCCGGCTCCATGCAGACACGGTCTCCCGCTTTCAGGTGCTTTACCTGTGCACCAACTTCTACCACCGTGCCGGCGGCTTCGTGACCTAACACCATCGGCTCTTTGACCACAAATGGGCCGATGGCGCCATATTCGTAATAGTGGACATCACTGGCGCAGATGCCCACGGTGTGAATGCCAATCTTCACGTCATGGGGTCCGACTTTCACCGGCAGGTCGATATCGCGCAGCGACAGCTCACCTTTGCGTTCCAGTACTAACGCTTCCATAGATTAACAGCTTAGATCCAAAATGGCCGGCTTGAAAGTGCGTTCCAGGGGCTAGGGCTCCAAAGTCACCTTAACCGACGTCAAACCGGAGAGCACCATATCAATCCCTTGTTGATAGCCGCTCAGGGGCAGACGGTGTGTGACAATTTCCTCCATGGGAAGATCTCCCTCCTCGATCATACGGATTGCGACCGGATAGCAACGCGGCCCGAGATGTGACCCATGGATGTTCAGTTCCTTGGAATTCCCAATGATGGTCCAATCGACTGTCACCTTCTCGCGCATAACGCTGAATTCTACGAACGTACCCAGTTTGCGAATCATCATCAGACCCTGTTCCACTGCGCTCGGGTGTCCAGTGGCTTCAATATAAACGTCGCACCCATATCCTTCTGTCATATCCAGTACCCTTTGCACCGCATCTTCCTTCTTCGGATTAATACCGATGTCGGCTCCGGTTCTTTTTGCGACTTCTAGCCGTTGATCACTTAGATCCAACGCAATGATCCGTTCCGGACTTTTCGCCCTCGCGCCAGCAACCATGCCCAGGCCCAGCGGCCCGCATCCGGCAATCACTACCGTATCCTGATATTGGATATTGGCTCGCTCAACGGCATGAAGCGAACAGGCCAGTGGTTCAATGAAAACGGCGTGATGTAGCGGAATTGTTTTGGGTACTTTGTAGTTAAGCGCCCCGGCCGGAAAAACCATGTACTCCGCCCACGCGCCGAAGGCCCGTTTTCTAAATCCATAGATGTCGTGAACGGAGCACATCCAATATGCGCCCATCTTGCAGTACTTACATTTCCAACAAGGAACAATCTGCTCGCTGATCGCATGATCACCGATCTTCAATCCGTACCGCTCCGCCGCGCCCTCACCCAGGCCCACGACTGCCCCAACAAATTCGTGTCCAGGGGTTATTGGAGCCTGGCAATAACCTTTGTGATGTTCGTCACCCCAGAAATGGGCTGCGCCGGTATAACATTTAATGTCACTCGCGCAAATCCCGGTGCTTCTTACCCGAATAAGCACCTCGCCCGGTCCAGGTTTGGGAACCTGTCTCTCTTCCATCCGATAATCTTTCGGACCATGACACATAACCGCCGGCATGGTCTTCGGCAAAACATCCAAGATAGTGCTCATCGATTGGAATCTCCTTTGATTGCTGCAAGAGGGGGGTACCTGGAGATCCGAAAATATTAGTGCAGGATCTAACGGATTGCAGCGGAATTGTGGGGTTGGGGCTCCGGGCTCCGGGTTTCGAGTTCCGGGTTCCGGGAAGGAAGAAGAAATTAAACAGAAAGGACGCAAAGAACACGAAGAAAAGACTGAATTTGGTTGCGGTTAGGCTCAGCAAATCACCATCCCTAAATTCTGTCTTCGCGTCCTTTGCGACGTTCTGTTTGAACTTCTTCGGTCTTCACTGCGTTGTTGGCATCGGCGGCGATCTGTCCGCCGTAGCTTTAGCGAAAGAGGATGACGGCGTCCCTCTACACGGTCATCCCTCGCAGCAGCACAGGCAATGTCGCCAGGACTTCTCCATCGCGATGCAGGTGAACCTCATTGTGAAGATTGGTTACGACGCAGACATGATTTGGAATAAGGCGAACCCGCTCGCCGATTTCAGGGCGTTTTGCGCACTTCGTTAGATCCAGGATTCCGTGTTCTTCTTTGAGGCTCGCGACGACCGCAGCAGGATAGTCCGGCAGAAATCCGTATCCCTCGCCTTGGCCAGTGGGCATCAAATCGCTCGATAGCGTCTTGCTACCCGAATCAAGAATTGCGCGGTCCTTGGTTGGCCGGCTAACGACGGTCGCGTTTATAGTAAAAGCGCAGTCGCTCAACGATGCTGCGCCTGCAGCCATCATCATCCGGTCGTTGTAAATATAGGTTCCCACGCGAAGCTCGGTTAAAGGGGCCAGTGAATGACTTTTCATCGCCGTCGGAGTACCTCCACAAGAAATCACCTCGACCGGAATGTGCGCTTTTTCGAATAGGGGCAACGCTTCTTTCAGAAAATCGCCGGTCCCGTTGCTGGTTGGATAGGTCATCAATCCTTTGAATTGCAGACGGGACCGGCGAATGATGCCCTTAGAGAGCTCTAATGCTTCTTCTGGTGTTTGGACCCCTTGACGCCCGCCGCCAGACTCAAATTCGATCAAGACGCCAATCGGCGCTGCAGCTCGTTTCGCCGCAGCCGCAACAGTCTCCAGGGCCACTTTATTGTCGATCGCCACGCTGACCCGCGCGAAATGGGTTAGGTTCGCCAAGCGCTCCGCCTTTTCTACTCCCACGATATTGTAGGTGACGAGAATGTCCGTCATCCCGGCCTGCGCCATTGCCTCCGCTTCGCCCAATTTTTGAACCGTGATTCCGATCGCCCCCGCTCGACACTGTTCATGCGCGAAGAAAGGGAGCTTATGGGTCTTAATGTGCGGTCGGAGTTTAATTCGATGTTGGTCGCAATAATCTTGAAGCCGCCGAATGTTTCGCCGCACGATCTCGTAATCGATCACCGGTAACGGAGTTTGTAGTTCTTCGATTCGCATGGAGCGACAGAAAGCTAATCCGATTTTCAAGACAGACCAAGGGCAAGCTGCCGGCGAACCGGCGCGTCGGCGTATCGGCCTAGATGATTGGCTTGTTCCGCTGATTCTGGTAGTTCCATCGATCTACGTTCTTCTGACGGTGCCGCCGCTTTGGCGTGATTCGGACGGGTTCAATCAGATTTCTTCGACGTTCGCACCGAAAGGCATCATTCATTGGCTGCCGGGCTATTGTTTTTTTGGGCGGCTCATTGTCATTGTCGCAGGGATTGTCGGCAACCTCTTGCAGGGAAAGGGCTTGCCCTATCTTTCACTCGGCACACCGGCTCTGAGCGACGTAGGGATTTATGCGTTGATTGTCGTGCAACACCTCTTCCTGGTGTTTGCACTTTGGTATCTGATCTGCTCCTTAACAGACAGATTCCTGTTCCGGCTTCTGTTCGCTCTGGTTTTTGCGCTGACGCCGTGGCTGTACATCTTCGCTAACTGTGTTGGAAGCGAAGCGTTCAGTAATCCGCTTGTGATACTGATCGTAGCGCTTGGATGGAAATGTTTGGACCGGCGCGACACGCAGCCGATTGCGATTGAAACGCCCGGATCCGGGTCGAATGCTCCGAAACGAAGCCATGTCTGGATCTTCTTTGCGGTTCTGCTCGCGGCCACATTGACCAGGCAGATCAATAATATTTTTGCGGCGACTCTGCCGATATCAGCATTGGTTTTGTGGGGCTCCGTACTGCTCTGGCGTGGACGCAAGACCGCCAGCAATCCAACCGGCAACAGCTACGGTCGGAAGTTCTTAGTCTTCACCGGCATCGGTATTCTCGCGATTGTCGGTTCGATCTTGATTCAACAGACCATGTGCTTGCTGTTCCGGGTTCCATACCGATCTACGCTCGGCGAGACATTTGAGTGGCGGCTTAGTTACCTCCAATCGCTTTCAGTCAGTGAACGGACCGCCATCTTGGAAAAAATGAGTAAGGACCTAAGAGATCCGGTCATCGCCGAAGCGCTTGAGCAACTGAATCGCTCTCTTAGCAACGGCGACAAATGGACTGACATGTTTTTGTTCTACTCTATCGATGACATTCTCGTCAGATCCGGTGTCAATGACGCCAAGGTCCGGACCAATCAAATCGATCTCAAACTCAATCGGATTGCACGATACGTTTTGTTATCACTCGAACCGCACTATCTGAAGGCCGTGTGGACCGATTTCTCCAACATCTGGTCCTATTCACAGGCCGACTTGGCGAATCCTCCATTCATCTTAACAGACTGGCTGCGTACTCAAATCGACTTTCCAAGGTACGCCCGTCTGAAGCCGCTGGCCTCGTTTCAGCATCCCGAGGGTTATTTTGAACAGATCTGGAAGAGGCAGCCTTATTTTCACGTTTTCAACGGCGTCCCAATGGTTTGGTTCGCAACCATCACGATTGTGCTTGCGGCGTTTGCCTTGCGGACTGCGAACGGATTAACCGTTGTTTCTTACTCCATGGCATCACTCGCAACTGCGATCCTGATTTCACTTGCGACCTGCGCAACCTCATTTGCGGCAGCCCGTTTCTTTTTACCCACTTATTCGCTCCTGCAAATCAGCGCTCTGTTGCAAGTGCAGGCTACCTGGAGGGCGGTGCTCCGTCACCGCCGTCGTTGAATAATCCAGCACTCGATAACTCCACAACGGCGGCAACAGCCGGGTCGCGTGAAACCCTATACTTTTTGCCTCTGATTGTCCTGAAAGGAGTGATTGCTTCGTCGTATCCGTGATGAAGGACTAAACAACGGCCAACTTGCTCGCAAGCATGACTTTCGCTGGCAGAACCGCCGCGTTGGTGGTCAAGAAGACTTTAGGCGCAAGAAGAACCCAATCCTCAAATTCAACTCAGGACAAGTTATATGAAGAACAAACTGCCTCCCATCGTGTCACCGACTGAATGGCAAGCCGCTCGTGACCGTCTGTTGGTGAGTGAAAAGGCGCATACGCGGGCGAGCGATGCACTCGCGGCAGAGCGGCGCCGATTGCCCATGGTGGAGATCACCAACCCGTATCTATTCGACGGCACTGAAGGAAAAGTGACCCTGGTCGATTTATTCGAAGGACGTCGTCAGCTCATCGTGTATCACTTCATGTTCGCCCCAAGCGTTGGAGGCTGGCCTGAGGCCGGCTGCGTGGGCTGTTCCTGGTACGCCGACAACGTGGGCAACTTAAGCCATCTGTACGCGCGCGACACCTCCTTCGCCATGATCTCGCTGGCGCCCCTATCGAAAATTCTCGCGTATAAGAAACGCATGGGTTGGAACCTCCCGTGGTTCTCCTCATCTGAGAGCGACTTCAATGTAGACTTCGGCGTGTCGACTGCCGAAGGTGAAACGTCCGGCACGAGCGTCTTCTTGCGCGATGAGGGCAGAGTCTTTCGCACCTACTTTACGACTGGACGTGGCGACGAAACGCTGGGCAGTTTCTGGACCTTCCTCGATCTGACGCCGCTTGGTCGACAGGAGAATTGGGAAGACTCCCCGGAGGGATGGCCGCAGTCGGAGCCGTACGTGTGGTGGCGTCGACACGATGAGTACGATCAAGTCGCTAAGCGGGGTCACGCCTAAATCTTCAATCCAATAGAAATCGATAGCTCGAAAAACGGCGGCGATCCGGCAGCCGCCGGACCACCCTCCAGCGAGGTCTAAGCCCCTCGCCTGAATCGCGCCCGCTGCGCCTGCGACAGTTTTTTGGTCGCATATCGGAACATTGTTCCCGGCATTGATTCGGAATGTCTTTCCGGAAATGCAACGAGGGTGGCCTGGTCGCGATTGCCGATCTCCCTTAACATCCAACCGATCGCTTTGTGAATCAGGTCGTGCGGATCGTTGATGAGACGTTCCGCGAGTTCGAGTGTGGTTGAAAAATCGTTTTGGCGTATGAACGCGAACGTCGTGAGTACAGCGATCCGCCGATCCCACATGCTTCTGGACTTAGCGAGCCTCGTTAGAATGGCGCGTGACCGTGAGATCAACCAGGGACCAAGAATATCCCTGGCAGAGCCGTCAACCAGATCCCAGTTGTTGATGAATGCCCGCTCACGCAGGTACACGTCGACGATCTCCTTCTTGGTTTTGTCATCCTTAGCACGTTGATATCGGCGAACCATGATCAACAGCGCCAGAAGACGTTCTTCGTGGATCTTCGAGTGCAACGATAGGACGACTTTATCAAACGTCAGACCGTCACTCTGCGCGACGACCTTTCGAATGTCCGGCACCTTAACGCCAATGAATACATCTCCTTCACCGTATTCGCCTTTACCGGTTTTGAAGAACCGCTGGAGGATCGCCACATCCTTAGGTCTAGCTGCGGCCTTGAGCAAAGTGCGGATGCTAGAGAGCGAAGTCACAGAACGCAACGGGGCCTATTCTTGTGTGCTCGCGAGCAGTTTTACGCCGAGAGCCATGGGATAATGATCTTCCAACCGAAGACCGTAGACCGAAAACTGAAAACCGGAAACAGCAAGCTGAAAGCTTGCTATTTAACGGCGCCAACGGTTAAACCCCGGACCAGGTATCGCTGGAGCCAGGAGAACACGATCGCTACTGGCAGCGTGGCCAGCAGTGTCGCCGCCATTACCTGGTTCCATTCAACCGTATAACGCCCGCCGACCAGCGAAAAGATGCGAAGCGGCAACGTAAAATTGTTTTGAGAACGGAGCAGGGTGAGGGCAACGACAAACTCGTTCCAAGAATTGATGAACGTGAAAATTGCAGTTACCACCATGGCCGGTGCAGCCAGCGGCACAAAAATGCTGACGATGGCGCGCCAGCGAGTGCACCCATCAATCAAAGCCGCTTCTTCCAACTCTACCGGAATCGACGCGAAATAGCTTTGCAGCATCCAGACGGCAAACGCGATATTGAACGCAGCATAGATCAAGACGAGAGCGAACTTGTTGTCGACCAATCCGATCAAAACAACCAGATGGAAAATACCCAGGACGACCAGGATTGGTGAAAGCATTTGCGTCGCCAAAAGGAATTGGCGAAACGGCTGCTTAGCCGCAAAATTTGTTCGCGCCATTGCGTACGCAGCCGGCACGCTCAGGATCAGTACAAGGAGGGTTGAACCCAGGCTTATCAGCGTGCTGTTCCAGAGGGCGGTCCCGAAATCAGCCGCCTGCCACATCTCCGCAAAATTTTGCCAATGCAGTTCGCTCGGCAGCCAGCGTGGAGGATAACTGAAGACCTCGGCGCGTGGTTTCAAGGCGGTGAACAGCATCACCGCAAAAGGGAAGAGGATGATCCCCAGCAAGGGAGATAGAACAAGCCAGATAAGCAGGCTCCGGCGTTTGCTCATACTTTCTTCTCCTTCCCTTGAAGACGCAGATAAATGGCTGTGAACACGAACAACATCAGCAGCATTACGGTGGAAACCGCGGCCGCCTCACCGATTCGGCCGAGGCGAAATGCCAGCTTGTACAGATACGTCACCAGGATGTGCGTGCTATCAGCCGGGCCACCCTCGGTCAACACCCAGATGATTGGAAACGAGTTGAACACATAAATCACGTTCAGAACGATCGCGATGTTGATGAACGGCCTGACTAAAGGAAACGTCAGATGCCAGAACTGCTGCATCGTTGATGCACCTTCAAGCCGAGCTGCCTCGTAAATATCCTGGGGCAAGGAAGAGAGCCCGCCCAGAAAGACGGTGGTAGTAAACGGGATCGAGACGAGGATGCCTACTGCTATCTCAATTGGAAATGCGAGCTCAGCCGAGGCTAACCAGGCTATTGGACCGGAGATCATCCCGAGCCGCTGTAAAGATGCGTTCACCATTCCGTATTCCGCATTGAACGCCCAACGCCAAACCACCGCCGACATTGTGAGAGAAACTGCCCAAGGCAGCATGATGATCGCTCGGGCAATCGCCCGCCCGTGAAACGGCAGATTCAAAAGAATCGCAACCGGCAATGAAATTAGAACGGTGCCGCCGACGACCAAGCCTGTCCATGACAAGGTTCGGTAGAGAGACGCCTTGAAGAGAGGATCGGCAAAGACCTTAAGGAAGTTGTCGACTCCGTTCGCACGGACCAGAATCCCGAAACGGGTGACTTCATGAGTCGCGGTCCTTAAGATGTCGATAAACGGGTAACTGACGATGAATAAAGCGAGGAGAAATGCGGGGGCAATGAGGAGGTAGGGAAGAAGGCGCCCGTCTGCGGGCGCCCGTTTACCGTCTACCGTCTTCCGTCGACCGTTTTCCGTCCTTCGTCCCCTGTCTTCCGTCTTTTGTCTACCGTCTTCCGCCTTCCGTTGGTGAGCGTTGTCAGACATCGGTAACGGTGGACGGCGGACTGTTGACGGTGGACGGATAACGGGCCCCGAAAGCTTTCGGGGTCATTTGCAGATAGCCGCGTTTGCTTCTTGAGCCGCCTGTTTTAGAGCATCGGCTGGCTTCGCTTTCCCTAAATAAACGCTCTGCAGCGCTCGAACCACCGCGTCGCTCATCGCATCATAGCCGCTTACCAATGGTGTAAACTTCGCTTTCTCCAAGAGCTTCACGAAAATCTGCAGGCGCTCGTTTTGCGTAAAGTAAGGATCCTCCGCTTCCCCCTTAGTCGTAGGCAAGAACCCTTCCCCTTTGGTAAAAGCGATTCGGGGCTCTTTGGTGAAAAGGAAATCCAGAAATTTCCAGGCCGATTTTTTCACTTTCGAGTTCTTGAAAATCACGATCGTATCCGTCACCGCCATTGACAGGTCTCCTTTGTCCGACGGAATCGCGGTGATGCCGTACTCCAGATCGGGAGCATCCGATTTCAGCTGGTTGATCAGGAATGGCGCGGTAATAACCGTCCCTACTCTGCCCTGCTTAAACAAGTTCTGGACATCCTCGCGGCTGTAAGAAGTCACACCAGGTTGCGTCAAGCCTTCGTCGATGAGTTTCTTGTATTCTTCCACCGCCTTAACGCCGGCGCCAGAATCGAAAACCGCTTTGCAGTCTTTGACGATGTCGCCGCCAAACGACCACAAAGCATAATACCAAAAAGTGTCCGTTTCGATTTCCTTCCCTTGTAATCCGAATCCGTACGAACCAGCATCTTTGATTTTTTTCGCCGCTTGCTCGACATCTGTCCACGTTTTGGGGCCGTCCGGGAACCCCGCTTTCGTGAACAACTGTTTGTTAAAATAAAGAGCGCGCGCCGAAGCGGCAATTGGCAAGCCGTTGGTTTTCCCTCCAATGGTGGCATAGTCAAATAGCGATTTGATAAATCGATCTTTGAACGCCGCGTCCATATATCCATCAAGCGGCTCAACCAGATCCTGCTTTTGAAAATCGGCCAGCCAGCGGGTGCCGATAATCGAAACATCTGCGTTAGCGTTCGCCGCGATATCGGTGGTGAGTTTCTGCAGCAGGTTGTCCCAATTGACGATTTCGATCTGAACATCGATGTCCGGGTTCTTTTGCTTGAACTCGCTGGCCATCTTCTTGAAATACGGTTCCGTCTCCTTGCTATAGAAAGGAATGGTGACACGCACGGTTTCGGCATTGACTGCGAACACCGCGGTCATCAACAACAAACCAACCCAGCCGGCGACGACAGAAAACTGCTTCGAGGAGAACATTTTCATCATTGAATTAGAGGTTTGAAAGTCCTGTGGCAAAACGCCGACTACAGGCTAGCAAGAAACAATGTCGGATGTCTACAGGCGTTAGGGTTCCGGGTTTCGGGTCCATGTTCCGGGGATAGGCTCGCCAAAACGGTAGAGCCAAGCTTGCTGAGCAGGCAGCCACCACCCTACAATCCCGATCGATGCCTTCTGCTCCTTACCGCAGCGTGTACGCGTACCCGTGGGATGTGATGGAAAGCGGGCCGACAAAGTTTGCCGATGTCCTCGCTTCCCAGCGGTTGACCGAAGTCACTATCGCCGTCAGTTATCATGCCGGAAAGTTTCTGCGTACCAGGGGCGGTTCCAGCCGTGTCTATTTCCCAGAGGACGGAACGGTCTACTTTGAGCCGAGCTTAAAGCGCTATGGCAGAATCAAACCGGTTCCACATCCGGACGAGAAGTTAAGGCAAGTCGCAGCTGAGCTGGTACAAGCAGACCGGCTGGGCGTACATGCTTGGACTGTTGTTTTTCACAATTCGCGCCTCGGCAACGCTTACCCGGATGCCACAGTACGGAACGCATGGGGCGATCGATATCCGTATAGCTTGTGCCCGGTTAACCCGGAAGTTGCTGAGTTCGGTTTAGCGCTGGTTCAAGATCTATCGAGATCGCTACCGGTCGCGAGCATCGTTCTCGAAACGATCGGATTTTTGCCGTACACGCATGGATATCACCACGAGTTCGCCCAAACGAAAATCAGTTCCTGGATGGGTGTTCTGCTCGCATTATGCTTTTGCGATCATTGCCTGAACGAATCGAAACGTGAGGCCGGCATTGACAGTCACGCGCTGCGGAAAAGCGTGGTGAGCAAGGTCGATAACTACTTACGATCACCGGTCGATGTCTCCGCTGACGTCGCAGCTGTATGGACCGCAGCGGATATTCTGAGCGACGAAGAACTCTCTGCATATCTCAAATGGCGAAGCCGGAGGGTTTCGGAACTGGTGAAACAAATCCGTGCGGGCGTATCAGGAAAACTCGCCATTATACCGACAATCCAGCGGCCGACTGCCTCCACCTGGATTGAAGGAAGTGACATCAGGGCGCTGACAGAAATCGTGGACTATCTCGAGGTCCCTTTCTATGAACCGACTGCGCAACGAGCGATCGCCGATGCGTGGGATACACTCCATCGCTCCGGGAACGACCCCACAAAGATTCGCGCCATTCTTCGGCCCGGCACTCCCGACCTTGCAGATGGCCAAGAGCTCGCTGAAGCAGTTCAAGGCATCTCGCAGCTCGGTATCCGAGATTTTGCATTCTACAATTGGGGTCTGCTCCGGAAACATGATTTCGAAAGGATCGGGCCTGCGCTCTCGCGAGTGTGAATGCGAGTGCGAGTGGGCGCCTCTCCCAGAACCCGGCTTGCCCGCCGTAGCCTTGGCGGAGGCAGAAAGCCGGAAGCCGGACCCTCTTCCCTACCACTCCTCGACGGTTAGCTCTGATGCCAATGGCAGATTACCGGCCGTTAACCCACAATCGACTGGCAGAGCCACTCCGGTAATTGCCTTCGCCGCGTCGGAGGCCAGAAAAATCACCGCTTCAGCAACATCCTCCGGCTCAACGACCCGGCCAAGCGGATACCATTTACGCAGCTGCTCGAAAATGGTCGGATTCTTTTCAACTCTCTGTTGCCAAATAGGAGTTCGTACTGTTCCGGGAAGAATCGCGTTGGCCCGGATACCGTATTTGCCTAGTTCGGTAGCCAATGCTTTGACATAGCTGATTAAACCTGCTTTTGCTGCGCTGTAGGCCGGATGGCCCAGCGTCAGCAAGGCGTTAACTGAGCTGATCGCAACGATGGCACCTTTGCGTTTTGTCATCATCCCTTCGCGAACCGCTTCAACCGTGTGCATCGTACCGTGGAGGTTGAGCTCGATGTCCCGCCGCCAGGAATCGATGGTTGTTTTCCGCAGAGTCGGCGACGACGCACCGCCCGCGTTGGCCACGACGACATCTACTGGGCCGAGCCCCTGAGCAGCGTTCGTCACCGCTTCGCGAAAGCCAGCACCGTCAGTGATATCCGCGACGACCTTGATAACGCGACCATCAACCCGATCCAGTTTCGTCAGCCGCTCGTCAGAAACGTCATTCGCTAACACCGTGTCACCAAGCGCGCAAAACTTTGCGACGATGCTACTCCCCACGCCTCCTGCCGCTCCGGTGACTAAAACAAGCCGAGACATGGTCAAGAATACAGGCGACAGAATACAGAATACAAGAGGTTCCCGGCCCATCTCCTGTCTCCTGTATTCTGTCTCCTGTCTCCTTCATATCAGCTTCGCGTCAGCGAGTTCGCTCTTGATGTACGCGTAGTAGATTGGAGCAGCGATGAGGCCGGCGACGCCGAATGCGGCTTCCAGCGTAATCATCGCCAACAAGAGCTCCCAGGCGTGTGCATGGATCCTGGAACCGACAATCTTGGCGTTTAGAAAATATTCCAGCTTGTGGATCAAGATCAGGAATAGGAGCGCACCAACCGCGGCGGTCAGCGATACTGAAAGAGCGACGGTCACGATTACGGTATTTGAAATCAGGTTGCCGATAATTGGCAGCAGACCGGCCAGAAATGTGACGGCGATCAACGTCTTGGCTAATGGCAATTGGACCCCGAAGAGAGGGCAAATGACCAAAAGAAAGATCGCAGTTAGAACGGTGTTGACCGCGGAGATCCTGATCTGCGCAAAAACAATGTTTCGGAAGGCCGCTCCGAATCGAGTGGCGCGGTTTGTCAGCGCCGCAATAAACGGCGTGGCGAAGAAGGCCGGTCCGCCTTCATGCAGCGAGATCAGCGCACCGATCACCATCCCGATCAGCATTCGCACAAACACACGCATCGCTTCTTTGCCCAGCATCTGGACTTCTTTTGAGTGTTCGCCAACCCAGTCCGACGCCATCGCTTTTAGATCGTCAACATTACCGGGCAAATAATCCGCCGCGGAGGCTGGCACCTTGGTGCGAGCCTCGATGAGAATGTGCTCCAGCTTTTGGAAAAGGACCTCCAGGTTTCCGGTTTCACTCTTAAGAAAAGCGACGATTCCAAATATCGCGAGAGTAACGATCCCAACAGTAACGATCGCCAGACCACCTACCGCGACCAAGCGCGATCGCGGACCCGACAGACGTCGCTGGATGAGCGGAACCGCTAGCTGAACAAGCTGGTACACTAGACAACCGGCGGCCAGCGCCGGGAAGAGATGCAGATAAAGCACCAAAAAGAGTGCAAGCCCCGCAAGAATCCAGGAAGCGAGGTTAGACGCAGCGTCCGCGGAATCTGGTTTGAGTGAGCCGAGGTGCATGGCTACTTAGCAGGCTCTTCTGAATTGTTGAAATTTGCAAGATTGCTAAGCCGGAAACCCCGATGTAAGGTGGACCGCTTAAACGCAAATCCAAGAATCAAATGGCCCAAGAAGGAAGTAGACCGCCTCAAAGCAAAGATTACAACACGGTAGGCGTATCCGCCCTTGGCCTAGGGGCAGCCGCCGTACTGCTCACATTGTTCCTGCTGCTCATGCGTTGGCTCGCCGAAGTCGTCCATTCCATGCAGTTTTCCATCAGCAGGTGGTAGGCCCCAAAATGTCGATAATGTCGAACTACCGTGAAGAAATTTGCCGCTATCCTCATCTTAACGCTGGGATTTGCGTCCCAGATTTTCGCTGACGACCTTCCTACATTCGCCGAGCCGGATGTAAATACATTTGTAAAGTCGTATGCCCAGTTTATCGATGATTACACAGCGGCATACAAAGCGATGAAAGCCGGTGATAATTCCAAGCTGCAGGCACTGCAGCAGAAATCCATGGAATTGCAGACCCAAGCTGGTGAGCTCACCGGAAAACTCAAAGACGACGAGAAACCGAAGTTTCAGGACTTCATCACCAAGTGCGCGCAGAAGCTCTTGGACGTGGCTAAGCAGTAGCGTTTGGCGTTCGGCGTTCGGCGCTGACGGCGTTCTCGGCGATCACGGCGTTTATTCAACCCATCTACCGCCGGGTGAACTGAGAATCGGCACGATGCCGTTGACTGCATCGTCGCGATTCGCATAATCCGTTCGCCCGATTGCTCCGATCATTCTGGTGCCTGTCGCATACCAGAATTTTTCACTCATGCTCTCGCCGGTCTGGCAGCCCCAGCTCTTGACGAAGCTGCCCCGCACAAAAAGGTTTCGCTTTAGTGCTGCGAGATCATCCTCGTGGAGCCACGATTTGGAGCCGCTTTCGCGTAATCGTGTAAGACCACCAGCATGAAGCCCGGTCGCTGCCCAAATAGCAACCCTTCAATGGCGTTTCGCGTTTCACGTTCCGGGTCCCAACTTCCCAGAAGCGACCTGAACAGAGTTGTGCTAGAAAGACGCTCTCTTTCTCACCATTAGTCGGGACTGAAAAATCACGACTATCATCAGGAAAACGCCTCGAATAACCGATTGCCAGTAGGCTGAGAGACTGATCCAGCCAAGCCCGTTCTCGAAATTCAGGATATTGAAGATCAGGCCGAGCAGCAGAACACCGGCAAGCGTCGTGAGAACCGAGCCTTGACCGCCAGTCAGGAGTGTTCCTCCGACTACGACCGATGCAATGGCAAACAATTCCCAGCCGACCCCTTCGACTGGTTGTCCCGCTCCGAACTGGGCCGCAAGAATGACTCCAGCCAAACCAGACAACGCACCGCTGATGAGATAAAGAAAGAACTTGCTCCGATCTACTCCCAGGCCCATCAGCCGCGCAGCCTCTTCGTTTCCCCCGATCGCCAGAACGTATCTACCAGAAGCGGTCAAGTTCAGGCAGATCGCACCAATGAGATAGGCAACGGCTGCAATCCAAGCCGGAATCGGGAAGCCGAGAAAATCGCCCTGACCGATAACAGTAAAATCGGTGTCGTACGAAACAGCGACCGACTGATTATGCGATAACAACAAGGCAGTACCTTGCGCCGCCAGCATGATTGCAAGAGACGAAATGAAGGGCGGAATTCTCAGCCGAGTAATGATAGTTCCGTTCAGGAATCCCATAACGGCCCCCGCACCAACACCGCCGGCTAGCCCAGCCCACACACCGAACGGACTAAGAAGCGCCGAAACGACGCTTCCCAAGGCTGCGGTCGTGCCCACTGAGAGATCGATGCCACCACTCATGATCACAAAGCACATCCCGAGTGATACCAGCGCAAACATTGAGTTGTAGCGCAGGAATGTGAGAACATTGTAAGTCCCAAGAAAGTTTTCGTAGCGTAAATTACCGAACACAATCAGCAGAACGAGCGCGATCAGCACACTGTTTTGGCTGATCAATCGAACGATCCTGGTCGGATCTTTTTGCGCTTTGCTCATGGGAGATGGGAGGATGGGGCGGATAGGACTTATGGGACGTATACGACCAATGGGACCAATGTTGTTAGCGGGCGGCTCCTTTCTGTTGAATGAACACGGCGCCGATGATGATTGCGGCTTTCACTACCAGGGCTGCGGCGTCGGGAACTCCGTTTGCCAGGAGCGTGTAGCGAACCAGCTGGATAATTAGTGCGCCGATCAATGTACCTACCACCGAGGCGCGCCCCCCGGTCAGCGGTGTCCCACCGACCGCCACTGCCGCGATCGCGTCGAGCTCCATGCCCAGGCCGACAAGGTTCGCATCGGAGGATGAATTGATCGCGATTACAATCAGACCGGCCAGCCCGGAACAGAGGCCGCTGATCAGATAGACTGCTAACTTTACGCGACTGACCGGGACTCCGGAGAGCCGGGCCGCTTCTTCGTTCCCGCCCACCGCCACCAGTTGCCGACCGAATACTGTGAATCGAAGAGTCCAGACGGCCACCGCAACAATCAACAGCATCAGTATCGCCTGCAGAGGAATTCCGAAGGGACGCGCCAGTCCAATCACCTGAAAAGCCGGCATACTGAACGGCTGGAGATTTCCATTCGTTACCACCTGAGCAATCCCACGGCCGGCAATAAAAAGGATGAGCGTTGCCACGATCGGCTGAATCCGGAACCGGGTCACAAGCCATCCGTTAAAAGATCCAAAGAGCCCCGAGACAAGAACCGGCAAGACAAATGCTAGCGGCACGCCCCAGCCGGGTGGGATCGATTTATTCAAGAAAATCAGCGGCGCCAGCGCGCCCGCGATCGCCATCAACGAGCCGACAGATAGATCAATGCCACCCGTACCGATCACAAGCGTCATCCCAACGCCGACGATCACAATGTTGCAAACCTGAGTCAGGTTAACGTTCAGAGTCTGCCAGCTCAGAAAATGCGGCGTCCAGATAAGGTTAAAAACGATCAACAGCAACAAGGCAACCAGAGTCCCGTTCTTGGCTAGCAGCCTCCTGAATCGATGTAGGGCGGCAGGCCCTGCCGCCGAAACCCCAGGGGTTCTAACCGGAGGGCGGTGCTCCGTCACCACCGCTGCTTGATCTAAAGGCTCCCGCAATGGCGGGATCACCGCTGCGGTTGCTTGATCCGGCGGCGAAAGTGATTGGATCTGGCCGTTGTCTTTAGCCAAGCCGGAAGCGTCGCTCTCCGGAAGAGATCCGTTTGTAGAAGCCGGCGCAGCAGGCACCCGCGCCTGAAGTGCCGCCGTGCCATCGGCCATGACAGCCACGATCGATTCTTCATCAATCTGGTCGCCCGAGAATTCCGCGACCGTGCGGCCCTCACGCAGGACAAAAACTCGATCTGACCCCTCTACGACTTCCTCCATTTCTGAGGAGATCATCAGGACGCCGAGACCATCTATCGCAAGCTGGGCGATAAGACTTTGAATCTCGGCCTTTGCGCCGACGTCAATCCCGCGAGTCGGTTCATCCAGAATCAACAGTCGTGGATTCAGACAGAGCCAGCGCGCCAACAAGACCTTCTGCTGGTTGCCTCCCGACAATTCACGGATCGGCTGATCGACGCTCGCGCATTTGATGCCGAGCCGCTGGACGAACTTTTCTACAACTTTCGCCTGTTCGTTCTCATCTACTATGCCGGTTCTTGCTAAAAGGGGCAGCAACGCAAGAGTCAAGTTCTCGCGCACAGACAGGTCCGGAACGATCCCGTCAAATTTTCGATCCTCAGAACAATAGCCAATTCCAGCGCCGATCGCGCTAGCTGGCGCTTTTGGAGTGAATGAGGCCCCGTTAAACTCCATTGCGCCTTTATCTAGCCGATCGGCACCAAAAACCGCTCGGGCTATTTCACTTCGTCCAGAACCGAGCAATCCGGCCAGACCGACAATTTCACCCGCACGCACTTCGAGGTTCGCGTCACTGACCCGTCGTCCAAGCGACAGATTCCGAACAGAGAGTAGCGAATTATCCGCGATGCGGTTTTTCGCGCTCCCCACTTCAGCAAAAGCTGTTTGATGACTGGTGGCTGATTCCAGTTCCCGCCCAATCATTGTTGTCACCAGAGACAACTTTGACAAGCTAGTCAGCGATCCAGTCACAACCGTTCTTCCATCACGCATCACGGTGACGCGATCACAAACAGCGTAGAGCTCATCGAGTTTGTGACTCACGAAAATTACAGAGACACCCGACGCCTTAAGTTGGCGGATTACCTGAAAAAGCACGGCGACCTCGTGATCATCCAACGACGATGTCGGTTCATCCATAATCACCAGCTTCGAATCGAAACTAGCCGCTCTCGCGATTGCCACCATCTGCTGGATCGCCGTGCTGCATTGGGACAGTGATTGCCGTACATCCACCTTGATTCGGAAGTGGCTTAACAACTCTTCCGCTTCGCGATGCATCCGCGCCCAATCGAGAAACCCAAATCGTCGCCGTTCGCGGCTCAGAAATATGTTCTCAGCCACCGACCGGTACGGGATGAGATTGATCTCTTGATAGATCGTGCTGATGCCGCCTTCCTGCGCAGCCTTGGGCGAGCTCGCATAGAACGGAGCGCCGTTGAACACTATTTCTCCAGCGTCTTTGGAATAGTAACCGGTCAGAATTTTGATCAGGGTGGATTTGCCCGCTCCGTTTTGACCGATCAAGGCATGTACTTCCCCGGCCTCAACCTCGAGAGAGGCGCCAATTAGGGCCGGGATGCTATTAAAGCTTTTGTCGATGCCGTGCATCCGGAGGAGAGGCGCGGGGAGAGTGCTAGTGTTGGCGCTAGTGCTAGTGGGGGCCATCGGCGTCATCGATTCGCTAAGCCCTAAACCGTAGTCCGCAATCCGTAATCCCAAAAGCCCGAAACATACCCTAGCGTAAATCTGACGCTACAGCTGACGATTTGCGGATCAGGGATCACGAATAACGGAGCGGGGAGACGAAAACTCCCCGCTCTCGCATTAACACTAACACTCACACTACCAGTCGCTAATATGCCTCGGCGACGTGGTCTTTCGCGTTGCTATCATCGAAGAGCCGGTCGTCGCTCTTGATCCATTTGTCGATCTTCTTGCCTTTCGCGTGAGCCTCCATTGCATCAAATCCTTTCGGCCCGAGGCGCGGATTGCACTCAACTGTGCAATTCAGCTTTCCATCCACGATCGCTTGCAAACCATCTTTTTCGCCGTCAATGCTGACAACGATAACATCTTTGCCTGGCTTTTTACCGGCCGCTTCCAGCGCGGCAATCGCGCCTAAAGCCATTTCATCGTTATGCGCGTAGATCGCTGTAACGTCTGGATGCGCTTGTAACAACGTCTCCGCAACCTGGCGTCCTTTGTCCCGGGCAAAATCGCCGCTTTGCGAAGCTACCACCTTCATGTCGGGATACTTCTTCAAAGCCTCCATGAAACCGGCTTGGCGATCGTGTGCCGGCGAAGACCCAGTTGTCCCTTGCAGCTCAATGATCGTCGCCTTGCCGTTTGTTTTTTTCGCCAGCCACTCGGCGGCACGCTTTCCTTCGTCAATGAAGTCGGAGCCAATAAAGGTCAAATAATCACGACCAGGTTTGGCTACTGTTTCGTCGACGCGCCGATCAAGACAGATGACGGTAATCCCGGCTTTCTTGGCCGCCATCACCGCAGGGACCAACGGTTTTTCTTCGCGGGGAGCGAGAAAGATGATATCGACACCTTGGGCAATCATACTGTTTACGTCGGCTACCTGTTTAGCGGCTGAGCCCGCTGCATCGGTGTAAACGAATTGGTAGCCTCGTTTTGCTGCCTCTGATTTGACACTTTCAGTCTCGGCCAGACGCCAGGGGTTATTTGATTCGGTTTGTGAAAAGCCGACCTTGTAACTCTTCTTTTCTTTTAGTTTTGGCAACTCTTGTGCGCAAGCCGTACCAATAATTCCAGCAGCCAGGACGAGCGTCAGGCCGCCGTGGAGGAACTGTTTTTTCATCTTATTCTGGGGTTTATTCGACGGGTTCTTTTAATTCAACAATGATAGCTCAGCCGATCTAGCACGACAATTGATCGGCGTAGCCGTGAACGATCACATTTATTCGATTTCCGTTGCGACCACCAGAAAGAAATTGTGGAGCCGCTTGAGGCGGCGCTGTAGGGGCGGCAGGCCTCTGCCGCCCTACAGCGCCCATCAATAACGCCGCAACAGCAGAAAGCTGATCAGCCGCAGATTGATAGGTTGAAATTTGCCATTAATCGCGAAGCGAGACTGATCACCGAGCTGTACCACAATATTTGCCCCGCTTTCCGCAGCGCTTGCCCGTACGCTCTTCAACACCGGCTCAATCGGCATAGCAGCGTCTTGCTGAACAGCAATTGTTCCAATTTTGATGAACTGTCCCTGCGGCCTTCGCATGAAGAATTGAACAGAACTTTGCGAGACCGGCGGATACCCCGGCGCGGTAGATTGGGTCTGGCGCCGGTGTAAAGCGCAGCCACTTAAGAAAAAAAGCGAGACGAGCAGGCAGGCTGCTATCGTTTTACACTGCATCCTCGCCAGTCTGCACGATTCTTACAATCCCATCAATGCCAACGGCGTCCGAAAGAAGTCAGAATTGGAGGGCGGGCGTTCCGCAACCTCCTGTCTCCTGTATTCTGTCTGCTGCCTCCTACGATTTCCGCTCTCCTGGCTTCCGCACTGCATGGCCATTGCTCTTTCCATTTCCGTTCAGGTGGAGCAGAGCCCGCTCGGTTAACCGGGTCTGGAAATGCCCTGGAAGCAATGTTACGGCTCGCGCTTTGCGAACCTCAGTTCCATCTGCATAGATAATTGCGGTATCAGGCGCGTAGTCGACAATCAACTGCCGGCAGTTACCGCACGGAGAAACGATCTTGTAGCCCTTTCCGTCGTCCGAGCGTTTCACGGCAACGATTGCGCTCAATTGATGATCGCCAACCGTAAAGGCATTGCCGATTGCGATCGTTTCGGCGCATGGACCATAGCCGCAAGCTTTGATATTTACTCCGACATAGATCTTTCCGCTCACTGTGCGCAGTGCACAGCCAACGGTGTGCCGTTCGGGAGCGTATACGCGTTCCAGCGCTTGAATCGCTGCATCCAATAGCTCCTGATCCTGGTCATCTGCGGCTAAAGCAGCCGAGTCCTCACTGATTACACGCTTTTGAAGTTCCATATCGTTTTGCCAACGAGCCCTGGAGCGCAACTCTTACATCATGCCTCCAGAAGCGCAAGACGCTAACGGGGCGTGAGTGTGGGTGCTAGTGCGAGTATAAAAAGACGCAAATTCACTGCGTGTCAGAAAAACGATACGGCCAAGCTTACCCGCACTCGAACCTCCATTCTGACTCGCACTCGCACTCACACTCAGATTCACACTCGTTTCGACGTGTCTCCCCCCATCTGAATTCGGCGCACCTGGTCCAAAATTTAGCCAGACAAGATCAAATAAGGGCATTTTCATCGCCCGCAGGGCCGTTCCAGGCGTCCCAATCCGGTGTTCACTCCCGTCGTTGCGGCGATGCCGGCGGCCTGTCCTCCGCAGCCTTAGCGAAGGCGGCTGACAGCGTTAATTCCTCGACCAACCATAGAAAATGCGTTATGGGTAGGCCGCCGGGGTAAAAGCGTAGGATGAAAGCCGCGTACATTTGTTTGTTGCCGTTGTTGTTCCTTTCCAGTGCGTTGGCCCAACAGCGAATTGAGATCGATCTCACCAATCAGACCGCCTACCTCATCGATCGGGGCCGAGTCGTACTGCAATCCCCGGTTTGCTCCGGGCGCCCGGGACACGAAACGCCGACTGGAACGTTCAAAATCACCGATAAAGACATCAACCATTCATCGAGCTTTTACGGTTTTATCGGGAACCCGATGACGAAGCAGATTGTCATTCCCGATGCCGACAAAGATATGGCCGTTCCTCCGGGACTCGAATTTGTGAACGCGCCGATGCGTTATTACATGCAGTTTCAGCCTGCGATAGGGATGCATTCCGGGTACCTTCCGGGCCACCCGGATTCACATGGATGCGTTCGCATGCCGCAACAGTATGCAACTGCATTCTTCCAGGCAGTCGCGATCGGCACACCGGTGCATGTTTACGGACATCCACAGCTCGGGCGCGCCTACTGGGCATCGCCGCGAAATCAATTCGCTTCTTCTCCGGTCCGTACCGTCGCATTCAATCAGCCCGGATTCCTGCAGCGAGCTTTCGCTCAGACCGGATTCGCCTCGCGCAACGCCTTTAGTGATGATGGCGCTTTTAAGCGCTCTCGCGAAGCAGCATTCGACGCGTTCGACCGGGAATGGGAGGCCAAAAAGCAGGCGCTCGACCGCGAGAAAGACGCTCTGGAAGATCGTAAAGATCGCGCGGAAGGCTGGGCCAAGGAACAGTTACGCGCCCAGATCAAGCAGATCGAACAGCTCCAAGACGAACTCGAAATCCGGCGTGACGCAGCCAAAGAAATGCTTAAACGCCGCTGGGGCGGGGATTAGCGCGCCTTTAGCGCGCTTGGTTTTCGGTTATCGGTTTTCGGTTTTCAGTTTTCTGTTCGGTAGCCCCTCAGCGGCACAAGACCCTAGCTGGAAGCAACACCGTTGCTATCCGAGAGCTTCCCGAGAACCGAATCGGCTCGAGTGCCTGAGTTCGGTCTTGGGTTTCCCAGCACGCAGGGCGCGGAATGATCTAACCGAAAACCGTTAACCGATAACTGCCCCGAAAGCTTTCGGGGCTAAAGGTAGCCGTCAGCTTTCATTTTCTCCTCGATCCGCTTGGCCTCGGCGTCGCGTTCAGCTTTCTTTTTAGCTTTCCAAGCCTCATACGATTTGCCATCGGCAGCGTCTTTGCCGCTGAACACTAGTTTCGCGATCTCGTTGTAGGCGACCAGTCGCGGCTGATCCGAGCCTTTTAGGAGAAGTGAAACGGACGGTGGATTCCCTGTGGGTTCACGATTGAACAGGTAACCTTCGATTCTTTCCCCGGAACGCAGTTCCAGGGTCACATCACCGCGGTAATCGAATGCTTGTTCAAACGCAGCGTTCCGTTCTTCATCAGTTGACAGAACAAACTCGCGGCCTTGAAGCGTTTCTTCCTGCGGTGCCGCCGGTTCGGTTTTTTCAAACGTAGGCATTACAGAGGGCGGTTAGGTGCCAGGGTTGCGCGAACAGTCCGGAAAAATCCTTCCAACGAGCCAAAAGTGTCGTCCACTGCGGTCGCCTCGTACCCTGAATGCACCATACAGTTGCTGCACTTCGAGTTACCACTCTTCGGACCGTACTTTTCCCATGCAGTGAGCTCCATCAGCTCCGCAAAACTCTTGGCGTAGCCATCCTGGAGCAGGTAACACGGTTTTTGCCACCCGAAGATATTGTAGGTCGGCATACCCCAAGGGGTGCAATCGTAGTCGATTTCGCCCTGGAGAAACTTTAGAAACAACGGAGACAAGTTGAATCGCCAGCTTTTGTCAGCATTGCCCAGGATCTGTTTGAACAGCTCGGTACTACGCTTTTTCGCCAGAAAATGCTCTTGATCGGGTGCTTTTTGGTAGCTGTATCCAGGAGACAACATCATCCCCTCAACACCCAGCGCCATTGCTTCATTGAAAAATTCTCGGACTCGTTCCGGATTCGCGCCTTCAAACAACGTCGTGTTGGTGGTCACACGAAACCCGCGTTTAAGCGCTTCTTTAATCCCCTCGACTGCCGTTTTGTACGTACCGTCGCGGCATACCGCTTCGTCATGTTCCTCTTGCAGACCGTCGAGGTGAACCGAAAAGGTCAAATACTGCGAGGGCTTGAACAGATCCAGTTTGCGCTTCAACAGAAGCGCGTTCGTGCAGAGATAAATATATTTCTTCCGTTCAACCAACCCAGCCACGATCTCGCCGATCTCAGGATGGATCAGCGGTTCCCCGCCCGGAATCGAAACCATCGGTGCACCACACTCTTCGGCGGCAGCCCAGCACTGCTCCGGAGTCAATCGCCGGCTCAGGATATGCTCCGGATACTGGATCTTGCCGCAACCTGCGCATGCCAGGTTGCAACGAAAGAGCGGTTCAAGCATCAGAACCAATGGATACCGCTTCCGACCACGGAGTTTTTGCCCCATGACGTAAGTGGCAACCGTAAACATTTGACTGAGTGGTACCATAGGCCGATTTGAGCTATTAATGACCGACTGGTCAGCCATGTCAAATAGGAAATTGGAATGCCAACAGCGCCGTCAATGCCAACAATGCCATCAGCGGTTTCATCCGCTAACTTGTCCTCGTTCTCGATTGCGGCCCCGCGACGAGGACCGGCCGGGGACACTCGACTCCCGATGATTCTCTCGCCTGGAAAAACATGTCGAGCACGAGGACGAGGGCGAGTACGATTCCTCTCCTCTGTCACCGCCAACTAGCACTCACACTTACACTCGCACTCAACATTCTCCCCTATGCCTCGGAAAAGGGACGAACACGGAATGAAGATTCGCCTGATGAAAGCCGCGATGTCGGCCTTCATCAAAAAAGGCCTCAACCTCTGCACGATGGACGATGTGGCAAAGGAGGCGAACCTCGGCAAAGGCACCAGCTACCTTTATTTCAAGAGCAAAGAAGAGTTGATGGTTGTCATGTACGAGCATTACGCCCTGCAAACACTGGAGCTGCAGAAAAAGCTCATCGCTGAAGCAGGCGATTTGAGTCCGCGAAAATTGCTCGACCAGGTTTGCGGCGATTTGTTAGCAGACGCTTTTCGGCATCGGAAAATGTTCGGGCTCTGGTTTCAGTTTCTTGCACTGAGTTCTTCTCCCAGATTGAAAGAAACAGTAAAACGGATCCTGGCCAACAATTACCGGAGTCACAACGAGTATCTCGAAGAGATTCTCGAACGCGGAATCAGAGCCAACGAATTCAGGGGCGATATCAACAAACGCGCAGTAGCCGTTTCTCTGACCAGCCTGCTCGAAGGTCTAATGGTACGCGACTACGCGGACAAATCATTAGTCGACCTCGCCCAAGATTATCTCGCAATGACCAAGATCATCCTCGATGGGATCATGCTGAGAAACGGCAAAAGCTCTCACGCAGAGGTCTCACGATAGCGCGCTAATCCTCCTCGTTCTCGTCCTCGTCCTCGATTCTTAGGGTTGATCTGTCCGCAATTTCGAGGACACCTCAGGTTAGTGGATTCTACGGCGTCAGCGATATCGATTCGCAGGGCTCTTGCCATTCTTTCAATCGTCTACCTGATCTAACAGCAGAGCCGGCGTTTGACATTTGTACATTGATGATGTACAAATTGGCCGCAAGGTGATCGCTTTCTATGCTGCGGATCGATTTAGCGTCGCGTCTTCCGATCTATGAACAGATCGCGAACGGTCTTCGGACCGAGCTGGTGTCCGGGAAATTCAGTCCTGGCGCCAAGCTACCGACGGTCCGAACCCTGGCGATCAACCTCGGCGTTCACCACAACACGGTCGCCGAAGCTTATCGTCAGTTGGCCAACGAAGGCTGGCTAGAGTTGAAGCGACATCGCGGTGCAATCGTCCGTGAACGCGATCGGCCCCAAGCCGGACCTGATACAATGGAGCGGTTTACCAGTCCATTACGAGAGCTTGTTGCCAAGGGGCTTGCAGAGGGGCTCGCACCGAGTTCGTTGGCCAGAGAAATGATCGAAACCGCCAGAAAACTCCAAGAGAAGATATGACAACGACCCACCTCATTATCGCCATCACCATCGGCGGCATCGCTATTCTCTACGGCTTCATTCTTTGGTTCATGCCTCGCCTGACCCGACACGATCTTTACTTTGCCGTAACGGTGGCTCCCGGGTTTCGGGATGAACCCAAAGGTAAGTCGATTCTCCACCGTTACCGGATCGAGCTGATACTTGTTTCCGCGGTGGCGCTCGTCGTGTCATTTTGCTTGCCGCCTGCGCCGGTTTTCTGTGGATTCACCCGACGAATGCACCCGCGCCTATTGCCAGCCACGGGGGCGGAGAGCAGTCAACCATTTTGCCTTTTCACAGTTTAAGCATCTATTTCGTTAGTACCGCCGGAATTTTGGCGGCACTCACCGTCATTCTTTACGGTCTGCTGCACTGGACGCGGCCGATTCATGCCGCCGGTTCTGAGCGCGCGTGTGAATTGAAGTTCCGGAGGACGGTTTCAGCCATACTCGTGGTGACTGAGTACTATATCACCTTAGAAGCCTCTTGGATCGTGCTAGTCCCACATCGTGACCATTTAACAGCTGTTGTTCTGCTTCCGTTGGTTTTTATTTTTGCTCTGGCGGGCAATAATTGCGCTTGCACGCCTCGGACAGGGCGGCAGCCGGATGGCGACCGCGGATGGGTCACGATTAACCAGTTCTACCGTACCGATAGGAGATCGTACTCCAGATCGCTACTGGAAGCTGGGCATCCTGTACTTCAACCGAGATGACCCTGCCGTGTTAGTTGAGAAACGGTTCGGCCTCGGATACAGCCTAAACTTCGCGCGTCCCATCGCGTGGATGATCGTGCTGCTGGCGCTGATAGGACCGCTGGTCCCGATTTTAGCTCATCTTTATTTGTGGGGAGGCAGGAGATAGGCACTCACTTTCGCGGAAGCGATCCGGTGAACTTCAACGCCGCATCTAACAATTTCCGGCGGACCGCGTCGTCACCGTAAGCTTCCAGAGCAGCTCTCACCCAGCCGCTCATTCGCCGGCCGCGAGATATCATCGGGACAACTCCGGCTAATTTCAGCGCCCAGACTTCATTTGCTTTTCCGACCCTTAGCAGCATGCCGTCCGGGCGTGCACCGCAGAGAAGATTGTCATTCAGAAGCCATGCCCATCCTCCGAACATCGCCTTTGCTGTTATTCCTGGAACCGAACCCAGCTCTTCATTAAGCACCTCCTCTAAACCAGGATCTCTCGCCATAAGCTTCGGTTCTTATCACCACAAAAACAGTACTTCCGACCAAAACAACCGGGAAGAATATATTCAACGTCTTGCGCAAACTCCCGCGTCGGCCGCCGCAATTGACAAGTCGCCTTACGGTCTCAGAATGGCGCCTGGTGAATCTCACCGTCAAACCAGTGCCCAAAGCGCTTCATTTTTCTATTCCCACGCGGCCACTAACCGTGGATCGGTTTGACCCGAAATCCGAACGCTATCGCCACGTCTAGATACTTCGCCGGACCAAAAAAGCTGGCGTTTATCCGGATAAGATCCAAGCTGGTTCCGCTAAAGTACTTAGCAAAAAATATTTGGCGGCGACTTGCCTTTGCTTAGAATCGTGGCCTCTCCAAGGAGTTAATCATTTTGCGCTGCTCTCAAACCTCTTTCTCAACCCAAGAAGCCGGCAACACCTCAAGTCTGCAACGAACTCTCCTCGAGTACTTCGGGCAGCGATGGTGGATAGCCATTTTGGTGGTTCCCTCGCTTTATTTAATCTACCGGTATCCACCGCTGTGGAAGGACATCGACGCTTTCTGGCAACTGGCTGCCCGGGCCGACGCGGTAAATATTCTTCAATATCCCCCGATCTACTGCTTTCTTTCGCGGATCCCTTTCAATTTAGCTTCGGCGATTAGCGGGCACAGTTTTCATCACAACTTACTCTCCCAGCAGACGCCCACCGACTTGGGGCTCTACCTCTTGGTTGTGTTGCAGCACGTTGGTCTGATTGTGTCTCTGGCCTACGTGGTTACAACGATCGCTGGCTCCAGCAGAACAAGATCCATCCTGTGCGCTTCAATCTTTGCATCAATGGGCGGCCTGTACGCGCAGGCGCAGACCTGCGGTTCGGAATCTTGGAGCACAATTGCACTCATTACAGTTTTCGCCGCTGGAATAAGCCTTGTTAAACAACCTCTGGTACCGGCGTGGATCATTTACGCCGCCGGTCTATTCTTTGCAATTGGAAGCCGGCATTTGAATGTGCTCCTGATTATCTGGTTACCCACGATCATGGTACTGCTAGCTCTAATCAATCATCCGCTAAAATCGGCAAGGAGACACAATTGGCGTTCGGTCATTATTGCGTGTTCTATCGGAGTATTCATCGTGGCGCTAAACCTGATTATCCCGCGAGCACTGATGGCATCTATCGGACAGAAATATCGTCCCACTATAGGCCGGACTCTTAGCGATCGAGTGTCTTCATTTCTGAAAGAGCTTTCACCGGAACAGAGGACTAGCCTAGCGCAGCAATTGGCCAGCAGGCAGAATGATCCTTTTGTGCGCGAAGCGATTGAGCTTCAGGCATCAATAGGGCTGGGTCCAAAAGGAACAGGAGAAGAGCTCACGTCAGCACTTCGCGAAAGCGGGGTGCCTAATGCCGAGGCGCTAGAGAAGAGCGACAGATTGATTCTTGTCGAATCACTTGCTTATCTGGGAACGTTTCATCCCACCCTTCTGGCCGTGATCGGCAACGATGTGTGGACCGGGCTGTCAACGAACCAACAGAAAGTCGCACTTTCGCCCTTCTATTCCCATCTTTGGACTGCAGAAGACATGGTCCGTCGCCCTGATCTTTGGAAATATCTGAAGGGATACACCAGATTAAGAGCAGACGATGCGAATCAGGTATACGCGACAGCGATCTTGGATCCATATCTGGGCCTCTGGCAAGCGATGCCGCTCTGGCTTTCTTACACGGTGGTTTCTTTCGTAGCGATCATCGGTTTTGCTTTGGGGCAGATGGCGCTCTCCGACTTTATCGTGATTGTTATAACCCTGTTGCTAGGCCTTGCGATGTGGGTCGCAAACATGATTTGCGTGTATTATATGGACCGGTATGCCTTAAACCTGCTGGTCCCGGTGATCATTGCGCTCGTAATGACGGTAGGATCCATCCTGACTGGCTCCTCTCGCTCCAGGCTCGGATCGGATCATCGGAACTTTTCCAGGCCGAGATTCTTCGCCGACTCGTTTTCCCAAGCTTCAAGCTGGCTTTGAGCGTCGTCGGGACTTGTCAGCAGCTTTCTTTTCAAGGAACGCGCACGTTCTGCCATTTCCAGTTGCCACGGACTTTCACATCGAGCCTACGGATCACTTCATCGAGTGCTGGAATCGCTTTATCCGCGCTCGGTAACTAAGCTTCCAGCCAAGGAAGTAGATTTTCGAATCGGTAAGACTATCGATTATTGCAAGTACAAGAAACAGCAAAGAAATCCCCAGCACATCGACATAGTGGATGTCGGCGCTCTCGTAAGCCACTAACCAATATACCAAAGCTGTCCTAACGTGTTTCGTTCTCGGAGGGAATGCCCAAAAAGGGGTAAGCCGCGCTGCCTGTTACGTTAAGTAGTCGGGTGCCTGCCTTAAAATTGGCGTAGCGCCTTAGGAGCAACTCCAGCTAGTTCGTTCTCGGCTTCAGGATCTCTGACAACAGATCAGGGCGCGATGGATCGCGTTCCAGGTGCGGGTAGCGCGGGCCGTCGTGGTAGTCGAGTTTGAACGTCTGAAAATAGTCCGCGTTGTTAACTAACAATTCGACCGGCGGCTTTGATCCTTTCGCTGCTTCGCCGATTGCTTCTTTCAATCGGTCCGCAGAATAAGAACGGGAATTCACGGCGATGATTTTCATGCCGGGCGCAAGTTTGGCCGCGTCTGCCGCAGAATTTCCCCGGACATCGACGATCGAGGAGTCGTCCCCGATCAGGAGTCCTAACGAAAACCACTCATCGGTGACCTTCTCCGATTTAGCCATGGTCTCCAGAACACGATTTGGTTGATCGTTGTAGACAACTCGCCAGCCGGTCGATTCGATCCCTTTCATCGGCGCCCGGGGAGAAACCGAGTTGAGCCGCTCGGTCCAGAAGTTGTGCCAGTCGTTAGGCACAACGTCGTTCAAAGTGTTGATCACGTCGTCTACGACGTAGGTTTTCAACATCGGACCGCTGTTCTCGCCTCCGTGGAAAGCGTGACAAAAATTGTCGAGTGAGTTTGCACCATTGGTCTTTTCCCGGATAAGGGCATCGGCCTCCAGCCAAAGGAGGACGCCTTCGGGATAGAAATCAACGTAACGCCGGCGGTCACGCCATTGTTTGGGCGAATCATAAAGGAACGAGGCGTTGTCCGCCGTGTCCTGCAGAGGCCGCCAGGTACGGCCGCTCTCCTGATCCAACTGGGCGGCGATTCCGGCAAGGTAATCCCGGCTCATTTCCTTGTCGCGCAACCCTGACCGCGCAGTCAGGACAAAGCTGCCCAGATATTCGGTGAGCCCTTCGTAAACCCAGAGGAGATCATCTTTCATCGGCTGCTGAAAATCGGGCGTCGCCAGATCTGCCGGACGCCGATATTTGCCGTTCCAGGAATGGACATATTCATGGGGCAACAAGTCTTGTGCCGTTGCCAGCTCGTCTTTGTCGGTAAACCCATTCTCCGGCATTGTGTCCAGACTCGATTCGTGATGTTCGATCCCATCATGAAACGTCGAGTCGCTCAACGTGCAGAGAAAGTGGTAATGCTGGTAATGGGTTGCGCCGAAGAGCTGTTTTGCCTGCGTAATGAGTTGCCGGTACTGAGCGATTTTTTTGTCGGGCAATTCCAGTCCGGCCGCCGAGTCGGCTACGATGTCCATTTCGCTGCTCGGGCCGTCCGATTCTTCGGTTAACGGGATATTCCGGTAATAGAGTCCCATCACAACCGGCGAATCCACCAGAGTAGTCAATGAGACCGGCTTGAATTGAACGGTATCTCCCTTACTGGCAATTGGCAGTGCCGTACCGAAACGCCATCCCTGGGGGACCTTCAAACTCGCTTGATAAGTCAAGTGGTCCGGTTCGGTGCCCGAAGGATAAAGGATAACCTGATTCCAATTGAGGATCCCAAGCATGGCGGATGCCGCCGCCGCACTTGAGTAGCCTTCCACGTCAACTGGAATCAAGTAGTTCAGATCGATATCCAGATTCGCCGTGCCTGCTGGGACCTCGCAGCGAATCGTGTAAAGGTCTACCAGGTCTCTCCGCCAGGGAACGCGTTGGCCGTTCGCAGAAAGCTGCAAATCAACCAGACCCTGAATTGGTCCGGTTGGCGCATGCTCGCCGGGAATCCATTTGGGATAGAATAGTGTCAGCGGTCCTGGTTTCACCGGTATCACTAGATGAGCGTGAACGATTTTTCGTGAAATCTGGTTTGCATCCGCCTGGAGCGTAATTGGTTTTCCAAGGTCCACGTCGGCAAGCGAAGAAAGCGCGGGGAACAGAAGAAATACCACAAAGAATTTTCGCATTTTCGCATGTAGCCTGGAGGGATTCTCGTCGCAAGCGCAGTTGAGGCGGCACGCCTCTAAGATTTTAACAAGGAGGTCGAAAAGATCGCTGAGAAGGAATCGCTTTGAAAAACTGTGTCCTCCTGACATACAACTTCGCACAGTTCCGCGAGAATTTTTCACGCAGAGGTCGCTGAGGAACGCAGAGTTTCGGATTTAGATTTTTCTTTCCTCCGCGTCCTCCGGGCGAAATAACACCGTGGAACCGCTCCGAAATCCTTTGTTGTAGTTGCGGCAGCGCCTCTTTGTAGTGCTGACATTGAACTTCGATGCAAGGATTTGTTTAGGACGTGCAGATGACAGAGTAAACTTACGCTATTCGTCCGTACCCCTTTCCGCCGTTGCACGCTTTGCACGGTCGACCCACGGTCAATCCGGGGGATTGCATTTCTCACATCTCACCCCTCACCTCTCACTTCTCGCCTCTCACCAGCTCGTGCGCGGCTTCAAGATCTCGGACAGCAGACCCGTTCCCAGGGCGCGACGACAAAACAGCAAACGGTGGACGGTCGACGGTCGACGGTTGACGGTAGACCATGAGGGATTACCACATCCACACGCCCCTATGCCGTCACGCGACCGGCGAGCCCGAGGAGTACGTCGCCGCGGCACAACGAATCGGTCTGGACGAGATCGGATTTGCTGATCATAACCCGATGCCCGAACCGTTCGATGACTGGCGCATGTCGATTGAACAGTTGCCGCGATACATTGCGATGGTGGATCGGGTCCGATCGAAAGGCATCACCGTCCGGCTCGGGCTTGAATGCGACTATATCGAGGGAAAGGAACAGTGGATTGAAGAGCTGGCCGGAAAGGCTGATTGGGATTACTTGATCGGCAGCGTTCACTACATCGCTCCCGGCTGGGATGTCGATAATCCTAAGCATCTTTCGCGGTTCTCAACGAACAGCGTCGACGATATCTGGGACTTGTACTGGAAACAGTATGTTCGTTGCATCGAGAGTGGCCTCTTCGATTTCGTGGCGCATCCAGATCTTCCCAAGAAGTTTGGCTACCGACCGAATGGCGATTTAAGGCGGTACTACGAACCGGCGGTGAGAGCCATGGCAAAGCGCGAGGTAGCCTTTGAAATCAACACCGCTGGCCTGCGAAAACCGGCAGGCGAAATTTATCCGGAGCTCGAATTCATCCGGCTCGCGCACGAGGCCGGCGTCGCCATGCTGATCAACTCCGATGCGCATGCGCCGGATGAAGTGGGTTATGAATTTGAGTCCGCGCGTGAGCTAGCGCGAGCAGCCGGCTACACCACAACCGCCCGCTTTGAAAGGCGGAAACGAATCGAAGTTGCCCTGTGAAGCTGCGCGCACGACACAGGATTATCACATTTCCCCGACGCCCCTTGATCATGGGAATTGTGAACATCAACCACGATTCCTTTTCCAACGACGGAACGTTAAACATCGATGAAGCAATTGTTCGGGCGCGAAACCAGCTAGCGGCTGGAGCAGATATCATCGACGTCGGAGGCGAAAGCGCTCGCACCAATCGGCTGCCGATCACTGAAACGGAAGAGATCGAGCGGACCCTTCCATTTGTTGAACGCTTTTCCGAATGTTTGTCTGGTGTTCAGCCTATCGACCAGGAGCAAGTATACCCACCGTTGCTCTCCGTTAACACATGGCGGCCAAGGGTTGCCGAAACCTTGCTGGCCGCTGGAGCCGATTTCCTGAACGACATGAGCGCGCTCCCCTCCGATGAGACTGCAGTGGCCGCAGCTAAACATGGAGCTGCGCTTGTCATCATGCACTCGGTCGGTTCACCGAAACAAAAAAATACGGACAAATATTACGCCGACATCTTTCACACGCTGGAAACGTTTTTCAGCGAGAAGATAGCTCAAGCGGAAGCCGCCGGAGTTCCCCGGGAAGCAATTGTTCTCGACCCTGGAATCGATTTCGCCAAACAAAAGAGCGACAACCTGCGTATCTATCGAAACCTGGACCGGTTGCACTCCTTCGAACGGCCAATACTATTGCCAGTCTCGCGCAAAACTGTAATCGGAGAGGTTCTGGGCTTGCCGGATCCAAACGATCGGGATGCCGGAACCGTCGCCTGCATCGTCGCCGGCATGCGGCGGGGAGCGAACATTTTTCGGGTCCACGATGTTCATGCGGCCAGCCAGGTTATTCGGACGGTATGGGCGCTGCGATAGGGCCTTCGGCGTTAGTTATCGGTTTTCAGTTTTCGGTTTTCAGTTTTCGGTTGGTGGGGCTCCGCTCATGCGTGGTCCGGGGCCAGAACTGAAAACCGAAAACGGAAAACCGATAACCGATAACAGCCCCGAAGCCTTTCGGGGCTACAACGGGCCTCTTCGTTTGTAGAAATCGTACCGGGCCAGGATCGTGCGGACGTAACGGGCGGTCGAACGAAAATCGATCGCGTCCTGGAACCTTGCCGACGTTACGGGTTGCCCATTCGATTTCTGGGCCGCCAACCGGATCCAGCGATCTACCCGGCTTTTGCCGGCATTATATTCGGCTAAAGCGAAGGGCACCGGATCATCCTGGCTATTCCAACGTTGTACAGCTTTGCCCAGGTACCAGCTGCCAACCTCCAAGTTCAGTTCAGGCTGAAGCAATTGTTCCGGCGACGGATTCGGAACCCCTTTAGCGATGGCCCAATCGCGCGCGGCGACTTCGGAGACCTGCATGAGACCGCGTTCGCCGTGACGCCCAACCATGTCAGCTTGGAACCGGCTCTCTCTCCACACGACGGCTTTGATCAGGCGCGGGTCGACATTGTATTGTTTCCCAACATTGGCAATCAGCGCGTCAAACCGTCGATAGTCCGCCCAATTCTTAAGTTCGCGAAGGACGTACAACGGATCCTGTGATCGCACTATCAGGTAGCAGATAGCTGTCGCGCCCGACGCCACAATAACGAAGGCCAGCTTCACCAAAAACCAGCCCCATCTCTTCCACTTTCGACTTTGCTCCAAACCCATTAGACTACGGCAAAAATGCAGCAGTACGTTCGGGTCATCACGGATGACCCCACAGATAAAGAGCTAGATTATGCCGTTCCCGAGCCGTGGACCAACAACGTTCACATCGGCTCTCGAGTAAAAGTTCCGCTGCGTTCACGCGAAATACTAGCAACAGTTGTCGCCGTCGTCGACACGCCATCGGTGCCAAATCCAAAGTCGATTTTGGAACTGGTTTCCGAAACGCCGATTCTAAATGATCGTCTTCTCAAATTAGCTCGCTGGATGGCGGAGTATTATTGTTGCCCGATCGAAACATCGATCAGATCGGTGCTGCCCCAGGTGATTCGCAAAGCTCAGCTGGGATTCAAACGAGAACGTGTTCTTTCGTTGCAACGTCCAATTGATGAAACGGAGCTCGCGACGCTAGCCAAGAAAGCTCCGCGCCAGGCCGACGTACTCCGCCACGTGATCGAATTGGCCGGCCCGGTCCGCTGGAAAGAGCTTCAGCTAAAAGCAATGACTACTGACCGAACGATCCAACAGCTGGTCGATCGAGGACTGCTCTGGATGCAGCTGGAGAACCTCGATCGCGATCCGTATGCGAAGGAGCAGTTCATTGCCAGTGGGCCGCTTATTCTGAATCCTGAACAAACGGCGGCGCTTGGTGTTGTGATCGAGTCAATTCAGAAGCGGAGCAGCCAACCAATCTTGATTCACGGAATTACCGGTAGCGGGAAAACAGAAATTTATCTGCAGGCGATCCAGGAATGCTTGAATCGTGGACTGGGCGCTCTGGTGCTGGTTCCGGAAATCTCACTGACTCCGCAGACCGTTGAACGGTTCAAAATGCGTTTCCCGGTTGACCGGATCGCCGTGGTTCATAGCCATCTGTCGGCCGGTGAACGACATGACGAATGGCACAAGCTCCGCAGCGGGCGCGCCCAGATCGCCATTGGCGCCCGAAGCGCAGTGTTCGCGCCGATCGATCAGCTCGGTTTAATCGTAGTCGATGAAGAACACGAGACTTCTTATAAACAAGAAGAAGCGCCACGCTATAACGCTCGCGACCTGGCAGTTGTTCGCGCGCAGTTCGAACAATGTGCGGTTGTGCTGGGAAGCGCGACACCGTCACTGGAGAGCTATCACAACGCAAAGATCGGCAAATATCGCCTGGTAAGATTGACAGCTCGCATTGACGACCGGCAGCTTCCCCTCATTCGGGTTGTCGACATGCGTCAGGAATATCTGAAGCAAAAGCAATTGCCGGTGATCTCTCAAGGTCTGGGAACCGCTATCGAAGATCGTCTCGCGAAAAAAGAACAAACAATACTTTTTCTCAATCGCCGCGGCTATTCAACGTCTCTGGTTTGCAACCAGTGCGGCCATGTGTGCGAGTGCCCAAACTGCACGGTGGCATTGACGTTTCATCTTCAGGAAGATCGGCTGAAATGTCACCTCTGTGGTCATGTCGCCGTTGCGCCCCGGAAATGTCCCAAATGCGGAGACCCGTCGATCCGGTATGCCGGTTACGGAACTCAAAAGGTCGAAGGCATCGTCCAGAAGTTGTTTCCAAAAGCCGCAGTAGCGCGGATGGACGCTGACTCCATGTCCCGAAAGGACGCTTACCGGCACACGCTGCAAGCGTTCCGCACCGGCAAGATCGATATCCTTATCGGCACACAGATGATAGCGAAAGGACTGGATTTTCCCAACGTCACACTAGTTGGAATTATCAATGCCGATGTCGCTTTGCACATGCCGGATTTCCGGGCCGGTGAAAGAACGTTCCAATTACTGACACAGGTGGCTGGACGCGCTGGTCGCGGCGATATGGCAGGCGAAGTTTATGTTCAGAGTGCGACTCCATTTAGTCCGTCGATCCAGTTTGCCCGCCATCACAATTTTGAAGGATTCTGGGAACAGGAAAACGATTTTCGAGAACGGTGCGGGTACCCTCCATTTTGTCATCTCTTGATGATTCACATTCGCTCCGAGCATCAACGGCGCGCCGAATTCAGCGGCGAAACGCTTCACCGCAGGATCAGCGAACAATTGGATTCATCGACCACGCTGCATCCGGTGGTGCCAGCGCCGATCGAGCGTTCAAAGGGCTACTATCGGTACCAGATTCTGATGCGGACGAAAGCGATCCGCCGTCTCAGTAAGACGATCCGGGCGATCCTCGATAAATTAACATTCCCGGAGGAAGTTATCGTGACGGTGGATGTCGATCCCCAACAGTTGATGTAGCAGCGCTTTCAGCCCCGAATGCTTTCGGGGCTGTTGCCCGTCTTCGGTCCACCGTTGTCCGAATACCGAATCGAAAGCTTCCGCCCTAGTCTCGGAGCACAGCAACCGAGCCGAAGATTTCGCCAGGCGAGCCAGGGAGAGGTAGGGCTATCATGTGTTCCAAAACAGAATACGCAAAATCTGTTCCACTAGCCGTACGCAGAAGTGCGTATTTTTCCTGTTCTTCCGGGGTCCTAAAATCATGGGTCTTCCGGAGGAGCAAAACATGAAAACTTTCCAGCGTTTCTTTTGGCGCACGACACTCACTCTGATCGTTGCGTTCAGTCCGGCTGTACTGGTTGCACAACACTATATAAAAACGAATCTGGTGTCGGATCTGCCTGGGATGGCAAAGAACCCTCCAGATATCCGTCTCAAGAATCCATGGGGGCTAGCGCGGAGTTCCACAAGTTTCTGGTGGGTTTCAGATAACGGTACCGGCTTTGCGACGCTGTACGACGGAACAGGAGCGGTTCAACCGCTACAGGTAACGATTCCCTCTGATCCTGCACAATCACCCACGGGTACTCCGACAGGTGCCGTTTTCAATGGAACATCGGACTTTGAAATAACGAAAGGAAATCCTGCCATGTTCCTGTTCGTGAACGAGGATGGCACCATCTCGGGATGGAACCCGAAGGTCAATCCGAACGCAGCTATCGCAAAAGTGCGCAACTCGACCAAGTCTGTATTCAAGGGTGCAGCTATCGCGGTAGATGACGGTAAGCGCTTCCTGTATGTCGCAGATTTCCGGCAAGCGAAGATATTGAAGTTTGACACCAATTTTACGCCGATTCCGACGGCTTCTGGCGCCTTTTTGGAATTCGTCGGAAACCTGGGATTTGCGCCGTTCAATATCCTGAACGTGGGCGGCAACCTTTACGTGACTTTCGCAAAACAAGACCAGGCAAAGCACGATGACGTCGCAGGTGCGGGGTTCGGTTTCGTTGTGGCATTCGACACAAAAGGGGTTCCGGTGCAGTTCCTACAGTACGGCCCTTGGTTTAACTCGCCCTGGGGAATCGCGCTGGCACCCAGCGACTTTGGTGGATTGAGTCACAGGCTGCTCAGCGGACAATTCGGCAGTGGCGAAATTCTCGTTTTCAATCCAGCTAATGGCCGTTTTGCAGGCAAAATGCTGGACCCTAAAGGCAATCCGATTCGGATTGACGGGCTTTGGGCGCTTTCATTCGCCAGCGGCGACGCCGGATCGAAGTCTGGCACCGGTAATACGCTCTATTTTACAGCAGGGATCAACGATGAAGCCGACGGTCTTTTTGGAACGTTGACCGTAGACCCACACGATCTGGTACAAGGGAACGGTCAGTAGAGAGGCTGGCAACTCGCACGCCCGACACGCACTGTAGGCGCGCTTAAAAAGCGCGCCTCTTGGCCGTCTACCGTCGTCGCTCAACCCTTCTCTGGCCGCCGTGCCGATGGATTGTCCTTTGAGAAGGGACGGACCCGTTGTGTGCTGTAGGGCACTCGCCCTAGAGTCCAATTGTCCATAAGCTCCGGGGCACCTAAGGCTCCTCAATAATGCCTTCTCCTTCTTTCGGAGCGGGCGTTGCCGGCTCTTCCGGTTCGGCTTCCGGGACAGTGTCTAAGTCGATGTCTTTGGACACATCTAAGCTCATGCTTTCAGTCCATGTACTTTGGCGGATCAAAACAGACCTGCTGTCAAACGTGTGCCGCAGCAATGTTAACGTGCCGCTCAGCAATACTGTTCAGCTTGTGATCCGCTTCACCTTCTTCATTCGGAGTTTCTTGCAGCTTCATCCTTTCCTAATCGTTAAGCGAGTGTGGGCGCCCTCCCCTATTCAGCCACTTTGTTCGCCGCCAATGACACCCGAGGACTCCTTTAACGGCCGCGCAGACGACGTATTTTCATAAGGACTTTTCGTCCCCTCCTTGCTCATGCCCGCCGGCACGCTTCTCTATCGGCCCTTCCCTAGCAAACTAATGAGGTAACCTGGATCAACCGGCTTCACTAGATGGTGTTGGAAACCTGCTCTCTTCGACATTTGCAGGTCTTGCATCTGACCCCATCCGGTCAGCGCGATGAGCGTTACGCCTGTCAGGTCGAATTGTTCGCGCATGCGCCGGCAGAGCTCGTAACCGTCCATTTCTGGCAAACCGATGTCGAGAATGACCACCTCGGGCGAAAATGCGGGCATTATTTTGAAAACTTCACCAGGCGCCTTCGCTACCCGGACTTCATGCCCTGCTGTTTTGAGCACGAGTGCCAGACTCTCCGCCAAATCCTGATTGTCGTCGACCACCAGCACCCGCCGAGAAATTGCGGAAGAGGAAGCTGAAGCCTTGTCTTTTAGCAACGACCCTGCGGCTACTTTGGAATCGGGTGCTGGGAGCCGGACGATGAACTCGCTTCCTTTGCCGAGGCCTTCGCTTACCGCCGATACTTTACCTCCGTGAGCCTCAACCAACCTTTTTACCAGAGCTAGGCCAATTCCCGTACCGGCCACCGGATAGCCGTGGCGCGGCCGGCCCCGCACGAACAGAGTGAAAATGCGGGCCAGCTCGTCCCGCTCGATACCGATTCCTGTATCAATTACTCGAATAACTACTTCATCGCGCTCGCGCTCCAGCACGACCCGAATTTGTCCACCATCGTCAGTGTAGCTTATTGCGTTTGTCAGAAGATTCGTCACGACCTGCTCGAGGCGGACCGCATCTGCTTCGACCCAGACCGGGTCGGGCAAAAGCTCTATGGTCAATTCCTGACGCCGCTCCCCGGCCAATCGCCGAATCGATTCGACGCAGCTTGTCATGATCGATCGCACATCGATCCGCTCTTTGTTCAAGTCCAACAGACCTCTCCCAATGCGCGTCAAATCAAGCAAATCATCGAGAAGGCGCGCCATTTGACGAGCTTGGCGTCTAGCCCCTTCCATTGCTCGCGCCAGCTCACCAGGCGCAACGTTCGGCTGGTCGGTCAAATAAAGTGCATTGCTGATTGGAGCCAATGGGTTTCTCAGCTCGTGCGCTAGCACCGCCAAAAATTCGTCCTTGTGCTGATCTGCCTGGGCGAGAGCCTCAATTTGCCTCTTTTCCGACAAATCTCGCGTGACCTTGGCAAAACCTTCCAATGCGCCGTTCTCGTCAAATAGTGCAGTGATCAAAACGCTGGCCCAAAACCGCCTGCCATCCCGCCGGACTCTCCAGCCTTCTCCCTCAAACTGGCGTTTTCGGGTGGCCACGCGCAGATTTCGCTCAGGCAGTCGCTCTTCCAACGCTTCCGGCGTGTAGAAGCACGAAAAATGTCTGCCGATAATCTCTTCTGCCTGGTAACCTTTCATCCGCTGCGCACCGCGATTCCAGGTCGCAACGTTTCCTTTTGGATCGAGCATGAAGATTGCGTATTCCTGTACTCCTTCGACCAATCGTCTGAATCGATCTTCGCTCTGGCGTAAACCAGCTCTAGCTTCCTGCCGCTCGGTCAAGTCCTGCGTCACCTGCAAAAAACCACGCAACTGGTTCTGCTTTTCGTGGATCGCTGTCAGCTCGGTGTGCGCCCAAAACTTGGATCCATCGCTTCTGACCCTCCAGCCTTCCTCAACGTGACTTACTCGCGCTTGGGCAAGATCAAGATCTTGTATCGGCGCCCCTCTCTCGACGTCTTCCCGCGAATAAAAGACTGCAAAATTCTTTCCAATAATCTCACCGGGCTGATAGCCGAGAATTCGCGCAGCTCCCGTGTTCCAGCTGGTGATATATCCTTCAGGAGTTAACAGAAAGATCGCATGATCTTCCACATTGGAAACGACCTGCTGAAAACTTTCCTCATGGAGCGGAGAAGGATTAGTCATGCTGGTCAGGGCAGCCCGGCGGTCGCCTCGGTTGGACGTAGCAGTTTTAGACCTCGGGGCACTTGGCCCACGTCCGCGCAGACTATAAATTTGCTGTACGAATACTCGCAGCTGAGAGGGCAACCGGCTGTTTCCGGTTGAAATTTTCTCAAGAAAAAGCATAGCAAATCAGAGGATTAAGTTCAAGAGCCGGGTAAATGCGCGGTGGCGCCATCATTGAACAGAACTCTCATTACTCCTTCAAAGATGGGAAATTCTGAGCATAGAATCTTTCTACTCTCTCCCGCTAACGTCGCAGGAAAACGGGCTCAAATGCTTCTGGACTCGAATGCCTCCTTCGAACTGGCGCGACGCTTAAGGCGCGATGGCGTTTCACTGGCCGAAGCATTCGCATTCATGAGTGGACTCTATTTCCGCGGAAAATTGTCGTATGCCCGCACCTTTACTAATCCAGTTAACCGGCCGGTGTTCGTGATTACCACAAATCGCGGCCTGATGCCGGCCGACCAACGGATAACTGTGAATGATCTTCTAGGATTTTGCGGCGTGCCCATTGATGCTTCCGATAAGCGCTACAGTGAGCCTTTGATTCGCGACGCGACAACACTGTCTCATACGCATTCCGGTTCCGTCGTTCTTCTCGGTAGCATCGCGACTGGCAAATATGTCGATCACCTTTTGCCGATTTTTGGAGATAACCTTCAGTTTCCGGTTGAGTTCGTTGGCCGCGGAGACATGAGCCGTGGCGGGCTTTTGCTCCGGAGCGCAATTGCCAATCAAGTCCTGACACACGTACCGATCGCCGGTGCGATACGCCGCGGCCGGCGCCCACCGAAGCTCGTGCCGCAAATTGGCGTGTCTGAAAATGCCGGTATCTCGTTTTGAAATCTTGAGTTTTGAGTCTTGATTTAAGGGACGTTCTAAAGCGGAAAGGATGAAACGCCTATGGAAAGGCTGGAACAACTCGACACAGACCGGCTTCGCCGGATCTGCCACGATCTGCGCACACCGCTTAATACAATTTTGGGCTGGACCCACGTGTTGCGGAATTCGAATCCGTCAAAAGAATCATTGGCGCAGGGTTTAGAAGCCATTGAGCGCAACGCGCGAGATCAGGCAAAAATCATCGAAGAATTCTTGCGTTCGTTTTCCGATCAATAGGGTTGGCGTTTGGGTCGTTTGACGCGCTGTCTACCTTTGGGGTTGAACACGCGGCGAGGTCTGCCGGTCTTTCAGACCGGCTTTGCCAGTTGCATGGCATAACCCAGGGCTAAAGCCCTGGGCTAACATATCTGGCCACTTTGTGGCCTAGCTCCGAAGGAGCAAAGGATTCTAGCCCAGGGCTTTAGATGACATGAGCCGACAGCAAGCAGCACTCGCTGCTAAACTGTCGGCTCTCTATGAATAATAAAGAACAAATCGAGAATAGGTGTAAAAGCGCAAGCAATCAAGCAAGGCCAGAAGGAACTGAAG
>JBKPCS010000076.1:0-17853 GCA_046727495.1 bacterium | reverse complement strand
GCGCTATTGGTATATCCTCGTCTTTTTCGAATGGTCCTCTTCTGAGAACCACCAGCATTTATTCGCGTTCCCGGCATCGCTATGAGGACTCCTGAACATACAACCGCTGAGTTTTTTCCCCGATACATTAAAGGTCAGATGGTTGCCGACAGTGCCGCTCGCGCATGGCCCGGGCTCTTCGTTCGGCGTTACCGCTTACCCCGCGTAGTGGATAAGTTATTTGTCCCAGCCACGGCAGAACCATTGATCGGCTGTGTAATCTCGGGCGTGGCAGAGTTCGAGGAACGCGAGATTGACGGGACCTGGTTATCCCGCCACGTGCAGCGCGCGGATGTGTTTGTCACTCGGTCGAAGACACCTTACGAATTGCGCTGGCGCTCGCCTCTCGGAGCGGGACTGGACGTGATCCACATCCACCTTGCTGTAGACCAGTGCCGCTCTGCGTTCGAATCGGTCTATAAAGAGAGGGCGAACGCGGTTGACGTGATCGAATTCTTCGGCCGCGACGAAACATTAGCAAACCTCTGTTTTGCCTGCGCAAAAATGTTATCGGCCCGAACCTCGGGCAGATCGAAACGTGTCGCTGCTATCGCACAAATGCTTGCGATTCACGTCGCCGAGAAATACACCGGCATCGCATCGCAGAATCCTGATTAATTATGCCTATTTCCCGCCGCACTTTCCTGAAAGCCACGGGCGCGCTGTTGACGTTCCCGGCAACTCTCCGGGCCGCACCGGACGCAGATTTGATTCAACAACAGAGACTCAAAATGGAAATACAAAGAATTGGTTCAAAGGCCTCCGCGAGACCGTAGTATCATTACCGTGTCGGTCTTGATCGCGCGGGATCAGACGATCGAAATGCCTTACCATTTCAACCTGGCTCTCGATAACGGGGTTACGTCCGGCGAACTTTCTGAGATCATCACTCATCTCGCCTTCTACTCCGGCTGGGCGAATGCCACCTCTGCGGTCGCGGTTGCGAAAGAGGTTTTCACCAAGCGCGGCATCGTATCCGATCAGCCTGCCGCGGGTGACCTTCTACCGCTCGATGAAGCGGCCGAGGCGCAACGCGCGGCCCGGGTTGAACAGGATGCGGGTTCGGTGGCTCCGGGAGTTGTGCAATATACCAGCGAGCTGCTTTTTCACGACCTTTGGCTGCGGCCCGCTTTGGCGCCTCGCGATCGGAGCCTTGTTACTGTGAGCGCCTTAGTTGCGAACGGCCAAGTAGCTCAGGTGACCTATCATCTCAATCGGGCGATGGATAACGGCTTAACCAAAGAGCAGGCGTCCGAGATGCTGACGCAGTTTTTCAACAGAGGCCCGGAAAGTGAATCAGGCCTTGGTTGATCTGCTTGCCGCCATCGCGGAACGCAAAAAGGCGACGCCTGGTCAGATCGCGCTCGCGTGGCTTCTGGCCCAAAAGCCGTGAATCGTTCCGATCCCCGGCACCACCAAGCTGGCGCGGGTAGAGGAGAACATCGGCGCAGCAGACATCGAGCTTACATCTGACGATCTCGAAGAGATCGATGGCGCTGCATCGAAGATCACGATCCAAGGCGCTCGGTATCCGGAAGAGGTTGAGCGCATGTCCTATCACTGAAGTAGAAACCGGGAAATGGAGTGTGAGAGAAGAATTCTGCTTATCTTTCGAGAACAAAGTCGCGCTCGTCACCGGAGCCGGCTCTGGCATGGGTCTCGCAACTGCCAAAGCCTTTGCCGAGGCGGGCGCGTCAGTAGTGCTGGCTGATGCGAATGAGGAATCGGTTCGTGCCGCAGCTAAGGGGCTGGTTTCCGCGAGCCACAAAGCGCTCGCCGTCTGCTGCGACGTGGCTGACGACGCTCAAGTGGCTGCAATGGTGGATCAGACTGTTTCAACGTTCGGACGGTTAGATGCGGCGTTTAACAATGCGGGCGTGCAAAGTCCGGTCGCCGAAATGGCCGATGCCAGCAGAGATGAATTCGATCGCGTGACTGCGATCAATCTTCGCGGAGTCTGGAGTTGCATGAAATATGAGCTGCGCCAGATGCGCAAACAAGGAAGTGGTGCGATGGTGAATAATTCTTCGCTCGGCGGCCTCGTGGGAATAGCCGGCCGGGCAATGTATCACGCCGCGAAGCACGGAGTCCTCGGCCTCACGAAAAGCGCCGCTCTGGAGTGTGCCGCGAAGGGGATCCGCATCAACGCGATCTGTCCAGGAATCATCGATACGCCGATGGTCGCGGGCATGCTGGCCACCGAACCGGAAGCGATGAAAGAGTTGATGAAAGTCGTGCCGATCGGGCGACTTGGCCGGCCGGAGGAGATCGCAGCGGCCGTTCTCTGGCTGTACAGTCCGGGTGCAAGTTTTGTTATCGGCCACTCACTTGTTGTCGATGGCGGGTATACCGTGCCGTGAGAAAAACGAACACTGCTTCGCCCGTAATCAAGGAGAACCTCACTGTGACCAGATCCTTGAAGAAAGTGCTTCAGCTGAGCGCGGTATCATTGTTAGGCGGATTAACTACCATGATGCTAGCCCGGTGCAAGTTCCTCTATAGGAACAGCTTACAAAATAATAACTTTCTAATGTAGAGTTGTTTTATATCTTGAATCAAGTGATTATAATCACTGGGTTGATGCACAATGGGTGTGCGTTTCTTGCTGGATCGACAGGTTCCGTTTGCTGAGACTAATGTGTAGGGCTTGGGTCGACTCCCAAAAGCTTGAGCGAGTCGCGAATTTTCGGATGAGATGCCTTTATGAGACTGCCAGAGCGGATCGCTGTGGATCCGGAGATTATGATGGTAAGCCCTGCGTGAAAGGAACTCGGAGTCCAGTCTACGTGCTCTTGCAGAAAATGGCAGCGGGCGAGACCGAGGCAGAGATCTTGCACGCGTATCCTTAATTAGACAAAGCGGACCTGATAGCGGTCTGGGAGGACGCTGCGCGAGCAGCGACCGAAGAGGTTCTGTTAGTGGAATCCTGAGAGCAGCTGTTATTCGGATACAGCACCAAGCCTCGGGTTCGATTCCTCCCGGCCTTTTGCCGGCGCGAAGCACCGATGGTTATCTGTCTACGGTCTTCCGTCCACCGTCGACTTATTATCCCCTTCATAAGCGTCCCCATCCGCCAAGCGATTTTGTGCAAGCTATCGGCGAGCAAATCGGCTAACATCGTGACACTGCCTGCGGGGGCTGCCCTCGCGCGCGACCATTCTAAGGGCACCGCACAAGATCGGGTCCATGAAAGCGGAAGACAAAAGGGCCTGCCCGGTTTGCGGGACGCTGTTAGCCGACAACAGCGAGTCCTGTCCAGTTTGCGTCCTGCAGGCTGCTCTCAAGCCAGAAACTGGATCGCTCTCGGACACTTCTTCTGAGCTTCGTTTTGAACACTTTCAGGTTCTGAAGAATGTAGACGGAACACCGATTGAGCTTGGTCATGGTGGGATGGGAATCACTTATAAAGCCTTTGATACCCACCTGCGCTGCCCTGTGGCATTAAAGATTATCAACGCACGATTGATCGGCGATGCTGCGGCGCAGGACCGGTTTGTGCGGGAAGCCCGGGCGGCAGCCAGTGTTCATCACTCGAACGTGGCTTCGGTATCTTATTTGGGCGAGAGCGGCGGCAACTATTTTTACGCAATGGAGTTTGTCGAGGGCGAGACTTTGGAAACACTCATCCGGCGTTCCGGTACGCTGAAAACCGATCTAACTCTTGAAATAGTTACCCAGGTTGCCGCCGGCTTAGCGGCTATCCACAAACAGCATCTGGTCTACCGGGATATTAAACCCAGCAATATCATGGTGAGTCTGGAGGACGGCAGGTTGGAGAACGTCAAAATCATCGACCTCGGTTTAGCGAAGGTAGTAGCAGAGGGAGGCACGATCTCTGCCGCTGGGAGTTTTATCGGTACCCCAGCGTATGCTAGCCCCGAGCAGTTCGCGGGGATTGGGACCGATATTCGTTCTGACCTGTATTCGTTAGGAATCACACTTTGGGAGATGCTTAGCGGCAAGCTCCCTTTTGAGGGTTCTGCTGCGGACCTGATGGACCAGCATCAACATGCCGCGTTGCCCACTGAAAAATTGAGGAGCGTTCCAGCGCCGGTTATCGCGTTGCTCCAAGTTCTGCTGGCGAAGGACCCCAACCAGCGTTTTCAAGGTCCAGCGCAATTGCAAAGGGCGCTCGTTAGGGTGAAGGAAGCGCTCGCTTCCGGGTCACGCCCTAGCGCAAGCGAGTTGCGAACGATTGGGGAACAAAGAACTGCGCAATCCCCAAAAAGAACTAGGAAGACGCGGGTGGCTCGCTGGCTGATCGCATCTACCGTCTCTGCGACTGCATTATTACTCGGCTGGTTTTTCTTTGTCGCCAACCGCGGGCCGTTCTTCAATTGGCGAAGCGCCGATTCAACAGCGACTGAAAGAAGCATCGCGGTCCTTCCCTTCGAGAATATCAGTTCGAATAGAGATGACGCCTACTTTGCGGACGGAGTGCAGGATGAGATTCTTAATAACCTCGCCAAAGTTGCTCAACTCAAGGTCATTAGCCGGACCTCTGTAATGCAGTATCGAGCAGAGGCTAAACGCGACTTGCGTCAGATCGCCAATGCACTGGGCGTTGTCAACGTTCTGGAAGGGACCGTACGACGCGAAGGCAACTGGGTGCGAGTGAGCACTGAGCTCATTGACGCACGCAACGATCAAACGATTTGGGCCGATAGTTATGATCGAGATTTGAGCGATATTTTTGCGATCCAGAGCGACGTAGCTCAGACTATTGCCGCGAAACTGGCTGCGACGCTTTCCCCGGCCGAAAAGAGAACCATAGAGAAGAAGCCAACCGACAATCTTGAGGCATATGATCTTTACCTCCGGGCAAAAGAGTCGATGGATTTCAGTGGGCCTTTGGCAGCGAGGGAAGGACTGCTCCGGGCCGTTGGAATGCTGGAACAAGCGGTGCGCCTCGATCCAAATTTTGTGATGGCCTATTGTGCCAGCGCGGACGTACACGATATTCTTTATTCTCGCTACGATCAGACCCCCGAACGACTTGCTCTCGCAGATGGGGCACTCAATGTCGCTTTGCGTTTACAGCCGGATCTTCCCGAGGTTCACTTGGCGATGGCACGGCACTTTTACCTAGGGTACCGCAACTATGATGGCGCACGTGTGCAACTCGCAATTGCTAAGCGAGGGTTACCCAACAACGTTGAAGCGACGAGACGCGAAGCGTCGATCGATCTCAAGCAGGGTAATAGAGACAAGGCAATAGATGGGGCAAAAGAGGCGCTGACTCTAGACCCTCTCAATGTCTCCTCCCTTGATTTCTTGGGTCAGTTGCTCTGTATGAAGCGCCGGTTTGATGAGGCGGTGCCGTTTTTCGATCGGATGATACGCTTGAAGCCCGATGTGCCCATGCTCAAGGTCAACAAAGTCATTTTCACGCGCTTCCTTAAGACAGGTGACACTGGCCCTGTTTGGTCAGCGATCGCGGCGCTTCCGCAATCAGCGGACGAGGATCCCGACCTACTTGACACGCGAGTATGGCTCGCCCTCGTTGAGCATGATTGGCCGCAGGCAGAACAACTCATCGAAAAGATGAAAAGCCGTCATATCGACACGAACAATGTCCCTGGCATTCGATTAGCTCCTGCGGAGTGGAATTCGGTTCTTCTGGCGCGGCTACGCAAAGAACCCACGACGAATCCTGCATTCGCTGAGGTTCGAGAGCAGCTCAATGTGAAAGTTTTGAAAGCGCCACAGGATGCTGAGCTTCTTAGCATACTGGCGGTGTTGGACGCGCTATTGGATAGGAAAGAAATCGCCATTTCCGAGGCCAAACGCGCTGTGGAAATGCTGCCGGTCAGCAAGGACGCCTTTGTAGGTTCCGTCATCTTGATGAATTTAGCTATTGTGTACACGTGGACCGGCGAACTGGATCTTGCATTTAATACGTTGGAGCCGCTTACAAAGAGACAGTATGGTAGTCCGTATTACGGCGAGCTGAAGCGCGAGCCGTGGTGGGAACCGCTGCGGCAAGATCCGCGGTACAACAAACTTTTGGCTGAGCTGGCGTCAAAGGATTGAAACGTGACCAGAAAATTCGATCGAAGCATGGAAGGATGCGAAGTCGGATTCGCTGCGATTGCAAGACAAGCGCATCTGCAGCAGGAGTGGGGGAGTGATGATCGATCTCGCCAGTTTGCGGGGCATCGAGAGAAACGACAACCCAACTTGCGGAAAAACTGTGCTGGCCTGCGGTTGACCGAGTTCGTTTTTTGAAGCGCCGCCAGCAAAGCTTTCGTTCTCGGAATCCGAAGCGATTCAGAAAGGTTATCGGGCCGCAAGAGGAGGGTGAGGATGACTCCAAATCGCAAGCTAACCGATGTAATCAAGGGCCGGACCTTCCAAGGCTTCGAGGTTGACCAAGGCGAAGTGTCCCTGCGCTTTGCAGATGGATCGATATTGCGCGTGAAAGGCCGGCCATTGGAGAGCTCTTGGTTAAAGAACAGCGGGGTTCAGGTCCAAGCAGTCTCGGAGGAGTCCGCGACGCTGTACATCGCCAGGGATTTTGGGCGCCGTGGGCCGTGGAATAGGGTCTCGTATCCCAATCAAATCTCGCCTCCGAAATCGTCTGCAAAGCCGCAAGAAGACGTTGGGACGAGAGTTTTCCAGTCGAAGTTTACTTTAACTAGGACAGTTAATCTCGCCACTTTGACCTAATTGTCACTCTTTCTCGCTCGTTATTTGTCACCTTCGTCGAGCTGGTCGAGCCAATCCTGCATCAGAGCTGTGGGTTACTCAAATTGTTGCCTTTTGGCTCGACTCGGGCTAACGGACGAGCTAATACTCGTGGTTAGACCAATCGGTGCGGCGGGCTGGTCGTCGTGAGAGGCGAAGTCTTGGTATTAAATAGCGGTTGGTGTAGGACGTTTGCCGATGCACAGTTGCCGGTAGCAATCGCCATCGCGGCGTGTTGTTGGTAGTCAGCAAGAATTCGCAAAATCAAAATCTATAATTCCGCTGCTCTCGGAGGGTTACAAAATGAGCGAAGAATCTTCTCCTAAGGGCCTGGAGCCCCATCCTCTAGTCGAGAAACTCCTATCCAGCGGAGCGCAACCCGGGGAAAACGTTACGATCGTCGGATACATCGGGCGTTCGCCATGCGAGGGGCGTGTCCGCGTTTATCTGAATCTGGCGCTATCCAGTTACTGCGACGTAGCCGCTTCCGATATCCTGACCGCGGCGCCTGTCGATTCCACAAGTGAGATCAGCCCTTCGATCATCTGGGTCAAGCTCGGAGCAAAGATTGACCGAGTCGACACCAGTCGGTCGACGACAGTTCTGGAGGGACAAATCCAACAAAACTATTTGCGAGAGGCGATGCTCAATTTCCATTTCCGTCCGATTCCTACGGCAGTCTGTCACCCGATTCCTACGGCAGTCTGTTAGCCCGGATTCGGGGGGTTGTCCTAATAAGATCCTTAAGATCCTTTGAAGGTGGACTTGTATTCGCCGATCGGCTACTCGACCATCGGAGACCTTTGCAAAGCGGTCATCAACTCAACATCGACGACGTCGCGTTTTTTCTTATCCGGCGAGGACTCTTAAGGCCTGAAGATGTCCTTAGCGGATCGGTGAAAATCGAAGCGTCCGACAATCGGAACAGAAATTTCCGTGTCTTCACGTCCGACAACGCCGGGTTGTTCATCAAGCAGCCCGACGATCTGATGTACGGCAGCGGGGCGACTCTACGAGCTGAAGCTAGCTTCTATCATCATCGAGCATCGTTGGGAGATCGTGTCGCTCCGCACATCCCGGCGATGGTCCTTTACGAACCGGAGCTGCCGCTTCTCGCACTGGAACTTCTCCCATCGCATAAAACGCTTTCTGACTTTGCAGCCTCCTTCGGCCCGGAGTGCCTCATTCGCGCATCTGGTGTTCTCGGCCGTCGCCTTGCCGACCTTCATCTCGGGCTGACCGAGTATGGGAGCAACGCACCAAATTGGACCGCGGCATTGGGTGCCGCTAGCGCGTGGGCCGTACAAGCCCATCGACCTCCGATCGACTTGCTCGCCACTCTGAGCCGCGCCGGGCTCCAGACGCTGGAAATCATTCAAGGGTCGAACGCCATTCAGCGAGGGCTCGACCATTTGTCCCAACTTTGGCGCCCAACCGCGATTATCCACGGTGATATGAGGTGGGGGAATGTCCTTGTCCGAGTGGAGCCCGAAATAGACGCGAACATTGTTTTTGTCGACTGGGAGTTTATCCAATCTGGCGATCCGGCATGGGACGTTGGTTGCCTGCTGCAAGGGCTGGTTGCCAATTGGCTGAATGGTTTGGATCTTGCTGACGACAAAGATATTTGCGAGAACATCGCAAGCTTTTCAGCGACTCAGCTTCTTGTGCAAGCTTCGTGCCGGGCGCTCTGGGATGGCTACTTGGCGGTCATGAACCCTGACGTCACCGGCGCCGGCCGAATCAGCGTAACCAAAGTTTTCCAGTTTTCGGCGGCTCGAATGATACAGTCGGCGTTGGAATCGGCGGCCAACCAGGCTAATCTATTTCCCGTGTCGGTTTTGCAGCTGCAAATCGCAGAAAACTTGTTGTCGGAACCAGAAGAAATGGGATTTCAATTGTTCGGATTGCCGTAGGTCACGGGGGGCCTGTGCGTAGCGATCTACTATATGTGGCTACCCACCTTAAGATTATTGATACTAAGACATTTGTTATCGCTGGCGGACCCTATCTTTATCTCGATCCGTACAATTTTGGTGACGAGAATGTCTACGGCGGCGACGAATCTCTTCCCGATGATACTCCTGCTGGTCCGGAGACCCGTCTCGCGGCCTTTCTATACCGTTCCTGCTATTTGCGACTCTTGGGAGCGCGGAGGATGGCCGACCGATCTACCGATCGAGATTTCCAAGCGGCCTTGGTTCGCTCGAATCGCGGCTCGGGAGCCTGGGAACCCGGCTGGATAGTTGTGGCGAAGCTGGCGCGCAATTCGCTTTTGGTAAAACGTCACGGAGTTCAGTTTCAAACGGGCCCCGATGAAGTGTCTGTCGCCGATGAGACTTGTGCCGTACGCACGCCCAACGAGCGACGCAGCCTGCTGCCGGGGTTCTACTTGATCATTGGCGATGCCCGGCCCCGTGAACGTTCGGAGTCGGGAATCATTAGCCGTTTTTACTGGCATCTAACATCTCGGATCGCGCCGGGATTCGTGGCAATGCTCTCCGACTCGTTCAACAGCCAGAAAATACCCTTTACAGCCAAAGTGCTCAGTCGTCCGAGTGATTATCAACGCGCCGATGCGGGCGTCCTATATTTGGCAAAAGATGACTTCCACAGAGCTAGCGATTCTCTTGAAAGAATCTACGAAGCGGTAAAAACGGGACTGCGAAAAGATGTTCCTCTTTTTACTAAACAAATAGCGCCCGGGCTAGGGGTGGCCGAAGACCCTGGCGTAGTCCTCAGTTTCGGTCAACATCGTTGTCATATCGTCGCCGCGGCGCTCATGGACGTCCATCGTAACGGACAGGCGGACCTGGCGGTGAAGGCTCAGGCAATAGAAACGGCCTTCCAAAAAGAAGGGCTGGACCCGGACGTCCCGTTCTTGTCATCCTTAGAGTCGGAAGACTGTTACTCCTTCGCATCTCGCGTTCGGCCGACCTCCGTCGCAATGACGGTTGGCCGCAGCCCGATCTACAATTGTGACGATGACTGCGGATCGCGCAACGGCAAAGAAGAGATGTTGGCGGCAGCGGCTCGCATCGGCAGGGCGATTTGTGCACAAGCGATCTGGGATGGAAGCGAGTGCAACTGGATGGGCCGTGTTAATCGTCCGATGGGGTCGCATTGGTTTTCGTCGGCGACCGCCGCGCTAGGGCCCAACTTTTATGATGGTACCAGCGGAATCGCTTTTTTCTTGGCGGAATTATTCGCTGCTACAGGAAACATGGAGTTTCGGGATGCCGCCAAAGGTGCAGTCAAGCAAGCGTTGAGAAGATTTCGTTATCGTCAGCGTAACAATCTGCTAAGGAGCGACTTCGGCCTCTTCAACGGCACCACTGGAGCCGCCGTCTCGGCCCTTCACGTCGCCCTCCGAGCAGGTGGGGACGAAGATTTTCCGGAATGGCTGGAGTTGATCGAAGAGTCTATGCCGCCTCGGAACGTTGATTGCTCGAACGACATTATTAGCGGAAGGGCAGGCGCGGTCCTTGCTCTTCTTTCTCTGGGTCGCCTCTCAAGCGATTCGCGGATTCAGAATTGGGCCCTCGAACTCGGCGAAAACATGCTCCTCACGCGCGAGGTCGGGCGTGGCCCCGGCGAGAACGAACGACTGACGGGCATATCTCACGGCGCTGCGGGCATCGGGTTGGCTTTGCTAGCTCTTTACGCCGAGACAAAGCAAGACCGCTTCTTGATCTCCGGACGAGAGGTTCTCGAATGGGAGGACTTGCTTTTCGACCCGGTGGCCAGGAACTGGCCCGATCTTCGAGCCGAGATGACCGGGACTACTTCTGGCTTCCTGGTCGCCTGGTGTCATGGTGCACCCGGTATCGCATTGTCCCGGCTACGTGCCAGCGAGCTTGATCCGATGAGGAAGGAAGTCTACCTTGGCCGGGCTCGATCGGCACTTAGTACGACGAACGAGGCTGTCGGGCGGAGAACCCTTCAGCAGTACAGTTTTGACGCAACCCCTTGCCACGGAGAAACAGGACTGATAGAGGTTCTATTGACCGGGGGCGTTGTCCTTAGGGAGCCGGCCTACCGAGCTGCGGCTGAGCTGGCGGCGTCGAGGCTTCTGAAAGCTGAGGACTGGTGGTCGTCCGGAACTCGATGCGGTGGGCCGAATCCCTCCTTCATGATTGGGACTGCGGGAATTGGCTACCATCTTCTGAGACTTTATGACACGGATCATGTGTCCCCCGTTTTGTCCGGAGTGTTTCACTGATTGTAAGGTTTTGGCTGTGCGCGTGTTCAGCTAGCCATCGCGAAGAGAGGGCTACCCAACAATGTTGAAGCGACCAATTTAGGGGCATTCATCGATCGCCGACAAGGTAACATCGGAACGGCAACAGATGGTTTCAAAGAAGCCCTTGTTCTTGATCCTCACAATATCGTATCGCTTGGTACCTTAGCCGCAACGCTCGTAGCCACACGCCGGTTTGACGAGGCCGTGCCGCTTTATGATCGGTTAATCGATCTGCGACCCGACCAACCCCAATTAAAGTAAGCAAAGCATTCGGTACGAGCTTCAAAAAGACCGGTTAATTCCTGCAGGGTGTTATTCGGTTCTTCTGACGTGGCTACGCTAAGAACCCACGACGAATCCTGCATTCGCTGAGGTTCGAGAGCAGCTCAATGTGAAAGTTTTGAAAGCACCACAGGATCCTGAGCTTCTTGGCCTACTGGCGGTGTGGGACGCACTATTGAATAAGAAAGAAATCGCTATTTCCGAAGCTAAACGCGCTGCGGAATTGCTGCCAGTCAACAAGGACGCTGTCGACGGTCCCGCTATCGTGCTAAATCTGGCCGTTGTGTATGCATGGACTGGCGAGCTAGATCTAGCATTTGCTACGCTAGCGCCCATTACCAAGATGCCGTTTGGTACTTCCTACGGTCAGCTAAAGCGCGATCCATATTGGGAACCGCTCCGGCAAGATCCACGATACGAGAAACTCCTAGCCGAGCTAGCGCCAAAAGACTGAAACCCGTGGACAGGAAGCCGGATTCTCGACTGTTCTGCTAGATTCTACCTTCGCGATTCAAGATTTCCCCTCGCTGTTGCGCCGCACTCGAAGATTCCCAGCCAACCGAATTCTGTGTAAACTCGGGCTCGGTTGGCTGACGAGGGAGTCGGAAGGAAGCCCAGCCAGGGGTTGTGAAAGCGACAGACAGACGAACGTGTCCGGTTTGCAATACGCTGTTCGATAATAGCAGCGAATTCTGTCCGGTTTGTGCGCTGAACAGCGCGCTCGAGTCTGAGAGTCATGCGACAAGCTCGGAGCTTCGATTCGAGCATTACCAGATTCTTAAGAACGCCGATGGAACACCAATCGAGCTCGGACATGGCGCGATGGGAGTTACCTATAAGGCCGTTGATGTTCATTTGCAGTGCGCGGTGGCCTTGAAGATCATTAACGCTCAACTGATCGGCGACACCTCCGCTCGGCATCGTTGGCCAAGCAAGCCAATCATCTTGAATCCGTTACTACAGTGGTCGAAGTCCTCGAGAAGCAGGGTGGCCTTTACCTGTCGCCCGACGTCAAGGCCGAAGCCGCGAAGCTCGCAGGTGAGTAGCAAGCGTAACCTGTCCGAAGAACCCCTCCGAGGAAATATCAGCAAACTTCAAATCCGGTGTCTGACAACCTAATAACGAAACTAATAACATCCAGCGCCAGCCAGGCAATGCCTCGCCAATTTTACAGGAGAGGGAGCGATCACCCGCTCTGCTGTCGTTTGTCTTTGCTACGCCGCCCTATGCGAATGGCATTTCGGAGAGATAGCGTCTTACCAAGAAGCTCCGGCAACCAGCTCAGTCCTGTTGGGCGTGCCATATTGGCTGGCACTAAAGGCTGAAGCTTTACACCTCGCAGGTCGTACTTTGGAAGCTCTTAAGGCCATAAATGAGGCGGAATCTGAAGGACTTCTAGCGGCTCAAAGACCAAGTCTGGCAAAGGCGCAAAATCGGCCCTTTTCGGAGTTTTGGAGTGACTTTGCGACTTTGCGTACAAAAGGACCGGCAATCGGACATCCGACCGAGTACCGAGTCTATCTGAGAGAGACAATTACTTTCCCTGGATAAGCAGTCCGAACGGCGTCAGTGTCGTAACCGGCATCAAAGTAAGTCATTAGCTTAGCTGCCACAAGCGGCAGCGTGTCCAACTCCGCCTTTGCCTGCTCGACCGATTCGGCGTTCATAAGAAAGATCGGCCCAGCGTTCTCACGAAACCAGAACTGCTCTATCTTGCCCTCGAGGTAGTGCTTGAGCGTCGCTGGCGCTTTTTTTGGCAAAAGTTGCTGTATTTGTTCAATGCTGACGCCCTGCGGAATTGATGCGATAGCGAAAACCTTCATGGATCCTTGTTTGATGTTGCTTGCGATTCTTTCCGATCGCATTCCTATTTTGTCCCGAGATTCGATGGGCGCCAGAACAGATTTCGTCCGCCCCCGGGGCTTTGTGGACGGCGCTGACGATCGAGGAATATGAGGCGATGAGGGCCCATGTCCGTGGCAACGATTTCCCCGAGACAACCTCCCAGTGGTATCCGCTGGGCCGTGAAGCCGGGTGCCGCGCAGGCATAAGCTTCCGTTCTTAGAGCCTGAGTGGATTGATAGCGCTTTTGAGCCTGCGATGCGAGTTCTTTACCAACTCTTTAGCGAACAGGCCCCGCACATCGAGTCTGACTAACTGGCACAGGTACTGGCTCCTGCTCAGGCCCAGCTTGGCTGCCCGCCGGTCTATGAACTCGATCTTCTCAGAGGGGACACTGATCGAAATGTTCTTGGTTTTGTTCTTGGTTTTGCGGCGCATGCTCTGGTGTGTTTATTATGCAGCATCAGGGAGGATTATGAAACGACAACCGGCGAGCCTCACGGATGAAGCACCAGAGCTGACTCTCTTACCAAGCCAGTCCTGAAAAAGAGCCATCTCTGGCTCTTGAACGCTTACGATTGCATTTACCAAACGGACACATCGGCATACCCGGCCCTGAAGCTGGCTGACCTGCTGGCGCTGCCTCTCCAGGACGTAATCAAGAAGCACGGGATCGCCTAGCTGCTCTCTTCCCGGTAGGCATCGGCTTGGGTGCCGAATTTTCCAGAGCGCAGGCGCAACCTTTGCGCAAGCAGATTGCTCGTCTGTATTGATCGGCCGATCGATACCTCGCATTCGGCGCGCCGCCTCAATCTGCAGCATGCACAGACTCATGCACAGGAAGAGCCAGAGCAAAACGAGCTACTCGTCGGATACTTGCCGAATTTGATCCCGCAAGGGCGCGCAACGAAACGCAGCCAAGCGCAAAGGCTCGCCCTAGCGAAAGAGCTTGCTGGCCAGCGAATTACGCGCTTTCCCTCGGGGCTTTCGGTGCCTCCTGACCAAAAACCTGATCCTGGGCGCTAGCGTCCTACAAAAACGCGGACAACGCCGTCATCCTCCTTCGTCCCACAGCCGCGGGGACTATGGCGGTGGACAGGTCGCCGCCATCGCCTCCAACGGGAGAGGAAGAAACGCACGGGAACGCCGGAACGGAAGAGAATGAGCGGGCGAGACGGTGAGAAATTACGCCGACAACGATGGGACAATTTGAACGGAAAGACCCGCTCCACCATTACCACCCTGCCGAAAGGCAGCCACCACAAACGAGCTAGACGCCTGGCTCCCGCACCTAAAAGACCCGCTTCTGACGCTCGCCCCAAAGCGGGCTCGTTCGGGCTAAAGCCCAAGATAGTCTTGTACCACGGCGCGGCTGCGACTCAAGAGTGCCGTCCTTGCGGCATAAACGGCCTACGCCCCTCTCTCGGCAAGCCTCGGGGGTCCCCTCCATTTATATCCTCGGACCCCCGAAAGCTTTCGGGGCTCTTGACTCTCCGCCTTGCTGCGCCGTGTCAAAACTCCAACTCGAGTTTCCGTTTTTGGGAACAAAAAATATGCGCCAAGCCTTTCTTTTTTGTTTCCAAGAACTGGAAACCTCGAAAACGGAAAACCCCTTGGAGCTGCAAACCAAACAACAACCTAAAAACGCATCATACTGTGAACATCAATTCAGTCGTCATCACCGGGAACCTGGTCAATGCTCCAGAGCTCCGCTACACCAGCTCCGGCACTGCTGTCGTTTCCGGCACCATTGCCAACAATGAGTTCTACCTGGACGAATCGCGCGCCAAACAGCAAGTCACGACCTTTGTCGATTTCAACGTCTGGGCAAAGCGTGGCGAGGCCTTAGCGCAAATGGCCAAGAAAGGACAGCACGTGTACCTGGAAGGACAGTTGCGGCAGGAAATCTGGGAAGACAAAAAGGACGGTTCTACCCGATCAAAGCACGTCATCCGCGTGCGTGATTGGCAGTTCACCCAGTTCCGCACACCTGAGGCTGCTCCTTGTGGCAGCAGCGAGTTCGTCGGGGTCCGGCACCAAAGCAAGCAGATCGCGTAAAGGGTCATCTACTCCGCCGCCGTTGCATCAGTCCAATTGTTGGGAAGGGAAGGCTCAGCAAGGATCTCGCCGCTCGCGCGTAGCTCAAGACACGAAGCACGATAACATTGTAGGAATGCGGGTTCGATCCCCGCTGCCCGCTCCATCCCTCAAAACCAACAACTTACGTGATATTTACGCCGTAGCAGGTCATTTTCCTAACATATTTTCCTACGCGATCCGCAGGTGTCCGGATGAGTTCATTATGCCTCGAGCTGCGCAGAAAAACATCGAGACCAGTGTGCCGTCGAGGAGGTCTTACACGGGTTCGAATCCCGTTAGGATCGCCATGACCTATCTCCCTAGGAAGACCGCTTCAATAAAGGTTCTACAGCGTATCAGACCGCACTAGCTATTTCGGCCGGCAAAGCAACCCAGGTGCCGCCTGCGCTATGTGACGCAGCAACCGCATCGCCTCTTAACAGATCCGGCCGAGCTTACCTGCGCTCGAGTGACCAGGCGGCTTTGGGCCAACCCATCGGTTATCAACTGTTTCCGATGCAAGTTGGTAGCGCGAATCGGAGGAAAAACGGATGCGATCAGTCTGATTGTCAAGGCTGGCGTGAACGACAGTCATCCCGAAGGTGACAACATCGCCAATCTGGAACTCGGCTGTTAACCACCGACCGCCTAGCTTTTGACGTATCGTAACGGGGTTCCTCGCCAACCAACCATCCCAGACACTCCGTTCCTTAGCCTTAGCTTCTTCTGCTCCTGGGCGGTTGAGGCAATAACTGTCCACATCACGGCGCAAATAATTGTGAAGCAGATCCGATTTCTTGTGAGAATCTTCCAGAATCATCAATCCACCAAGTTCAAGGGAGATGTCGCCGTACGGCACCCACATGGTAAAGACCTGCTTGGTGCCGCGCCCCATGTAGACGAGATCGCAATGCGGAGGAGTGCCCTTGCCTGGGCCAACCGGTCTGAACCAGGTGAAATCATAGTGACGTATTGGCCCCCCAAGCAGTGTCCTGTAGAACTCCGTGACCTTTGGGCCGTAGATTAGGCTTTCGATCGCGCGGTTTCCGAACGCCAGATCCGGCCGAAAAGCCGTCCGCTCCTCGGGCTTAGCCACCCCTTCGAAGGCAGGATAGTCCGGATGTAGTATACCTTCCGCACCGAGCCTTTTTGTGATTGAGTCTCGTGCCCGCAGTACCGCGTCCCGGTCGAGAAATCCTTGGAGATACAGATAGCCTTCCTCCAACAGCCGTTCGCGCAACCTTTTTGGGTCACGGATGATGTCCGTCGAACTTTTAAGAGATCCAAAGGCGTCCTCACCAAGCTCGAGATTCAAGCCTGCAGACTTCGGGAGGAGCGGATTGGGGAATGACACAATTTTACTTTGCGCCGGTATTTTAATGGGAGGAATGGAATCATTGGCAAAACAGATGTGTGATTTGGTATTTCGGAAAGGTGCGCTCCTTCAATCTTTACGAATTTGTACTTGCAAAACCTGCCACGTCGCCGCTGGGGACAATCCGTCTGGCTGCTTTCCTAAAGAATAGCCTCGGTACTGGCCGCGAGCGGCTTCGCATTTACGGTAGCTACGCACTCGTTTACTTACTGGCGGGGTCTGGTCATTATCGCGATGCAAACGGTAATGCTCGGGCTGTGGCGGCCGGAGATCTGATCTGGGTCTATCCAGACTTGGGTCATGAATACGGTCCTTGGAAGGGCGAGCGTTGGGATGAATTCTTTGTTGTGTTCGACGGACCGATCTTCGATCTCTGGAGGCAGGGACGACTGCTCGACGATCGACGTCCAGTACAACCGCTGCAGCCTATCGAGCTATGGCTCGAGCGACTCAAGTCAGTGTGCATGCAACCGGTGATAACGCCGCTCCAGGCGGCTGGTTCGATTGCCACCTTGCAGGGCATTCTTGCCGATCTCCGGATGCTACAGGAGCCCCTCCGGACGGAATCCTGGTTGATCGAGGCTACTGCGGCACTCGAAGCCGAACACGGCGATCAGCTTCCGGCGATTGCGAAGACATTAGGACTCTCCTACGAAACCTTCCGAAAGAAGTTCAAGTCCCGATACGGTGTCTCTCCGCACCAATACAGGCAGCGATACCTAATGCAGAGAGCGTGTACGCTCCTCCTGAATCGGAGGCTCTCCGTGAAGGAGACAGCTGCGATACTTGGCTTTTGCGATGAATTTCATTTCTCACGCCTCTTTAAGAAGGTAACCGGCAGACCTCCTAGCGCGCTCGTAACCGGCTCTTTAGATTACTGACAGACCTTGCTCCGCGGCAAATCTTCCAATATCGATCCGATTCGGTGTTTTTTGCATTTTCGGCATGCGAAAAACCGCATTTTTCAGCGGAGAACAGCGGATCGTGGCGCCGCTTCTGCCGCTTTGAAATTACTTTCGAACCAACCGAACGCCGTAGGGTTCGATCCAATGCTCACCACTCAGTTTGCGGCTTTCGAGTAGGTCGTAGACGGTCTCTTTGAAGTGAAGTTTTTGCTCGCAACCTGTGTAGTTGAGAAAAACGTAGAAGCCCTCCTGGGCGGACTGCCTTTGCACGGCTTCAATCTCGGCGGGAACCTCGACCCACGACACAAGTGGATCATCTAACGCTAACGCATCCAGCAATGCAGTAGCGTTCTCGGGGGTGTAGAAAGCGCCGAAGTGAACCGCCCGCCCCTTCCCGATGG
>JBKPCS010000075.1:0-14972 GCA_046727495.1 bacterium | reverse complement strand
GACCAATGCTAAGCAAGATCCGTAACACCTCCTTGTTGGTTACCCTCTGTGCCAATTCTGGATAAATGCTGGTGCCGCCTCCCTCGATAAACGCGAAATGGAATCCAGCAGTAAACGCGATGGCCTTCAGATGGTCTGTTTGGGTCATAGCATTGCTGCCTGCTGTGTCCACGTTGTCTTGGGGAATGGCTTTCCGATTTTTGATTCCTCCGGGCCGATTTTGCGCCTGTGGGAATACAAAATTCGTATCAAGGTCCGGATTATGAGCATCGTCCCGGTAGCGCGTCCAGAAGCTGGTGTCTACGTTCAGATTCAGGAGGTTCGTTAGCCTCCCTTTCTTGGCCGACCCGTCAGCAGTGCTGCCAGGGAGCGTGCGAAACGTAGGGCCAGCAAGCAGATCAATTTCCGAGACGCTTGCGCCTTTAGAAACTAAGTAAGCTCTGATGAAGGCCTGGTGGCTGAACTCGTCATCCGTGTTGTCAGTGATGTATTGAGGCATATTACTGTCAAGAATTTGAAGGGCGGCGGTGTACGGTACGTTCCCTCCGCTAAACTTCGGCGCGGTCTCTCCGCGAGGAGTCTCAACACTCTCACCAAATGGCACTCCTCCCAGTTCCCAATATTGCTCCCAGAGATCGCTCTCAAGGATTTCGGCAGCAGCTAAAAATCGGAGGATTGCAGCGTCGCCCTTTGACAGGCTTCCGCTACGATCCCCTGGATTTGCTTTGGCCTTACTATTTAGGAGCGCGCTAGCCGGAACCAATGAGACACCAGTCATCGCTAACCCCTTTAAGAAGGACCTTCTGCCGAACATGTTCGAGATATTTTCTGTTTTCATTGAGTTAGGTTGGGCTCCTACCCGATAGGTCTGAAGAGTGGGTGGGAGTCATCGTGCCGAAACCGTAGGTACAACCCAGAGCCCGCGAAATACGCAGAACAGCGTATATCGCTGGCATAGGCGTTGCTCGGGAGCCCGAATGCTTTCGCGGCCGTTTTCGGTTTACCGTTTCCAGTTCGATGACGTGCCACGCCGCACGATCGGTAGGCCGCGATTCCGACGTCGGCAAGGCTATGTCGGACAGGTTAGTTCGGCCTCGTGCGGCTGCCACTACCATGGCCCGATCTAAAAGCCACACGAGGAATGCGTGACAGCTGCAATCAAAACGAACCAAACCCGGAAGCTTCCGGCAGAGTCAGCTCAACCAGGAGTTGAACATAAGGCGCCCCTTTTGAACGAAAGATCGGACCGCGATGGTAGTAATCAAATTTCCGCTCAAAGCTATATCCAGAGGAGAGGCTCAGATTTACACCGTGGTGCGGTTGAAAAGAGATTCCTCCTCCAACTCTCGATTCCTGGTAGGTAAGAGCCGCGTTGTTCGTCCTTCGGTCATTCGTCGGCCCATTCCGAAAGGCGCCTCCGAGAAAATCAGCGCCGAGGAACAGCTTAGTAGAATCATTAAGTGCATAGCTTAAACCTGGATGGGGGAATAGCGCCCGGAGCTCCAGCCGATCGTTTATGTCCCAAACAAATCCTCCAATGGGATCTTCGGACGGAGTGGTGTGATGCCCATCGCGCTGTGGGCAGAAGAGGGTTTCGGAGTCGTGCGCATCACTGTTTCGGATCGAAGGAGCCATGCGACCGGTCTGAGAGCTTCCGTGCTGGCTTCGATTAAGACCGAGCAAAGTGCATCGGTTAGGAACCAGACTGCCGCGCAAGCGCCGAGGGCGGATAAGATGATGAGGAACCAGAGCCACGATCGCTTTCGTGCGCTGGCCGCATGTAACGGGTGTTCCGGTTTCGAATTCGGTTGGCAGACTTCCATCTCGAGACAGGCGCAGAGTTGGTTTGCGAACTCTAGGTGGAACGTCGGGAAGCGACGGAAAAGACCGATTGAACGCGGAAATATCGATTACAGGCGCTGCAAATGTAGGTGTGATTACGAAAGCTGAACTCACGGTCGAAGAACCACCGATTGAGAGGCAACAAAGCTCTTAGGAGGGCGACCGCGTCAGCACGATCCTAGCCTCATAGCAACGCGTTTACCGGCTGATATCTGCGTTCGCGCGTCCGGAACTGCGTTCGTTGGTCGAACTTTGCGGTTTGCCGGTCCTACACTAGAATGTCCCGGCAAATGAACGAGGCAGTTGCGACCGAGCCCGCCGATTTTCTTGGTCCCGCTGCGGATGAGCAGCTAGCTAACAATATACTCTCCGCGGGACTAGGTATCGCTCTATCCGCTTTGCTCTTGCTGTTCATTCTTCGCTCTTCCAGACGCGACAGAGGCGCCAGGTTGATCTTTCCGTCATGCGCCCTTGTCTGGAACCTGTTTGTGCTCGTCAAAATGTGCTGCGCCGTCGTCGGTATACTGCAGAGATCACTGGTGGCCGGGCTGATAGAGGTGTTGTCAACGATTGTCGTAGCGGTTTGGCCTCTTAGTATCCTGATGTGGCGGAACGACTCGCTTTCACCTCTTCGGAAGCGCCTCGGAAACTGGCTCGTTGGAATTGCCGCCGCGGTGGCCGTGTATCTGACTGCTGCTGCATGCTTATCGGTTTGGCATACTCACTTTGGAGGCCCGGCGTACCCGATCCTATTCTTTCCCGAGGACTTAGGGGCCTACAGCGGGCTCGTCATTATGGTGTCCGGAGCATTTGTCTTTTTGCCAGGTTTTCTCCGAGATAGGTCATCTCGCGTTTCCATCTTGATCATGTTTTCCGGGCTCGCCATGGCCTGCGGTGGAATCATCCTCCATAACTATGTGCATTTGCCCGGCACACTCGACAGATTGGTAGTGATTTTGAAAACCAAGGGATTGAACATCACGATCCTGGGCGTTCTCTTTTATTCAGCTCGCTTTCGCGCATCCGATATCTTTGTGCGCCTCAGTCTACGCGTCCTTGTAGGGGCAGCGATTGCTGCTGTGGCGGCAAATGTCTTTAGTCATGAGTACGCGTTCATAGCCCAACCATCGGTGGGGCCGCACACGACCTTCATAGTCGGCCTTTCGGCGCTGGTGATCTTTTCAATTCTTGCATTTGGAAGATTATCGGTCCTGACCGATGCAGTGGTCGAGCGATGGGTCTTCGGCAAGATAGATTACCGCCAAGCCCTGAGAGATTTTCAAAAATCTGTCGGTCTGTTGTTTGAGAAGTCCGAAATTCTGAGAGCTACTGAGCAATTTCTCGCCCAGAGCTTAAGACTGGAAAACGTGCGAATCGTGTCGGCGGGAGCGGCTCTCTCCGACGATGTGGCGGAAAACCAAAGTAGCGACTATCTGGACAAACATCTTACAGTCTCGCTCCGCCAAGGAGATCGAATCACTCACTTGATTTTGATTACCACTCATGTCGAAGAACGGATTCTTTTCAGTACCGAAGTCGAGTTTGTGCGCGAGGCCGCCCGGTATATTGAAAGCCGATTAGAAGAAATCGGCCGAGAAAAAGAGCGGCTGGAACGAGCGAGCAGAGAGGCGCGCTTGATTCACCAAGTTGTGGAAGCCGAATTACGGGCGTTACGCGCCCAGGTTAACCCCCATTTCTTGTTCAATTCTTTGAATACGATCGCTGCGCTGGTAGTTCCTGAGCCGGCCAAGGCTGAGGAAATGACTCTGCGGCTGGCCAAGATTTTTCGGCACGTATTGATTCACGCAGACCAGCCTTTCAGTTTCATCGAAGAAGAGATTTCATTTCTTCGCACCTACTTGGAAATTGAAAAAGTCCGGTTCGGCGAGCGGCTAAAGATCGAGTTTGACGTCAATGAGTCCGTGACCCAACTCTCTGTCCCAACGCTGATCTTGCAGCCTTTAGTCGAGAATGCTCTGAAACACGGATTGGCTGCGAAGCTCGGCCAGAGCGAATTAACGATCCGGGCTAACCGGAAAGAGAACTTGCTGCTGCTGAGCGTAGAGGACAACGGTCTTGGAATGAAAGGTAAGTCCAATCCGGGTCAATCGGTTGGAGTGGGCTTGCGCAATGTCAAAGAGAGACTCCAGACAGTTTATGGGAACCTTGCCACTTTCTCTTTCGAGAGCAGGCCCCAATTAGGTAGTCGGGCGCTCGTCGAAATACCGATCGGTCCCTCATGATGCGTTTGAAGAGTCTTCTTATCGATGACGAAGGGATTGCCCGCATGCGTTTGCGGCGTCTTTTACAGAACGAAAGCAAAATAGAGATCATCGGCGAGGTAGACAATGGCCTTGACGCAATTGCGGAAATAGAAAGGCTTCGGCCCGACCTCATTTTTCTTGATGTTCAGATGCCGGGACTGAACGGGTTCGAAGTTCTGAAAGCACTACCTGACTCGGTCTCGTTGCCGCTGGTAATTTTTATCACCGGTTTCCATGAACACGCGCTCCAAGCTTTCGAAGCCAACGCGCTTGCTTATCTTCTTAAGCCGGTCGAAAGCGAGCGCCTGACGGAAATGGTCGAGCGAGCTTGGCGTTTGAAGAGCTATTCGGAAGAAGAGGGCGAAACCCGTCGCCGCGTGAAAGGCTTAGCCTCAGGGTACAGAATCGACCAGATTGTCGCGCGCAAATTGGATCGACTTCTGCTTTTGGATCCGGCTGAGATCTATTTTTTCTTTATCGATCACGGCATTGTACGAGCCAAGACAGCCACAGACACCTATTGGGTCAATTACCAACTGGGCGAACTGGAAGAAGCACTTCAGGCAGCCAGATTTTTTCGCGCACACCGTTCGACGCTGGTAAACCTCGCCCATGTAAAAGAGATCCGGCCGGACTTCCGAAGCACCTTTTCTTTGCTTATGGCGGACGCGTCGAAAACGGTGATCGAGGTTAGCGAGCGTCAAGCTCGCGTGCTTCGCGAACGAATCCCGGGACTGTGATGGACAGCGGACCGCCGCCTGTTGTCGGTTTTCCGGTTGGTGTTCTGACGGCCCATCGTCGGTAGGGTCGCGATTTATCGCGACCTCGTGCGGCCGGGACGTCACTATCGACTATGCGCGCTGCTTCCCGCCAAAAACCGCTCCAATTCTAGTCGATCCGGCAAAGCCGCATAGTCGCCATATGCAGTCACGCAGATTGCTCCCATCGCGCATCCTCGGACAACGGCGTCGCGGAACGGTAGCTTATCAAGCAGCCCCGAAACAACGCCTGCGCAAAATGCATCGCCCGCTCCAATCGGATCAATTTGTTGCACAGAGAACGGAGGAATCAGGCCAGAAGAAGTGCCGTCCGCGAAATACGCACCTTGATTTCCTGCCTTTATAGCGAGTTTGTCGGCGCCAAGCTTTAACAGAGCCGTTGCCATCTGATCTAGTTCTTCAAATCCAGTGAGAATGCGAGCCTCATCGAGGCTCGGAAGCAGCAGGTTGCTCTTAGCAGCAAGTTGAAGGAAAACCGGCCGCGCTTTCTCAGCCGTCCAAAGCTTGTACCGCATGTTTGGATCAAAAACGATAGCCGTTCCTGCTGCCTTGAATTGGTCAACGATCCTCAATGTAGCTTTAAGGTTCGATTCGCTCAGCGCAGGAGTGATTCCGGTGACGAAGAGAAACCGGCTTTTCAAGCCTTCGAACTGTTGCAGATCAATCGCGCTAGCCGCTGAGCCGCGGCGATAGTAGAAAATATTGGGCGGACCAGAAGCGCGGAGTTCTTTGAACATCAAGCCGGTTGGAGCGTCTTCGGCGATGTGAACATGGTCGACGTTTACGGATTCGCCGCGCAATGTCTTGAGGATTTTTTTCCCAAAGGGATCATTTCCCACTCGGCTAACCCAACAGACCGAATGGCCCAGTCGCGCCAGGCCGATAGCAAAGTTCGACTCCGTTCCAGCAATGCCAGCCGTGAGCTCGTGGCATGTTTCCATTGGCCCAGGCGCTGGAGGGATGAAAAGCGCCATGGTTTCCCCGAAGGTGAGGGTGTCGAAGTGCTTCATCGCAGAAGTCTGGCTAGCGTCATCGTTCTAAGCGTTCCGGGATGCAGCCAGGAGTAGTTGCGCAACCTCTGCAATCGCCGTGGTCGATTCCTTGCGGTCATCTTTCGGAATCAATGCGCTTCCGACACCCACCGCAATGGCGCCAGCCTGAAAAAAACTCGCCGCATTTGCGGTGGTGATTCCGCCCGTGGCAATCAATGGGATATCCGGGAGCGGTCCCCGGATCTCGCGGAAATATTGGGCTCCCAGTGTTCCGGCCGGAAAAACCTTTATTGCGTCCGCTCCCGCGTTATGCGCCGCAAAAATCTCAGTCGGTGTCATTGCCCCGGCAAAAATCGGTACTCCGTGTTCACCGGCAAAATGGATCACCTCGCGATTGAAATTCGGCGTGACAAAAAATTGTGCCCCGGCAAACAGTGCCTTTTTCGCTAGGTCCACCGTGGTGATCGTTCCCGCGCCGAAAAAGATCGTTTTGTTTGGCTTCTTGGAGCGCAGAAAAGGTTCGGCCTGATCCGAATCCATGGTGATCTCAATTAATCGAATGCCGCTGTTGATCAGCGTTTCAACACAAAACTGGAGATTGATTTTTGGGCGGCGCAAAATCGCCATCACCGGCGCATCTTTCAACGCTCGAAGCAAAGTTTCGGAGATGGAAGTTGCAGCCACTTTCCTTTTAAATAACCGCAGACTGGTGCACCATAGCAAGCGCGAAGGTGGAGGTGGATTCCACAGAGTCAGCCGATGGAATTTGATTCCACAAACGGAGCAATTGTCATGCGGGTCGATCCCGCTTAATCGTTCCCATCGTCGGTAGGGCTGAGCTTCATCCGGCAGTTGCCGGACTCGGGCGCATGCCACTCCTCTGCCCCACCAATTTATGCGAAGGGGACACGCGCAACCTCACCTCTGCTGGAAGAAAGGTTGCAACAAAAAGCGAGAGACCGGAAACTAAAACCGGACCGAATGGAATCCGCTCTTCTGACCCCTGTTTTTGCCGCGGTGGTGGCAGTCTTATCTTTGACCGTAGCGTTTCTCTTGTGGCGAATCTCTGCGATCAAAGCTGCTGACAAAGAGAAATCCGAATTGGAAAGCAAATTGGCCGATCGAGCTGCGCGTTTTGAGGAAACGAGCCTGCTGGTGGACCAATTGCGACAAGAGCTAACCAGGACAGAGAGCGATCTCGTCCAACTCCGTGCCGAAAATGCGGCATTGCAAGAGACCTTGAGCCAAGTCAAGCACCAGTCAGAGGAAAAGCTCTCCCTTCTCCGGGAAGCCAAAGACCAGATGACAAATGAGTTCAAGCTTCTTGCCCAGGAAATTATGACTCAGCATGGCGAGCGTTTTAAGAAGCAGAATATTGAACAACTTGGCATTATCCTGGAGCCGCTTCGGGAAAAATTGCTCGAATTTCAACAGGGCCTGCTGAGTGCCCATACCGAAAGCGCCAAAGAAAGAGCCGCACTGGCAGAACAGATTCGTACGCTTTCAGAGGCTAGCGCGAAAATGTCGAACGAGACCGAAAACCTGACGCAGGCTCTGAAAGGGAAGTCGCATGTCCAGGGTGCCTGGGGAGAGATGCTCCTCAAGAGCATACTCGATCGATCAGGGCTGCGCGAAGGCGAGGAGTATACGATGCAGGAAAGTCGCTTTACTGAGGAGGGCGCTCGTTTGCGACCGGATGCAGTTGTGACACTTCCGGGCGGACGTCAACAAGTTGTGATCGACTCTAAAGTGTCTCTAGCCGCGTTCAACGCTTATATCAACGCCGAGACCGATAACGACCGCGACACACAGCTTTCCTTGCACATGACCTCGCTGCGAAACCATATCAAGGCGTTGTCCGATAAGGAGTACCAGCAGGTAATCGATTCCGAACTGAACTTTGTCATCATGTTCGTGCCGATCGAAGGTGCGCTGGCAGCGGCCCTTCAACATGATCCGGAACTGACCAGCTTTGCTGCAGAGAAGAACGTCGCCATCGCAACGCCAACGACCCTTATGCTCGCGCTAAAGACCATAGCAAATTTGTGGCAGGTCGAGCGGCGCAACCGAAATGCAGACGCGATTGCCGAACGCGCAGGGAGACTCTACGACAAATTCGTCGGCTTTGTTGAGGATATGAAATCGGTTGGCGACCGTCTCAATCAGGCGCAAACGAGTTACACTGCGGCGATGGATAAGCTTTCTGACGGCAAAGGAAACCTTGTTCGGCAGGTTCAACTACTGAAGGAGATGGGCGCAAAGACCGGAAAATCGCTTCCTGAGGACCTCTTGGACGCCGAACTCCTTTTGTGGAGGACTCCAGCCCAGGACGATCCGGAGTGACCGGTTGAGAGTTTCCTGGCGTCGGTCTGTCAGGGGCGACCTGATCATTGGGGGCGGAAGAATCGCCCTCCACCAATCGCTCCTGAAAAGCGCTTCTTGACCTGCGTCAGCCAATGACGCAGGAGAAGAGGGAGATGAATCGTATTTTCGCTGCTTTTAGCCTTGCCGTTTTGATCGTCAATTCCCTTTCGGCGCAGGAAAAGCCGTCCCCCGCATTGCCCGAGAAATATGATCAAGCTTTAGGAACCTGTTATGAGGAGCTCAAATACCCGTATCCAACGGCTTTCTTGAATCTCCTGTCAGAAGGCCAAGATTTGCGAATGTGCTTCATGGATGTTCAGCCAACCAAGAACCCCAATGGCAGGACAGTTGTACTCCTTCACGGGAAAAACTTCTGGGGCGCCTACTGGGCGGACACGATCAAGTTTCTGACTGAACGCGGATTTCGCGTAATCGTTCCGGACCAGATTGGATTCGGCAAATCATCTAAGCCAAACACCCACTATGGCTTTGACTTTCTCGCTCAAAACACGGCTGGACTTCTCGATCTGTTACACGTCCAGAAAGCAACCATTCTCGGGCATTCGATGGGGGGCATGTTGGCGATCCGTTTTGCCCGGCTTTATCCAGGCAGGACAGAGGCTTTGATTCTCGAGGATCCGATCGGCCTTGAGGACTACAAACTTAGTGTCCCGCCGGCGCCGTTAGAGCAGCTGTATCAGCAAGAACTGAACATGAGCCTCGAAGATTACCGAAAATATGTTCAGGGATATTTTGTTACCTATCCTAAAGAGAAAGCGGAGGTGTTTGTTGAACCGCGGATGCGGGTGAGCCTGAGCGGAGATTTCCCGCGATGGGCTATGTCGGCTGCGCTGAGCACGTTGATGATCTATGAGCAACCCGTTTGTTATGAGTTTGCAGAAATCAAAGTGCCAACGCTATTCATCGTAGGACAAGAAGATCATACTGCTGTGGGAAGAGATCGGGCGCCAATCGATCTTCGTCGAACCCTGGGAAATGTCCCCGAGCTAGCCCGCAAAGCGTCCAAGGAGATCCAGGGCTCCCGTGTGGTCGAACTGCCAAATGTGGGCCACATCCCTCATCTCGAAGCCCCCGACGCGTTCTATCAAGCGGTCGATGACTTTCTAAGAAGGTAGTTGCGCTGGTAGGGCCGAGCTTTAGCTCAGCCTCGTGCATGTGGCAGACCCACGAGTCCGGCCGCTGCCGGATAAGCTCAGCCCTGCCGATTGCGTCTCTTGTCTCCGTTCCCGGGGACCACGGCGTTCTTCGCGTTTCCGGCGTTTTGGATCCGATTCCGACGCGCGGCCTGAGGAGCCGTCGCAAAGCGACGACAAAACTCAGCCAGGGGTGAGCGTTAGCGAACCCCTGGATGTGCCCAACCCAAGACGCCGCGCCTCAACGGGCTTCGCCGCCTTGGAATCCAACAGGCGTTGACGGCGTTCCCTACCCGCTGTTTAATCCTGTCCATGGTGCGGATTTTCTTGGTCTTTGTTGCAAGCCTGGCCTTTTCTTCGGTCGCTTTCGCGCAGCAGGCGGCCCAAGGAACCGCACTCATCGATCCCGGCGAGCATATTGTTGTTACTGGAGGTGTGTCGATGTGGGACTGGGAGAAGTACAAGCTCGAACCGCACGATCACTGGTGGCTAAATTTCGTCCGTGCCAGCAGGCTTCGAATCGAGCAGCTTCGACAGCAATACGGGCCATCGGCTAGAATTACATGGCTGGTTTACCGTCGAGCTTACGAGCGCCGGCAAAAACAGGAATCAGAGAATCTTTTCAGCGTAATTCAGTCTGTTCGAGACAAATACGGCGTAAGCTTAATTTACTTCAACACTACTGACCAGCTTTGCGGCTACCTCGATAACGGTTTGGATCGGTCCCGTTACAAGATTGGCTCGTTCGACTATTTTGGGCATTCGAACAAAGCCTGTTTCATGTTCGATTACAGCAACGAAATCGGGAGCGCGTCGAAAACATGGCTTCACGAGAGCGAGCTCCAGCAGAAACTGCGGCGGGGGATTTTCGCAAAGAACGCGCAAGTTAAGAGCTGGGGCTGTTACACCGCAGAGAGCATGTCGCAGAAGTGGTACCAGGCGACTGGAGCCAAGATGATCGGCGCCGTTGGCAAGACTCAATACATGACCAACGAGCTGCCAGTCCTTGCTACCTCGAACGGCCGTTGGGCGACTGGGATGTGAAAAGAAAGTACTGGTGCTCGTGCTAGTGTTAGTATCATTTCTGCCACGGACACTAGCACCAGCCCTCACACTAGCACTCCTATGAGCCAGGACGAATTCGATGATCTGATCGCAGAGATTAAGGAAGAGGATCCAGAGCAACTGGATTCCGAATTCCTGGTCCGCGACAAACCCTTAAAAGAAGACAAGCTGACCAAGCTTGAAAAGCAGGCAGGATTTACTTTGTCCGAAGAATACCGGAACTATCTGAAGCGATTTGGAGCCGGAGACATTGGGACGATCACAGTTTTGTCACCGGATCCCCGTAGCGATTTCTCGCTCTGGAAAGGCGAGGAGCCTTTCGAAAAACGCAGCTGGATTCCCGTAGTCGATGACGGCAAGAACAACTACTACGCGTTTGTTGTTGAAGGCGGCGTATGCTCACGGGAGATCTGGTTCGCCGATCATGAACTTGGGTACGAACTCTCTAGCAGCACCTACAACGATTTCTACGAGTTGATCGCCTCGGAGGCGTTTGGGGTGGAGCTGTAACGACAGAACGCGCTAGGATCGCTCCGGTTGCCCTTACCCAAGATCGGCGGGCTGCAGGAGTCGAGAATCAGCTCGGCTTTCGGCACCGTTACGTAGGCGCTAGCTTCTCCCCAAACTTTACATCGCGTTTTTCAGGACTGAATGCCGTGATTATGATAAGCGCGACGCTGATAATCGCTACCGTTACGGCGAGCGATAAGCCGATATTGTTTCCCCAGCGTTCGGCTAACGCGGCCTGGATATTGCCATTCTTCGAAGCAAAAAGATTGCCCAACTGGTAAGTAAATCCGGGAAAGGTCGCGCGAACCTCGTCGGGCGATAGTTCATTTAGATGCGCGGGAACAATGCCCCATGCTCCCTGGACAAAGAATTGGATGACAAAAGCGCCCAATCCCAACAGAACAGGCGACTTGGAAAATGCCCATAGAGGAATGATCGGTAAGGTCAAAATACCAGCCGCTATAATTGCCCATTTGCGGCCGGCGCGTTGTGAGATCGAGCCAAACGTTAGTCCACCTAGGATGGCTCCAATATTGTAGACGATCGCGATTGTTCCTACCGTGGCATCTGAAAACTTGTGCTGACCTTTCAAAAAGAGCGATGGATAGAGATCCTGAGTCCCATGACTGAAGGAGTTGAATGCGGTCATAAGCAGGATCACAAAAACGGCCAATGGCCAGTGAACCTTGAGGGTCTGCCAAAACTGCCCCTTCTTATGTTCCATCTGTCCCCACGACGGCGACTCTTCGACGTTGCGCCGTATGAATAGCACCAGGAGTGCAGGTAGAACACCTACCATGAACATTCCGCGCCAACCGAGTACGTTGTGCAACGTCCCGAACAAGATCGCGGCCAATAGATAGCCGGACGGATAACCTGCTTGGAGAACCCCAGAAACGATGCCTCGGCTCCTGGCAGGGATTGATTCCATTGTTAATGATGCTCCGACGCCCCATTCTCCCCCCATCGCTATCCCATAAAGCGCTCGGAGCAGAAACAGCACCGTCAAAGAAGGCGCGAAACCGCAAAGAAATTCGACCAAAGAATAGAACAACACGTCGATCATCAGGGTGGGACGACGACCCCATCGATCTGCTATCCATCCAAAAATAAACGCCCCAAACGGGCGCATGAATAATGTCCAGAACAACGTGTCTGCAACCGCTGAATTTGGCACGTTGAATTCTTTAGCGATATCGCCCAGGACAAAAACCAGGATAAAAAAATCAAACGCGTCCAAGGTCCAGCCCAGATAGCTGGCAATCACAGCGTTCCACTGGGGACGGGTCAGCAGTTTCAGATCATCAAAGATGGCCATAGGCGAGGGGAAATTGGCCGCAATTGTAAGGATTCAGGACGATCTGTCGAGAAGCGACACACCTCCTACGCCGACTCCTCGACCCGCCTATACGATGCCCTTCGTGGTTGCGGCTTCGCAGCCTTGATTCTCTGTTAAATTCCTCTCCGGCCAGCCTAAAACTCTATGCCGAAAAACTTCCGCGGTTTCGGGCGATTGAAGAGATTCAGTGAATCGAGCGGATTAGAGGCACTGACCTTTTTGAGTGCTTCACCAACTGTTGAACTGGTTGATTCCAGCCCCTGCCGGAGTGGATCGGCAATCTTTGGCCCTTGCTCACGGAGCCAGGCTTGCGCGTTTTCCAGCAACTGATCGATCCTGCTCTGGCGCAGGATCAAGCTTTCATAGCGGCACGCGAGATACCCAAGGATAAATCCGATTCCGGCGGCCGCTAATACAACACCCGTCAGATTGATTTGCGAAGCTCGCTCTGGATGGTTTGGCGGCGCCTCAGAAACTGGATCCGCGCCCTCTTCTTCTTTTCTCGGAGCCGGCCTCGGTCCGAACGGTTCGATTTCTGGAAATTCACTCATAGACGCCTTTCCAAGGTTAGGACGTTCTTGCTGCTAGAACTGTTCGATAGAATCGACACGCCTGGATCGGTAAAACTCCTGCAGCCCTGTTGGGCGTAAACAATTCTAATCAATCAGCACCCTCGCTGGAGATCAGGCTGTTAGCAAGTGCCTCAATGCTTGGTTTTTGAACCGGGCCTCGAAAGCTTTCGGGTTCAACCCCGCCAGAGGTCGAGCAACGAATGTTTCTCGGTTCCTGGAGATCCGGCCACGCTTGACGCGGCAGATCCGAAATTGCCTTCCTCAGTTTCGGGATCTGCGTTGAACGGCGCCTACAATTACTTCTCCTTTGGGCGCCGATTGCCCAAATTTGATTTCATTCTCAAATTTCTTGATCTCGCCCTCGGAGGGATATTCCGCGCTGGCCAGTTTCTCGCGATGCGTCAGAGGCCTGTTCAAGCGATGCTGGTCGCCACCAAGAAACATACCGATCAGACGAGCAGGAGGCGATTTCCAGAACCCGGCGTTCCAAAACGGGTGGGCAGCTTCTTCGAGATCCTGCGCTTTTCGGGCAGCCTCTTTCTCGAGCATCGTGTCTCGGATTTCGCGACTTCCCTGCTGCGATCTCGACACAGGCGAAGCGGAAAAGCTCGAGCCATTGTTTTGAACTTGACCATCCGCATGGCTCAATGTTGCGAACAGGAAAACTCCCGCGATCGCGGCTGCTTTTTCCATGCAGCGAAAACTCATCCTATGTTTTTTGACAAGGCGCAACGCGTCCTGTTCACCAAACGCTGCTGCCCCCGGAGGATTTCTTGTTGCACAGAGGCGTCATCGACGCTATCAAGTTCAACTTAGCCAACGCAAATGAGACCGGAAGCCAAAATTCGATCGCTTGTCCTCGGTTTCGCCGGCTATTTTTACTTTTATTGGCGCTTCTGATGAGCGTCTGACGATTTCACCCATTCCTTCGGTCAGGTTCGCAAACGCGCTCCCGATTCACGAGGGAACCAGCTCCCAGAGCGCCTTCGCTGGCCATATCCCACGACATGCCTGCTGCTGACCATGTACGCAAGTTATGCATACTTGCGCGTTAAAGAGCGAGAATTTTGTGTAAGTTTTGTGTAAGTCGCTGGGAAGCAAAAAAAGGAAGTCGTCTTCTTGATTTCGACCGTGGCACGGGTCAAGGCTTTGGGTCCCAGAGGCCGCCACGTCGCGCCTATACACAGCTCGCGAAAGGGATCACTACACCCCGATTGGCTCGACGAAAATGATACGGATAATGATCGGATTCAATCGACGGAAACACCCGGATTCAACCGTCGAAAATGATCGTCGAAAATGGCTCGGCGACGACGAAGATGGGGAAACGAACCCGTGAAGCCGCGCTCTCGCAAATACGGAACGACTACCTCCTTCAGCGACTTCTTCATCTGGTCAGTAGCGTCGGACATGGGAAGTGGCGTCGAGCGGTCTAACGAGAAAGAGATAAGCCACGGCAGGGTGTCGTGGCAAACACTCTGAGTTGCATTGCCAATGGGGCCGTTGGCTTCATCGATTGGTTAGACGTTTGGTGGCGTTCTAGCGAAAGCGTTGCCATAGATGCGAACGAGAACGACGAGGATGGCGGCCAAGACGGCGACCTGGAGAATGAGATTAATGGCTGCGGCGCCGCCGTCCGGTAAACCAAGCGCTCTTGTGGTGGCAAACACTGGAATACTCAACAGCGTGAAGAAGCCCAGGCCGAATACTATGCAGACCACTCCTGCGATGCGAGCTCCTTTGCCTTTGAGGCCGTAGTGCCGTGAAATCTGTAGCTTGGCCGTGATCAGTGCATAGATGCCGAAGATGCGGAGGATCATGACCACTCTCTATGCCTAACGAGACATGGATGGGATTTCTCCGTAGTATTTTACGGAATTATTCCGTCTAATCCGCTCGCGTCCCTCGCAATCGCCCGACAAACGCGGAATCATGGGAAATTCCTTTTAGCCGGGAAGGTCTGGCCTTTTTGGGCGAAATAGCCCAATTGAAAGTACGCGATGCTCGATCTATTTCGCCATCGGGGCTGCAGCTGGAGTGACGACCTCCTTGTGTTGCGCGCAGGCTCCAAGTCCCAAAGCGGTGAGCAGA
>JBKPCS010000074.1:0-5509 GCA_046727495.1 bacterium | reverse complement strand
GTTGCACTCCCTTCGGAATACGAGCATATGTACAGTCCTCTCAAATCGCGGGGTGGAGCAGCCTGGTAGCTCGTCAGGCTCATAACCTGAAGGCCGCGGGTTCAAATCCCGCCCCCGCAACCAATCGTAAGTCCTTGATTTCAAGGGTCTTCCTTTGCGAGCACTACCCTTCGCGAACCAGCCATTTATGCAGGTAGATGCAGGTAAAAGTGGCCAAAATGAACGATTTCGGGCACGCCTTTGGCACGCCTCCTCGAAAAGGTGAGTGCATTCGAAGTGTCGAGGCGTGCCAGGGAAATTGGCTCGCCAGGCTTGGGATAAGAATTCCTGGCGGACAGGGAGGAGTGTCCGCCGATCGCTGAGCGCTTTTCCGAGGCCGCGTGCATCATGCCAGTCCGTCCAACAGCCCTCAATCTTCTACTCCGGGGACTACAATCGAGTCACCCGGCTATCTAGAAAATGGGAGAAAAGTTCGATGAATCCTCCGGAGCAGATCACGAAGCTGCGCGGCCACGTCTCGATCTTTTCCGAACATCTCAGGTATCTCATCCAGACCTTCGAGGTACTTTTGCCAATGGCCCAGAATGATGCTTGCTCGATTCCTTTTCTGGCACGAAACGCGCCCGTGGTTTCCTAACCGTTCGAGCGGCGCTGATGCAGCAGCGCCTGTGGAAACAAGACAAGCAGCGCGAAACAATAGAACTTCGCGAAGCTTTCGACGATCAACTCAAGTGTATCGGTGAGCACTGGGCGTGGCTTGCCGCTCACCGCCATAAATTCAAGGATCTTCGCGACCGGCGCTCAGCCACCTCGACACGACAAGAATCGGGGAAAACTTTGATCTTCGGCAAGTGAACGGTCCTGCGAATCTGGCCCAGTCTCCACAAGCTAGTTCCTGTAAGCTGTAACAGCAGGGATTGTGAATTAACGATCGCTGATCGATCGTTAAAGTGGACACATTTTTGTATTCTGTAAGGACCGCAAGAATCGGTTGAAATTTATTTATTTGGATGGGAGCGGCTCTTTGATTTGCTCTACGCACCGGTGAACCGATCAATGTTTTAGTAGAGAGCAAGCGCGTGAAGGCCAGCTCGAACCCCTATTTTTTCTAACTCAATTTCCATTTCTTGAAACCAAGGCCGTCACGTTTTGATCCAAGCGATCTGCATCCACAAAAAAGGATGCGCGGTCTGGACGCAGTATCTTTGCCGTCTCCGCAAAATGTTCAAAGTCGCTTTTCTAGACATCGCCTCCTTTTACCTCGCCGATCAAGAATTCTCCATCGATCACGCAGACAATATCAATTTCTCGCCACACTGAATCCTGGCCCTTCAAATAGAGATCCAGGCTTGGCGCAAAAAAGAAAGAGGTCAGGCCCTGCTGCAGATTGCCGAACGCATGCAATACAGCTAAAACCCCGCTCGATGAACTTTGTTGAGCTAGCGAATTTAGCGTCACATACCAATCCTGCCGAAGACTGAAGCGTTGCCTTTGTCCGCACCCACGGCATTCTGGAGCTTGATTCAATTCGTTTAGGTTGAGGAAGTTCTTTTGACCACAGTGATCACACCGGACCAAATATTGTGGCCGAAGGATTTCCGAACTTACTAACCAGTCCAGATCACTTTCGAACTCCGCCTCCGAAAGAGGTTGCCAACCATCATGTACATAAACGTGATCGCCATTCGGATACTCTAACGGTCGAAGCCCTTCCGCTGCCTGTTGCTGGGCTATTTTTTCCCGTTCTTTTACGAGTTCTGCCACTGCCACTGGCGCACCCGTGATGCGTTGGGTGACTTCTCGAAAAACCGCCCGTCCAAGTCTTGCGACTAGCGGCTCGACTTGTTCGTGCGGGACTTGACCCGACAGCGCTTTAGAAATCTTATTCTCCAGTCGTTCCTTAAAGGAAGCATCGTATCTCGCGTCTCGACCAGCAAGACGTGTGAAAGTTTGCCGCCAAAATCGCCGCTCACAGAAACGCTTTGCCACGCTGAGCCAACCAAAAAGCGAAAGCAATCCTTGCAACTTCTCTCCGTTTGAAGAGACAGCGATCTTGTCGAGTTCTGGTCCTGAACGTAGCGACTGCAATCGGATGGCATTCGTGTTTCCAAATCTACCCCTGGGATCAAGAAGAATGGTCCTGATGGCTTCAAAATAGCTAGGAATAGTGATTTGCAGTTCCGGTTCGATTCGTCTTGGAATAGGTCCTTCCTTACGCTCGACTTGTGCAGAAAGAAGCCAGTCGGCATTTACCCTAGCTGGGCGATTAACCATGTGACCGGCCAGCCCTCGACCAGAACGTTTAGGTAGAAACCACCAACCTCCTCGGTCGTTCACTCCCGGCTGCGATAAGCTCTCTATTTGTAAGTCGACAGCCCAAACGCCTGTTCGTCCGTTAGTAGAGAAGAGTTCCGGATCATTGAATGTTAAAGTTTGAATCGGCTTCGAACCAATTAGACGTTGCGAATTGTTCCCATCAAGGATAGCCAGCGCGGCCGATGAAGTTTATTCCTATCCAAAAACTCTTTTCTTATACGACCTAAAAGCGCCCCAAGGTCGCCGACTCGTACAGTGCACTCACATCCAACTGCCTTTAGCTTTTCCTTCATGTCGCTTAAGAAGTTAGATCCGCGCGTTGCCGAAAGGAGCGTGGCGTCCTTAAGATGTCCGGAACCCCAGTTAGTTCGTAAATGGATCCAGGGCAAAAGAGCTTCAATCAACTCAGGGTCTTCGAAAAAGCCAGTCGGTACCCACAGCAGGTCTTCGTAAGGCCGGTGCCAGGATTTAAGGAAGACGGTTAAATTCAAGAAGTTGATGAAATCCTCTGGTTTATCGTGCTATGAGCCATCAGATTAGACGTCGTATGACGGCAATAGCGCAGCGTCCCCGCCCATCGATCCACGGGACGCCCGCGGCGAAAGAGCGGGCCCGGAAGGCTGCACTCGCACGGTGGCAGCGGCCTAAATCAGTTTCGTGACCGATAGATTGGCGTGGCTCTGTGGCGCTACAGTCAGGTCCTGGAGTGCCGATTAACCAAGCTGAAACTATGAGCCAACAGTAGATCATGGATGCCATCCGTGCGGAGGCGCCCGATACGATTGTCATCGTAACGGCCGACAACGGCGCCTGGCTGGATGCCTATCCCGATGCGGGAACCACGCCATTCCGTGGTGAAAAAGGAACCCCGTTCGAAGGAGGCTGGCGCTGTCCTGGGATAATGTGGTGGTCGAATCACATCCCGGCTGGTGTACAGTACAACGAGATGATGTCCGGCATCGACTGCTGGGCGACGCTTGCCGCGATGGTGGGCCTGAGGCCACACCGCCCCACGATTGGGTCGGCAACGATGGCAAGGGGATCTACTTCGACAGCATCGACAACAGCGCCTGCATCTTGGGGCAAGCACAACACTCGGCGCGCAACTCGTGGATCTATATCGATGGCGAGAACTTCAACGCAGCACGTGCCGACATCGGCGGGGATCCAAAGGAACCGTGGGTAAACATAGCGTGGAAATACCTTTACACGGCAAAGGACTTCTGGCTGGGCGCGACTGCCGACCTGGGCTTGATTGGCGCCCTGTACAACCTGACGATGGATCCGTACGAGAAGTACGATATGGTCTTCAATGGGGCCGAGCCGGCTCGCCTGCTGACGGCATCGCCGGGGAAGTACACGGGTGAGGACAACGGCTGGGTACTGTCGTTGATCTACCCTGTCATTGTCGATTTCGATAAGTCAATCATCAAATATTCGAGCATCACGCGCTTTGTTGGTGGTGCGTCGACCGACCTAGTTCCGAATTTGCAGCATCCTGAGAACCCCTTGCTAAAGGACCAGATCGAGGGGCTGCATATCGGCGGCGGCTAGTCGCGGCTCCAACCACAGGACAAAGGGGCGTGCGGAATCGTGCGCCCTCTCACGGGATTCAATTTCGAAAACCAGACAGGAACGACGCAGATGAGGCTCCCCGTTGTGATTAGGTTGGTCGCTGCGCTTTTGACAGGTAGCGCCGCAGCCGCGCTTGTCGCCTCTCCGCCGCCGTCCGGCGCACCGACGGAGAACAGCGTCGAAACACTGGCACTTGCGTGGTTCGCCCAGATGCGCACGGGTCAGATCGACCGTACGCAATTGGCTGCCGACTACAATGCCCACCTGCGGATGACGCCGTGCATGGCAATGTCGCGGTATCTCAAGGAGTACAAGTACGGGGCGTCGCCGACGCGTGCTGAGGTTCTGAGGACCCGCACGATCGGAGAGCAGACATTCTACGTCGTAAAGCTTGTCTTTCCCCGCGGCGACGCGGCCAGCCTTCTGTTCGGCTTCAACGCGGAGGGCAAGATTACCGGCATCAGTCTCATGAGTATGGCGGGAGACTGAAAAGAAGCGCGTTGGCGGCGACTCCCCGCCCTGAAACCGCGTAAAAGCCGAACTCACGAGCTCATCGCCGGCCAGCGGAATCAAACCCAAATCAAAAATTAACCACGAAAATCGGAAAGCCATCAAACATCTATTATATCAGGCGTACAAGCACATGTTCACGTTGCTCGCCTGGGCACTCAGGGTAAGCGATGCATTCAACGGGAATAAAATCGCGGTGCTTAGAAAGAGAATAGGAGGCCTTTTCGTATTTCAGTTTTCTGAACAACGGACGACGGATGTGGCTTTTCATTTTTGCCGGCGTTACAAGTGGCACCCGCGCGGCCTATTTTCGCGACTCTGCTGCTCCCGTCATGCGATCGCAATTTTCTCGCGAGCTAAAGCATCATTCACTGCCACCGCAAGATCACTTCGCAGCTGAGCCCACTCGCGAGAGCGATCCGTCCAAACTCGAAGTTGGAAAGTCACCGCGCCTGCAGTGAAGTTAAGGATGTACACCTGGGGCGGTGGTTGTTTAGCGACATTAGGATGAATAGCGGCAACACTCTTCAATAATTCGACCACGCGTTGAGTATCCACGCCGCCAACTACATTGACGGAGACTTCGACCGCGCGTTGTTGGTCCGAAAAGGTCCAATTCGTGACTTGGCTCGAGATGAGCGAACCGTTCGGCACGATGACTTCAGAACCGTCTGCAGTGCGAATAACACTTGCCCGAATACCGATACGGCGGACCTCTCCGACATTGCCGCTCACCTCAATGACGTCACCAATTTTGATCGGACGTTCAAACAGCAGAATTAGGCCGGAGACAAAGTTATTGATTACGTTCTGCAATCCAAACCCGATCCCAACGCTGAATGCTCCAGCCAGGATAGTAATCTTCCCCGGATCAATACCCAGAGCCCCCAAGCCAATGACGAATCCCAGGAGCAGGATTGCATAATGAAGCATCGTAGAGATTGCGTACGGAGTGCCGGGCACCAGAGGAAAATGATGATAAACGTCTTCTTCCAACAGAAAACGCAGGAACCTCGAGATGATAAACGATGCGCAAACCGCGATCAGAAACGTTAGGATCCGGCCCACAGTGATGTTGATAGAACCGATTCCCAGGTTAGCATTGAGT
>JBKPCS010000073.1:0-12878 GCA_046727495.1 bacterium | reverse complement strand
ATTATCCCTGTAATCTTCTGTCCAAACTTGTTAAGAAAACTCTCGGGAACACCGTGGCTTGCTTCAATTGAATGTGTTTTCACAAATCCCTTTTAATCGGAGCCCACGGTGCTCCTCCAGCTTTGGTTGCGGCTTCGCCGCACTGTGATCTTTGCGGCCTTCTGTTCAAGTCTTCCGCAGGTGCAACTCCTAACGCGGCCCAATCGAGGACGAGTTCGAGATCGAGGACGAGTACGATGTTTTGCGCGCGGTAATGAAAACAGTTGCCGACGATCCCGGCGCTCTCGGCGTTTTCTAGCTAACAGACACCCCCGAGGTAAGCCTCTCTTACCAGGCTATTGGTCCTCAGTTTTGCTGATTCGTCTTGCAAAATGATCCGGCCGGTTTCCAACACATAACCGTAATCGGAAATCTCCAGGGCGAGATTTGCGTTCTGTTCAACCAACAGGATCGTGATCCCTAACTGCTGATTGATTTCGCTGATCTTGGAAAAGATCGTTTTAACCAAAATCGGCGCAATTCCAAGTGAAGGCTCATCGAGCATCAGGTAGCGCGGCTTCGACATCAAAGCGCGGCCGATTGCCAGCATCTGTTGTTCGCCGCCGCTCAACGTGCCGGCCACTTGTTTTTCCCGTTCCTTCAACCTGGGAAAGATCTGAAATACGTACTCTGAATCTTTGCGAAACTCTTGTTTGTCTTTTTGGCGGAACGCGCCCATCTGCAAATTTTCTAGAACGGTCAGGTTCGGAAAAATCATCCGGCCCTCGGGAACCTGGGTCAGTCCGTGGCCTACGATGCGATGTGGCGGGCGGTTGGTGATCTCCTGTCCTTCGAACAAAATCTTGCCTTTGCGGACGCGGCGCAGACCAGAAATGGCGCGAAGCGTGGTCGATTTCCCCGCGCCGTTCGAGCCAATTAAAGTGACGATCTTCCCTTTCTCCACTTTCAATGAAATACCGTGGAGAGCGGTGATTGAACCGTAAGCTACTTCAAGATCTTTGACTTCTAACATCGGTTAGTTCCTCACGCAGAGGTCGCCGAGTAACGCAGAGGAAGTTTGAATTCATTTCAGATCCCTCAGCGTTCTTCAGCGGCCTCGTCCGTCGCCAAAGCTACGGCCCGACACGTCTGCGCGAAATTTTTCTTATTGTTTGTTTCTCTGCGATCTTCTGTTCGATTTTCCGTGGTGATCACGCCGACACATTTCCCCCTGCTCCTGCAGGTTCTTCTCCCAAATACGCTTCGATGACCTTCGGGTTCCTGCGAATATCGTCCGGAACCCCTTCGGCAATTTTTACGCCGTAGTCTAAAACAGCAATTCGCCGGCAAATACCCATGACGACTCGCATATCGTGCTCCACCAGGAGCACTGAGATATCGAACTTCTCTTGAATGAATTCGATCAGACGCATCAACGCGCCTTTTTCGGTCGGATTCATGCCGGCAGCCGGTTCGTCTAGTAACAGCAGTTTCGGCTTGGTCGCCAGAGCGCGCACGATCTCTAGCCGGCGCTGGTCTCCGTAGGGTAAACTGGTGCAGAGGACGTCGTGATATCGATCGAGATTGAAGATCTTCAGCAGCTCAAATGTCTTCGCTTCAACATCCGCTTCTTCCTTCGAGAACGCTTTGCTGCGGGTCAGCGCATGGCGGAACCCGTGGCCAAGTTGCAGATTAAAAGCCGCCCGAACATTATCGAAAACTGTTAACGACCTAAAGAGCCGGATATTTTGAAAAGTCCGCGCGATGCCTTCGGCAGTGATGACGTACGGTTTCAAGCCATTCAGCCGTTTGCCTTCGAGTGTTACGTCGCCTTCGGTTGGCTGGTAAACACCGGTAATCATATTAAAGACGGTCGTTTTACCTGCTCCGTTTGGGCCGATCAACCCTACGAGCTCGCCCTTTCCAACCGACAGATCGAGATTAGAGACCGCGGTCAGCCCCCCGAATCGAATGGTGCATTTTGAAAGCTGAAGGAGGGAAGACATTGTTATTTCGTCATCCGTCGACCATCGACCGTCCACAGTCCACCGGAGGAGCTTTTCGGTTTTCGGTTTTCAGTTTTCGGTTTGATACTTCTCACTTTTCACTTCTCACCTCTCATCAGTCCCTCGGTTTCCCTCGCGTCCTTTTGTTCGATTTTCCTGTTTCAACTCGCGGGCGGCGCCGGAGGGACGGGTGGCCGAACCGGCGCTCCGCCTGTTCCTTTCTTCGGTATTAAACGTTTGTGGACAGCGCTCAAATCACCAAACAATCCCTGAGGACGGGTTAGCATGAAAATAATCAACAAGAGCGAATAAAGAATTAACCGATTTTCCAGCAGGCCGCGGTATTGAGGCGGGACAAACGATGTATGGGCCAGGGCGCGCTGCGCTTCCGATAAAAGCGTCAGCATCGCAGCGGTTAAAACCACCCCTGCCGTGCTTCCCATGCCGCCGAGCACGACGATCACCACGACTTCGACTGATTTGAAAAAGTTAAACCCTTCCGGTGTTAAGAACCCGACGTAGTGAGCGAAAAGCGCTCCCGCTATCCCGGCAAAAAACGCGCCGACCACAAAAGCGATGACTTTATATTTTGTGGTGTTGATTCCCATGGCTTCCGCAGCTACTTCGTCGTCCCGCACGGTGAGAAAACCGCGGCCATAGGTCGAGTTCACCAGAGTTAAGACGACGTAAATGCAAATGGCGGCGACGCCGTAGGTCCAAAAGAGATTGGTGTACGGTGCGATTCCGCTATAACCACGAGATGCGCCGAGAAAGTCGATATTCAAAATTGCGGTGCGAATGATCTCACCAAATCCAAGCGTCATGATCGCGAGATAATCACCCCGCAATCGCAATGAAGGGATTCCAACGATCAGACCGGCAACGGCTGCTAGCAAGCCGCCAAAAAGCATCGACGCCAGGAACACAGTATTTACGGCGAAAGGGTTAGCGCTCCCTCCGAGTGCGTTCAAGAAAATCGGGTCAAGATGATCTGACCAGCTGGCCGAGGCATAAGCGCCTACTGCCATAAAGCCTGCGTGCCCCAACGAAAACTGTCCAGTGTAACCATTCACCAGGTTCAGACTGGCGCCGAGGATAATATTGATGCCGATCTGCATCAGGACCGCATAGTAGTATGAAAAATTCTGGGCAAACGCGCGCTCGCCGAACATAGAGAACAACAGCAGCGCCAATAGAACAATTGCCAGAACGAGACGGGATCTGTTCATACTTTTTCGCGCTCGACCTTGCCGAGTAGACCAGTCGGCTTGAACAGCAGAATTACGATTAGGATCGCGTATGCGATTGCGTCGCGCAGCTCCGGTCTCAAATAACCAACCACCAAAGTCTCCAGGACCCCGATCATCAGCCCGCCCAGCGCTGCACCAGGGATATTTCCGATGCCGCCGAGTACAGCCGCCACAAATGCTTTGATTCCAGGCAGATTACCCATCAGCGGGGAGATCGAAGGGGAATCGAGCGACACCAGCACCGCCGCAGCGGCCGCCAACGCAGAACCGAGGGCAAACGTAAACGAGATTACGACATCATTGTTCACGCCCATCATCGAGCAGGCCGTAGGATTCACCGAGAGCGCGCGCATGGCCATGCCGAGCTTGGTCTTCATCACGATGAACCAGAGCACCGCCAACAGAACAACGGTTGAACCGATGATTGCCGCCTGAGTGGTTAACAAGGTGAGATCGCCCAGACCCGGAACCGCTTGAACTGGAATCAACTGCGGAAAAGCCTTTGGCTCTGCTCCCACGAAATATTGGGTCATATTCTGAAGGAAGAGCGAAACTCCAATCGCAGTGATCAGAACGTTCAAGCGCGGGCGTTCGCGCAAGGGACGGTATGCGATCCGTTCAATGGTTACACCAACCGCGGCACAGACGATCATCGATACCAGCATCACAATTCCCGCGCCGGCAAGAATTGAAAATGTGTTCTGCATCGTGAACGATTCATCTCGGCCGTGGCTGAAAACTTTAGCTACCCGGGGAGCAACAAAATATCCGGTGAACGCTCCGAGCATGTAGACATCTCCATGCGCAAAATTGATGAAGCGCAGAACCCCGTACACCATGGTGTACCCAAGAGCGATGAGCGCGTAGATCGATCCCAGTGAGAGCCCATTCAACAACTGCTGCAAAAAAAGCGTTACCTGTTCCATCAGTCAGCTTTTGACGTCGCAAAGAGGTTTGTATCGAGGAAAGCCGCGTGCGGCGCAAGGGGAATATATGGCATCCAGAAACAGGCGGAAACACGCCGAACGGCGAGCGCAAAAGTATTGCGGTCAGTCATTTTGTTTGAAGCTATCGGGTAAACCTCTCGATTGATTCCGTTTCTAACAAGTTTTCCAATCCAAAATTTCGGAAATAATCGTCCGGAAGGCCGCCTCCGTCGCCGCCGTTGTTCCTTGGCCCTCCGCGACAGCTCAACTCCGGCGGCGACAGAGCGCGCTTTCCAGGTCGAGCTAGAAGCTCAATGCGCCAATGGCGAGATCAAGCTACCCCGAATGCTTTCGGGGTTTACCCCGAATCCTTTCGGGGGGTGCCCGGCGCGATCCTCCGGATTGACCTTCCTGGTCGACGCTGATCCTGTTCCTACGGTGCCGCCGCTTCCGGAGCAACATGGTCAACCAGCTTCAGTTCACCATGTTCGATTGCTAGTATCACGGCGGGTTTAGCCGCGTTACGATTTTCATCAATCGAAATCTTTCCGGTAACGCCCGGAAAATCTTTGACTGCAGCAAGGGCATCGCGAACTTTGGCTCCCTCTGTCGAGCCGGCCTGTTGAATTGCTTGTGCCAGGATTCTCGCTCCGTCGTACCAGAGAGCGGCGAGCGCATCTGGCGGCGAATGATATTTTGCCTGGTAGTTCTGAACAAACTTTTGAACTAAGGGGTTTGGGTCGGCCGCAGAAAAATGATTGGCATAAAAATTCCCGTCCGCGCTCTTGCCGGCTACCTGAAGCAGTGCCGGACTATCCCATCCTTCCCCGCCCATGAATGGATTGGTAATTCCGAGTTGCCGCGCCTGAAGCAGAATCAGACCTGCCTCGGTGTAATATGCAGGCAGGAAAATGACATCCGGCCGTAAAGACTTCGCCGAGGTAAGCTGCGCCCGAAAGTCCACGTCTCCGCTGCTGTAAGAAATCTCTTTGAGGATCTGGCCGCCCTTCTGGGTGAAATATTTCCGGATGGCATCCGTCAGGCCGACGCTGTAGTCCTGTTTAACGTCAGTCAGAATGATCGCGCGTTTTGCCTTCAGACGATCCAGCGCAAACCGGGCCATTACCTGTCCGGTAAACGGATCAATGAAACAGCTCCGGAATACATAGTCGCCGACTTTCGTAATCGCGACGTTTGTCGCGGTCGGTGTAAGCAACGGAATTTTCGCCGCCTGCGCTAGAGGCGCAATCTCCATCGTTGATGAGGAAGTCAGGTCGCCTAGAATCGCAACGACCTTGTCCTGAGAGATGAACTTACGCGCGGCGGTGGCGGCTTCGCCGGCTTTGGACTGGTTGTCCTCAATTATCAGTTCCAGCGGCTGACCTAAAATACCGCCAGAGGAATTTATCTCTTCTGCTGCGAGCTTAGCTCCCTGAATACTGGAAACGCCAAAAGTCGAGAGACCTCCGCTCAGACAGGTGACCGCTCCGATCTTGGTCGTGGCGCTCGTTGAATCTGGCCACCAGCAAGCTAACCCAATCACGCAGGTAGCCACGACTTGCAGGAATGGCATTGGACCGGTACGGGCGCCGACACGCCGACACGCCGACCTGCCGGCACGATTATTGGGGGCTGATTTTCTCAAGGTATTGTATGCGGTCATTTTTGATCGCCAAAATGACCACTGGCTTCGACGCGTTTCGGTTAGAATCAATACTGATGTTGCCGGAGACGCCCGGAAAGTCTTTTGTTTGAGCAATGGCGTCACGAATCGCTGCGGAATCAGGCGAACCGGCCTTCTTGATCGCCTCAAGAACGACGCGTGCCGCATCATATCCAAGCGCAGCAAAGTTGTCCGGTCGGGTACCGAATTTTTGCTGGTATACCTTGTCAAACTCTTGAACGACCGGAGCCGGATCATCGGCTGAGAATTGATTCGAGAAATAACAGCCGTTCGCTGCACTTCCGGCGACTTGAAGCAGAGTCGGATTATCCCACGCCTCGCAGCCGATAATTGGTATGGTCAGGCCGAGTTGCCGCGCCTGTTTCAGAATGATGCTGACCTCCGGATAATAGCCGGGAACAAATAGAACATCAGGACGCGCCGCTTTGATCGAAGTTAATTGTGCCCGGAAGTCGGTGTCACCACTCGAATAACTCTGCTCACGCACAATCGTTCCAGAAGCAGCGGTAAAAGTCTGTTTGAAAAAATCGCCTAGCCCAACGCTGTAATCCTGTTTCACATCGGTCAGGATCGCCGCTTTCGCAGCTTTGAGGCGTTCCGCCGCGAAACGGGCCATGACTCGGCCCTGGAACTCGTCCACAAAACAGACCCGAAAAATATAGTCACCGATCTCAGTCACCTTCGGATTAGTAGCCAAAGGCGTGACCATCGGGATCTTTGTGTTCTGGGCAATCGGAGCACCTTCCATCGTAGCTGAAGAGGTCAGGTCACCGACGATTGCCAGAACCTTATCTTGAGTGACAAGCTTCCGAACAATTGTGGCAGTCTGACCAGGCTTGGATTGGTTGTCTTCCGTGACCAATTCAATCGGTCGTGAAAGCACGCCCCCAGCAGCATTGGCCTGTTCAATCGCCAGCTGAATCCCTTTGTGGCAAGTCGTGCCATATTGCCCGATTGCTCCTGAAATCGGGTTTACTTCGCCGATCTTGAGCGGAGACTCGCCGTACCCTGAGCTAGCGAGACACAAAAGGAAGCAAACAAACGCAGCACGCATAGAGTGTGAGTGTTAGTGCTAGTGTTAGTATGATTCTGAGTAAGGCGGGGAATGCAAACTCGAACTCACACTCACACTCGCACTCATTTAGGTTCTACCTTTTGCGCGACTTGAAACTTTTCTTCTTTGATCGTTAGAATCACCGCCGCTTTTGTCGCGTTTCGGTTAGCGTCAAATCCGATCGTCCCGGTACAACCCTCAAATCCGCTGGTCATTGCTAACGCGTCACGGATCGCGCCCGGTTCCGCCGAACCGGCCCGTTTGATGGCATCCATAAGAATTCGGGCCGCATCATAACCCAAAGCAGCAAAGGTGTCGGGGATCGATCCATATTTGCTTTTATATTTTTCGACGAATTTCTGAACGGCCGGCGCGGGATCGTCTGGAGAAAAGTGATTCGTCAAATAACAACCATCCAAGGCCTTTCCACCAATTGTAAGCAAAGATTGATTGGCCCAGCCATCGCACCCGATAAACGGCATTGTGAGACCGACCTGCCGTGCCTGTTTCACGATCAAACTCGCTTCCTGATAGTAGCCCGGCACGAAAACGACATCCGATTTAGCCGCGCGCAGAGTTGTCAGCTGAGCGCGAAAATCGGTGTCGCCGGTCGAGTAGCTTTGCTCTCGGGTAATGGACCCTCCGTTCTTGGTAAATTCCCCTTTGAAAAACCTGGTCAGATCGACGCTGTAGTCTTGTTTGACGTCGGTCAAAATCGCAGCGGTTTTCGCTTTCAATGTCTCTCTCGCAAATCGAGCTAGAACACGGCCCTGAAATTCATCCAGGAAGCAAACGCGAAAAATAAAGTCGCCTACCTCTGTGATCTTCGGGTTTGTAGCCGTCGGCGTGATCATCGGGACCTTGCTGTTCTGCGCAATCGGCGCCCCTTCCAACGTCGCCGACGATGTGGCGTCGCCCAGCAAGGCGACGACTTTGTCCTGGCCGATCAGTTTGCGCACAACGGTCGCGCATTGACCCGGCTTCGATTGGTCGTCCTCGGTGACTAGCTCAATTTTCTGCCCAAGGATACCTCCTGCTTGATTCACTTCTTCAAGAGCCAGCAGATAACCTTGGTGGCAAGAGATGCCGAACTGCGCTATTCCTCCGGTCAGCGGGTCGATCTCGCCGATCTTGATCTGAGCAGAGGCGGTGTTATGCGCGGAAAAGAGGGTTAAGGCCCAGAAAGCTAATAGCGAAAGCGGGTATCGGCGTGTCGGCGGATCGGCGTATCGGCGAAACGACGATCGACCTGGAGGCTCGCTCGCCGTACCGCCGTATCGCCGTATCGCCGACACGCAAGATTCACCCACGGTGGCCCATAGATCCGAGGCAGTAAGCAAATTGAAAGTCAGCTCTTGGGTTCAATCGAGCCGGCATACTTCAAGGCGCCGTCTTTGACTTCCAGGATCAACGCCGGCTTTACCGCGTTCCTGTCTGATCCGATCGTAATTTTGCCAGAAACACCATCGAATCCCTTGGTATCAGCGATCGCCTGCCTGAGTTTTTCCGGATCAGTTCCGCCAGCCCGCTTAATGGCATCCACCAGAAGCTTAAACGCATCATAGCCGAGCGCCGCAAACGCGTTTGGTTCCCGGCCATATTTTTCCTTGTACTTCTGCACAAAAGCCTGAACCAGTGGCGTCTTTGCGTCTGCACTGAAGTGGTTGGAATAGTAAGAGTCCTCGACCGCCTTACCTCCGATTGAAATCAGCGCTGGGTCATCCCAACCGTCTCCGCCAACGAAAATGGATTTGATTCCAAACTGACGGGCTTGTTTCGCGATAAGCGCGGCCTCCGGATAATAGCCGGTAATAATAATTACATCCGGGCTTGCCGATTTTATATCGGTCAATTGTGCGCGGAAATCTTTATCGCCAGAACTGTAACTCTGCTCTTTTACGACCGTGCCTCCGTGCTTGGTCAGATAGTCTTTGGCATATTGGGTCAAACCAACGCTATAATCCTGCTTAACATCGGTCAGGAACGCTATCTTCTTTTTCTGCAGCTTCTCCAGTACAAACCGGGCGATGACCTGTCCTTGAAAATCGTCGATGAAACAGACGCGGAAAACGTAGTCTCCGGTTTGGGTCACCTTCGGATTGGTTGCAGCCGTCGCAATTAACGGAATTTTCGCGGCCTGGGCAATCGGCGCGGCCTCAAGTGTCTTAGACGAAGCTACCTCCCCCACGATCGCCGCAACGCGATCCTGCGAAATGAGCTTGCGGACAATTGTAGTAGTCTCACCCTGTTTAGTCTGATTGTCTTCGACGATCAACTGTATCTTCTTACCCAGAACGCCGCCTCCGGCATTGACTTCTTCCAAGGCAATTTGGACGCCGTTATTTTGGGTTGTACCAAAACCCGCGTTGTCTCCCGATAATGAGCCGAACTCGCCGATTTTGATTACATCTTGGGAAAATCCTGCTCCGGCCAGGCCCACAATGGCGCAGAAAATAAACAAGGACAGACGTTTCATAATATTAAGTTGCGATCTTAGCAAATGCCCCTTTTTGCAGCAAGCGGAGCTTGCCACAAACAGAGCTGCAGCTGCCGCTGGCACTCCAGCTTGAGACTAGCAATCAAGATTAGATCGCCGACATTTCATGCGTTCTTTATTTCATTGTTCGTCGATCGGAACGCGTCGTTCAAAAACGAAACGTGCCGTCCAGATGGACGGCACGTTTTTCACAATCAATTTCTGCAAGCAAACTCTAGTGTTTCTCTTCTTTCTTCTGCGGTTTCTGTTCTTTCTTCTGCGGAGCGGGTTTTTGTTGCGGTTGCGGCTTCGCTTGCGGCCGCGGTGCTGCCTGCGGGCGCGGTTTTGCTTGCGCTGCGTGCTGTAGTTGTGGCCGGGATGCCGGTTTCGATGCCGTTGTTTGATGAGCGGCTGGGCGAGTCGCCGGCGCTGCCGCGTGCCGGGTTGCAGTCTGGTGCTGCGGTGCGCGGTTCACCGTTGCTGGTTGCGTTTTTTTTGTGGTCGTAGCTGCTTTTGTCGCAGGCTTCGCGACGCTTTGAGCAGGCTTGGCTGCCGGTTTCGCTGCTGGTTTGGCGGCCTTCTGAGTTCCAGCTTTCACAGCTTGCTGAGTTCCACGCTTGGCAGCTTGCTGAGTTCCAGGCTTGGCAGCTTGCTGAGTTCCAGGCTTGGCAGCTGGCTGGGCACCAGGTTTGGCAGCTGGCTGAGTTGCAGGTTTGGCAGCTGGCTGGGCGCCAGGTTTGGTAGCAGCTGTCTGAGCACGCAAACCGCCTGGAGTATTCACAGCTTTGACTGCCGGGCTTCCATGGTTCTGTGAAAAGCGTTGGCCAGGATTCTGCCGAGCCGCTTGAGCATGCGCAACCTGAGCAGCAGTCGCTTGCAGTCTCGGACCCTTGCTGGCCGCTTGCTCAGCAGCGGTAGGACGCGCCGTCACGCCTCCAGGTCCATTGAAACTCGCTCGAGTTGCTGCGGCGTTTGCTGCGCCGGGATTATTGTTAATAACAGTGTTGTTGACGAAGGTGTTGTGGACCACCGTGGTGTTAACATTCGTTACAGCGGTGTTGTAGCGGAACACGTTTCCTGACCATTCGCCTCCCCAGTAGCCGGTCCCCCAATAACCGAAACGATAGTTAATTCCGCCGTAGTAACCGACGTGCGGTCCCCAGTAACCTGTGTGCCAGAGATATATTCCGTTACCCCAGCCCCACCAACCTGGTGTCCAATACCATCCAACCCTCGGAGGAGCTACCCATTGGCCGGGTACCCAGTAGTATTCACCCGCATCATCGTCCCACGCCCAGTAGCCGGGCTCCCAGATCCAGCCGTCGACTGGGCAAGGAGGTTGATCGTAAACCACCAGCGGCGGTGGAGCGATGGTAATTGAAACAAACGCCTGCGAGGTAGCCGGCACTACGCTCAGCATAAGCGCGAAAAGCAAACATTTTACTCTCAAAGGTATATTCATAATTCTTCTGTGAACTCGCGATAGCGAACAGACCACAACCTCTTCCCCCACTGGGGCCTACCCGTACAGCTTCTAACTATTTTAACCCCGAGAATTGAATCCGGTTGCGTTGGTCCAGCGCGCTGAATTCCGGCGGTATCGAACAGGTTCGAAAGAGTTCCGCACTTTGTGCATTGCGCAAATGGGCGGTGTACAACTTAAGAATATTAAGTTGTTATGTGTTGCTATTTTGTTGTGAACTGTCAACCGTCCTCCTTCGCCAAGGCTACGGCGGGACAAGCTCTGCCGCCCAACAAAGCACGCGCCGGATTTTTTTGTAGAAACGCGGGAATCGCGGTTCGATCTCGGACCGAGGATTCGGTATCCTGGGAACTTGACACTATTAGATTATCTAATAGTTTACAAAATTATGCCGGCAGCCAGCCCGACCCCCGTTCCTGTCAGGCGGTTTTCCCGAAACCCGCTGCTTGCCTTTACATTCCAGGTCACTCATCCTCAGTATCGCGATCTGCACGATTCACTCGGACGCCATGACGTTTATCGAATGGTGATTCTTGGATTCAGGGAGCCGTTGATCTCGCTCTTTTATGTTCTCGGCTTATTTCTCCTGGCGACCCATTTGAGCCATGGGTTTTCCAGCGTGACGCAGACGCTTGGGATTAATGACCGCAAGATTTCAGCATTGATTTCGAATGGCGGCCGGACCCTCTCCTGGCTTCTCTTTGTAGGATACATCTCAATCCCGGCTAGCGTGCTCCTTGGAGTAATCAAATGAACGGTGCTCTAGACTCGAAAATTCCGTCCGGTCCGCTCGAAAAAAAATGGGAAAAACATAAGGCGGAATCGAAGTTGGTGAACCCGGCGAACAAACGCAAGTTCGACGTGATCGTTGTCGGCAGCGGTCTGGCAGGAGCGTCGGCGGCCGCGACGCTCGCTGAGCTCGGGTACAACGTCAAATGTTTCTGCTTCCAGGATTCGGCGCGGCGGGCTCACAGCATCGCCGCTCAAGGAGGAATTAACGCGGCAAAGAATTATCAGAACGATGGCGACAGCGTTTATCGTCTGTTTTATGACACGATCAAGGGAGGCGATTTTCGATCCCGAGAGGCGAATGTCTATCGACTAGCGGAAGTCAGCGCTCACATTATCGATCAGTGCGTCGCGCAGGGTGTACCGTTCGCTCGAGAATATGGGGGGTTACTGGCCAACCGTTCGTTTGGTGGCGCCCAAGTTTCGCGGACGTTTTACGCGCGTGGACAAACCGGCCAGCAACTTTTGCTCGGCGCTTATCAAGGGCTTTCGAAACAGATTGCTCTTGGATCGGTCAAGATGTTTCCGCGTACCGAGATGCTCGATCTAGTGGTCATAGATGGGCACGCTAAAGGGATTGTCGTTCGAGACTTGATCAATGGAGAAATCTCGTCGCATGCCGGGGATACTGTCATTCTGGCCACCGGCGGTTACGGTAACGTTTTTTATCTCTCGACCAACGCGCGTGGATGCAACGTTACTGCCACTTACCGGGCCTACAAGCGGGGAGCATTCTTCGCCAATCCCTGCTTCACGCAGATTCATCCGACCTGTATTCCGGTGAGCGGTTCGTACCAATCGAAGCTGACTCTGATGTCGGAATCGTTACGAAACGATGGTCGCGTATGGGTGCCTTTGAAGAAAGGCGATACTCGGCCTCCGCAACAAATTCCAGAAGCGGAGCGTGACTATTATCTAGAGCGCAAGTATCCAAGCTACGGCAACCTGGCTGCGCGCGATATCTCGTCACGCAGCGCGAAAGAAGTTTGTGATGAGGGGACGGGGCGTTGGCCCAGGTGGACTAGGTGTCTATCTCGACTTTGCCGATGCGATCAAACGGCATGGCGAACAGACGATCCGTGACCGGTACGGCAACCTCTTCGACATGTACCACAACATCACTGGAGAAGATGCCTACCATGGTCCGATGCGGATCTATCCGGCGGTCCATTACACGATGGGAGGACTCTGGGTCGACTACAACCTGATGAGCAATATACCAGGGTTGCAT
>JBKPCS010000072.1:0-6252 GCA_046727495.1 bacterium | reverse complement strand
GCGTTTATCCTGTCCCGGAAAATCAGTGACTAGCTTCTGCTTTTTCGTATACGCCGTGATAACGACGTTTTTGAGATAATCACCCTGACCCTTTACAAACCAGATTGCGCCGGTAATCGATGCGGCTACCGTAATCGCGCTTAATTCGCCCCAACGCTTAAGGCCGCCGTGGGCCGACAGGGCAGTTTGTAAAAGGTCGTCCATAGACTCAAGTCCGCTTGTGGCGGTCATGAGTCGAAGGTAGATACGATGCGGAGAGTCCGCATCAGCGCGAGGGTTAGGTTTTTCATTGCCTCGTCGTAATGCCACCAGGAGGCGATTTAGAGTATCGCCCAGAGAGGAACCCGGACTACCTCTTTTGGGGGATCAGAAAATCTCCCCACGACGTTATCGTCACCAGCGCTAAATCTACCAAGATGCGTGGCTGACTTTCAAGAACTTGAGTGGATGACCAAAGGTCGGACAAAGTGTTCTTATGAGACTGACAGAGCGAGCCAAGGTTGATGCGGACATCATGATGGGTAAGCCGTACCTTAATGGTACTCGAATTCCGGTATATGTGCTCTGGCAGAAAATGGCGGGCGGCGAGACCCAGCCCGCTTGGCGGCAGCAATGAAATTTGCCGTCGCCGTCGAATGCTTCGACTTCCGATAGGCGATGCCCACAATGAGCGGCTGGGGCGAAGGACGAAGGGGGCGAATCTTTAGTCGCGGCCCGGCGAAAAACTCGAGAGCCTGTGATACCAGCGCAACGCCCCGGCCGGCCTCGAGTGCCGCGATGAGGCTGGTGGCGCTGTCGAATTCCTCCGCAATTTGTGGCGCGCGATTCAGCGGTTCAAACAAGCGGTCAATGATTGCGCGATAATCGGGTTAGTCTGAAAGCGAGACCGCAAGAAGACGTTCCTGTGCGACTTGTTCCAGTCCGACTTTGCGCACGCGCGCCAGTGGATGCGCCGGATGTACGGCCACGCAGAGCGGGTAGCGCTGCAGTTCCTGAAAACCCAAGCCGGCCATGGCTTTGATTGATAGCCATTCCAGCAGCGCGACCTGCAACTCTCCGTCGACGAGGCCAGGAAGCATTTCTTGCGTCGACAAATCGTGAAGTCGCACTCGCACGCCGGGACTAGACTCGTGGAAATATTTCAGAGCACGCGGAAGAAGTTCCACCGCTAACGAAGGCGCGTAGCCGACGTGAATTTCGGCGCGCTGTCCAGTGCCAACGATTTTCGCCATGCGCACCGCATCGTCCACTCGCTGCAGTGCCGCGCGAGCTTCCGGTAAGAAAGCTCGCCCGGCTTCGGTTAGCCGCAAAGCTTTGGCGCCGTGCTCGAACAGAGCGACGCCAAGTTCGTCTTCGAGATCCCGAATTTGACGGCTCAATGGCGGTTGCGAGACGTGAAGCTTCGCTGCCGCGCGAGTTATATTTTGCAATTCCGCAACGGCAACGAAGTAGCGCAGGTGGCGGAGTTCCATTTCGGCACCATACCTGACAGGTATCCTTAGCCAAGCAACAAAGTAATTCCCCGTTTATCGGCGCGGGTTAATTCTTTCTTAATGACAAACGTCAAAAAGCAGCGGGCGGCCCCTATTACCGGCACGGACACCGGTTTAGACCCAGACATTGCTCTCGGCCTGGCCGCCGGACCCAGAGCGACAGCCGCATGTGGATTCCCGACAAAATAGGCGGCTAAAATGTCCACTTGGACTCGTCGACAAAACCGAGAAGAGAACATGCCATCACTACGGTTCTCACTAGTTAGATGAGTCGTCGGGATCTTCCGGCCGCGCCTAACCGGAGGGACAAGAAGCAAAACCTACTTTCAAGGAATAGCGCTCAATATCCAGGTATCACTAGTTCAGATAAATAGTTAGTTAGATTATAGAAAAGAAAACAGAAACAATGAGTCAATACCACAAACTCTACACACCGGAAGACAGCGCTGTTGTCTTTATCGATCACCAGCCACAAATGACATTTGGGGTCGCCAACATCGACCGCGCAACTCTGATCAATAATGTTACCCTTCTGGCAAAAGTAGCTAAAGAGTTCGGTATTCCCGCGGTGTTAACTGCGGTCGAAACTGAGTCGTTTAGTGGTTACGTCTGGCCGCAGCTTCTGGACGTATTCGCAGGCCAACCAGTAGTCGAACGAAGTTCAATGAATTCATGGGACGACGCCGGATTCCGCGCAGCTATCGAGGCTACGGGCAGAAAGAACATCCTCATGACGGGCCTCTGGACCGAAGTCTGTGTGACTTGGCCGACGATCGAGATGCTCGCGCAAGGATACAACATCTACGTGGTTGAAGATTGTTGCGGGGCAACTTCCCCGGCTGCTCAGGAAGCTGCTTTGTCGCGAATGGTGCAAGCGGGCGCAGTCCGTCTGACGACGATTCCGGCCTTACTCGAATGGCAGCGGGATTGGGCCAAGCGTGAGCACTACAATCAGTTGATGGATTTATTGAAGCCGCAGGCCGGCGCATATGGGGTCGGCGTGGAATACGCCTACACCATGGTTCACCACGCTCCGCAGTCGGCAGTGAAACCGCAAATCGTTCCGAAGAAAGCTGCTCACTAGTATTCACCGAAAGCTTCCATGAAGATGATTGCTGACGTTATCCTTCAAAACGGACGAATCACGACGCTCGATCCAAGGCATCCTTCGGCTACTGAGGTAGTGATTGTTGGCGACAAAATTGCCGGGCTTGACAATGCCGCGGAATTCCAACGAGGTCCAGAGACGAAAGTCGTTAACCTCAACGGGAGAAGAGTCATTCCTGGCCTGTACGACTCGCACCTGCACGTGATCCGCGGCGGACTGAACTACAATATGGAGTTGCGGTGGGAAGGTGTGCCCTCGCTTGCGCTGGCGTTGCAAATGCTGCGTGAACAGGCGGCGCGGACACCCGCTCCGCAATGGGTTCGGGTAGTCGGAGGTTGGAGCGAATTTCAATTTGTCGAACGGCGAATGCCTACGCTCGAGGAGATCAACGCCGCTGCGCCTGACACGCCTGTCTTCATCCTGCACCTTTACTGCCGTGCGTTGCTTAATCGCGCAGCATTGAAGGCTTGCGGCTACACTAAGGACACACTGAACCCACCCGGAGGAGAAATTGTCAGGGATAAGGCAGGCAACCCTACCGGTATGTTAGTGGCTCGTCCGAACGCGACAATTCTTTATGCCACGCTCGCAAAAGGGCCGAAACTACCTGCTGAATACCAATATAACTCGACCCGGCATTTCATGCGGGAACTGAATCGTCTCGGCGTAACCAGCGTATGCGATGCGGGCGGCGGATATCAAAACTATCCTGAAGACTACGCGATCATCCAACAGCTTCATCAGCGCGGTGAAATGACTCTCCGCATCGCCTACAATCTGTTCACACAGAAGCCGGGCGGTGAGTTGGAAGACTTTGTTCCTGGTCAAAGGTCGTGAAGCCGGATGACGGAGAGGACGTGTTCCGATGTAATGGGGCAGGGGAAATGTTAGTTTTCTCCGCTGCGGATTTCGAGGACTTCTTGGAGCCGCGTCCGGACTTACCGGAAAAGCTGGAATCCGAACTGGAACGCGTGGTCCGGTTCCTGGCCGAAAACCGTTGGCCCTTCCGATTACATGCGACCTATGAGGAATCGATCACTCGATTTCTTAACATCTTCGAACGCGTAAATCGGGAGTTTCCGCTGGATGGATTACATTGGTTCTTCGATCATTGCGAAACCGTTTCCGATCGTAACATCGAGCGGATCAAAGCGCTCGGTGGCGGGATTGCGGTTCAACACCGCATGGCGTATCAGGGCGAATACTTCGTCGATCGCTATGGCGCGGAAGCTGCCAAACGTACGCCGCCATTGCGACGGATGCTGGAGATGGGCGTTCCTGTGGGTGCCGGCACCGATGCGACGCGGGTCGCCAGCTATAATCCGTTCGTTTCCCTTTACTGGATGACGACAGGTAAAACGTTGGGCGGGTTGGCGCTCTATCCGGATAACGCGTTACTCTCACGGGAAGAAGCCCTCCGCTTGCATACGCAGGGCAGCACCTGGATGTCGAGAGAGGAAGGGAAACGCGGCGCCATTTCAACCGGACAACTAGCCGATTTAGTAGTTCTGACTGACGACTACTTTTCGATTCCTGCCGAAGAGATTAAATCGCTTGAGTCAGTGCTCACTATCTTGGGCGGAAGACCGGTTTACGCAACAGAGGAATTCAAGCCGTTGGATCCTGGAGATCTGCCGGTGATGCCGGATTGGTCGCCGGTACACTACCACCCGGGGTATTGGCGAGAGAGCGCCGAGCAGCCGGTGCACGCGTGTTGCGGCCATCATCATGACGAACGACCGGCTCGCCGGCACGCCACTAACGTCCCTCAATGGATTCTGGGACCGCGCGGAATCTTAGATGGCGGCTGCGAATGCTTCGCGTTCTGAACCGCGAATGTATCCGCCTTCGCTACACCTAGACGAAAATTAATCGCTCGAGAAAAGCCCCGGCGGACAAGCTACGAAAAAATGAAGACAAAATAGACGTTTCCATGAGAATCATTCTCACAGTTGCAACACTACTTCTTGGATACGGAGCGGCTTTTTCTGCGGATAACTCCGCACCAGCCGAAAAGACCTTCGATGCGCCGCATGACTTGAAGGTTTCAGTCAAAATGATCGGTCCTTACTCAGAACCGGCCGATCTCCAAATTATCTGTCTCTTCAAGCACAAACCCAGTGGGGACACTTACCAGGGTGCCGCCAAAGACACCGATGAGCATCTACACGGCTTGCTTTCTGCGTTGCGGAACCGCGATGAATTTGTCGGTGAACTCGGCGAGACGATCCTGTTTACGCCCGCCCCGGGGTGGATCCCAGCCAAACGTTTTATGATCATCGGACTAGGTGAAGAAAAAGATTTGTCGTTGGACTCACTACGCGTGGTCGGTCGAATCGCGGCCCGCGAAGCTGTCCGGCTTCAGGCTAAACAGGTTGCTTGGGCGCCGGTAATTCGCGATGAAGGCAACACGGCTATCGATGTCGGTGAAGGTGACCGGGCATTTGTCGAACAAATGCTTGCGGCTTACGACACCGAAAAGCGTCTGCAAGCGCAACAGCTGGCGCCTTCGTTCAATATCGAGAGTGTCGTGATCGAAGCAGGGCCCACTTTTTTCGAAGGCGCAGCCAAACAAGTCAGCGAAGGCATTGAATCCACTGCGGCCGAGATAGCCGAACGCGATTCTTCGCCTTACACCTCTGCCAAACGGCAATGAAGAACCGACCTCTTTAAAAGCGGTCTCTTCGCGGTCGTTGCAAACTTCCCCTAGGCTTCCTTACCTGAGGGAATCATTTCGAATCGACAGCGGTGGCGCTGAGTCATTGCTGTCGCAATTGGGCGTGAATAACCAATCAGAACAGTTGCCGTTAGCTAAGGTTATCCGAGACAGCGCGCTCGAGCTGTTTCTTACCTTTCTTATGCTCTTCGGTGTGATCACTATTGTCAGATGGATAATTGGTCCTTCGCCAATCTCCCGCGCGATACCGCAAATCCAGGTCGAGCTATTGATAGTTGGAGCCACTGTGGCAGTGCTGATAGCTGCGTTGATCCTTAGCCCAATAGGTAGGACTACGGGAGGTCACATGAATCCGGCCATTTCCCTTGCTATGTGGCGGTTCGGCGTCTTTCCCGGAGTTAGTGTGGCGCCTTATATTTTGGCCCAGTTGTTCGGGTCCATTCTTGGTGGGGTCGCAGCTCGTGTGGTCTGGGGACCGACCGTAGCCGAGCCGCCGGTAGCCTACGCGGTGCTACAACCGGGACCGGGTTGGTCTACCTTGTCGCTCTTTGCGGCGGAAACCGCCGGCATGGCGGTCATTGTCCTAGTGGTTGGATTATGTCTCTCGGTTGCCCGGCTCATCCGAGGAAGAGGGACGAAAACCCGGACCACGCCCGCTCGATCGAAAACGGCTAGACTTCAATCAAGCCTTTGTTGATTTCAGCTATCCTCGATCAACCCTCCCGGCTGACGAGAATTGGCTTACCCTGAGACTCGGACGGCAACAGATCGATTTCGGAGACCAAAGACTCCTGGCCGTACGACAGGGTCCGAATTCTGAACAAAGCTTTGATAGCGCTCGCCTGATTTTCAACGCGCGCCATGGCCGGGTAGATCTGTTCGCGCTACGAGTCGATGCAGACCGATCCGGTTACTTTAATAACGATCCAAGCTGGAGTCATGAGACGGTCTGGGGTTTGTATTCAACTTTTCCA
>JBKPCS010000071.1:0-8614 GCA_046727495.1 bacterium | reverse complement strand
GACTGCTTCCTCCTTGCCGACAACGTTGTAGTACCATCGCCACACGTCCGGTACGATCGGTTCACCGACCGTGGTCATGTGCTTCAAGTGATAATTGTACTTTTTCGGCTCATCCGGACCAGCTTTGCGCAACATCCGGATGGCAGTAGGCGAGGTATGAAAGATGTTCACATTGAGGCGCTCGGCGATCCGCCACGGACGCCCCGCGTCGGGATAAAGGGGAACTCCTTCGTAGATCACACTGGTGGCAGCGATGGCGAGGGGGCCGTACACAATATATGAATGTCCGGTGATCCAACCGATATCCGCCATACACCAGTAAACGTCCTCCGGATGAATATCCTGAATGTACTTCGAGGTTCCTGCCACGTAGGCCAGATATCCGCCCGTGCTATGCTGACACCCCTTCGGACGCCCGGTGGTTCCGCTGGTGTACATAAGGAAGAGCGGAGCTTCCGTAGGCATCGACACCGGAGGAACCTTGTGGCCAGCAAACCCCTTCATCACCTCGCGCAGATCGTAGTCGCGGTCCGCCACCATCGGGGTTGAAGTGGCGCTGCTGTTCCCAAGGCGGTGCCATACGAGAACCTTCTCAATCTTCTGCCCGTTCTTTTCGGCGACGGCCGCCGCGATGTCCGCGTTCGCCTTGTGATCGATCAGTTTCCCGTTTCTGTAATAGCCATCGATCGTGATGAGCACTTGACTTCCGGAATCCGCGACCCTGATCCCGCAAGCTTCGCCGCTGAATCCTCCAAAGACTTCCGAGTGGATAACACCGAGCCGAGCGCAGGCTAGCATAGTGATCGGGAGTTCCGGAACCATCGGAAGGTGCAACGTCACGCGGTCACCCGTCTTGAGACCGGCAAAATCGCGCAGCATCGCTGCAACTTCGTTAACCCGTGCCCAAAGCTCACTGGTAGGTGATTACCTCATGTCCTTCATCCTCGGGTTCCGGTACGAAAATTAGCGCGGCTTTGTTTCCATACCTTGTTACATGGCGATCGACACAGTTGTAACAAGCGTTGAGTTTTCCTCCGATGAACCATTTCCAGAAGGGGGCGTCACTTGTGTCCAGGGTGGTGTGCCAATATCGGTCCCAGCTCAATCGACGTGAATCCTCTCCTCGCTACGGCCGAGGGGGTGGTGGCTATCGATGTTCGTATAATATTGTTTCAACCCGCCCAAATGCCTTCGCTCCTGCCGAAATTGGTGATTCGACCGTATCCCACAGAATATGTGCATACGTGGAACTTGGCTGATGGAACGCTCGTGACTATTCGACCGATCGGACCCGAAGACGAGCCATTGGTTATCAACTTCCACAAAGTTCTTTCACAGGAAACTGTTCATTTGCGTTATTTCGGTTTGCTTGGACAAGAAGAGCTGATTAGCCATGAGCGTTTGCTCAGGATTTGCTTCAGCGATTACGATCGTGAAATCGTCTTAGTCGTCGAAAGGATGGGACCTTGTAAAGATGACCAACGAATCATTGCGCTGGCGCGTCTCATCAAAGTTCCTGGCGCCAGCGAGGCCGAATCAGCCATCGTAGTTTCTGATGACTGGCAGCGGAAGGGTCTTGGGACGAAACTTCTTGGCGATTTAGTCGATATCGGCCGGGCAGAAGGGCTTGAACGGATCTTTGGACATATTCTTCCAGAAAACTATGTCGTGAAACGTATCTGTCGTACGCTTGGTTTCCAATTAACGTATGACGCTTTTGAAGAAGTAGTCCGAGTGGATATCGATCTGTCAAATCGCTCGGTGCACTAGTTAGCGGTTCGAAAGCTTTGCCTACTCGGGTTTTCTTAGTCGCCCTGACAGTGACGCGTCTATTCGTCGTTAGAGAAATTAAGCAGAAACGGTCGGCCGATCCGCGGCACACCGGATTCCCGTAAGAATAGTATTCACGTAGGCCGGTCGATTTCCGCGCCGCATCGCACAACGGAACTCTAATTTGTTGCGCCTTCGACAATTTCCTCCTCGGATCACGCGCTCCAGGCCGTGGCCCGGCGGCCCTAAGATGCCTTTCGCGTAAGTATCGTACGCCCTCGCCTGATACCAGTCTGCGCACCATTCTTCTACGTTCCCAGCCAATTGAGCGATCCCATAGGGCGATTGACCGTCCTGGTAAGAATCGACCGGCACGGTCTCTTGAGATTCAAAATGACTGCCATGCCAACATAATCTCTCTGGAGACCACAGGTCACCCCAAGGAAAAATACGGCCATCGGTGCCACGAGCCGCTTTCTCCCATTCCAACTCCGTGGGCAAACGAAGTCCTGCCCAGGTACAATAAGCGGTCGCGCCAAAACCACGAGACGTTCGCTATCGGATGCCTCTCCAAACCAGGGACGACCGAGTAGGGCTCGGTATCGTCCGTCGGTACCCGAATCTTTCCCGGCCAGGGAAGCCAGACATTCAGAACCCCGATCGGGGGACGAGTTTCCATCAGAAATTTTGCGAACTGCTGGTTCGTCACCGCGTACATCCCGATGTAATAGGACTGGAGAAATGCCTCGAATTGGGGTGTTTCATTCTCTAACGAAAAAAGCTCCCCATCCTTGTCGAGGCGAACCGCGTTTTCAATCTCCGCTCGAGTAGAGCCGAATATCGCCTTCCCGGCCGGCACTAACCGCATCCAGCTCTGATCGCGCCCGTTGACGAATTCCTCAGGATCGCGATTCACGCCTTTGCGTTTGAGTTTGGCCGTCGAAAAGCTCTTTGTAGAGGTCTTCTCCGTAACTGGTTTCCAAGGGTTCTCCCTCCAGTATCTTAAACGACCGGGTTCCGTCATCTCCTCTCTCTGCCCGCAAGAAAACTGTTCTTTCTAAATTCTTATCGTAGAGCCGTCGCGCAAATGTGAACAGATGAGTCACAAAAAAAATCTGCACCCTTTTCTCCAACAATGCAGAAACGATCTGCTTGGCGAGCTCGGATCCCTCCCGCTCGTTCGTTGCAGAGAAGGACTCGTTGAACAAAATCAATGAATTGGGCGCGAGATGGTCGACAATCTCGCTCATTCGACTGAGCTCTTCATCGAACTTTCCGCTTTTCATCGTCGCGTCTTCAGCCCGCCTGAAATGCGTATATAACCCGTTGCATACGGTTGCTGAAAAAGACATCGCGGGTACAAACATTCCGCACTGCATCATGAGCTGAGCGAGACCGATGCTCCGTAGGAATGTCGATTTACCTCCCTGATTCGCTCCTGTGATTATTACGAGATCTTTGCGGTCACCGCTAAGGTCGTTGCCGACAAGACGGCCGGCCGAATGCATGGCGAGACACACATCGTACAGACCCGTGAACACACGGTGATGTTCAGTCGGCTCAACTGGAACGGGGAAACAGGTCGGCTCACCTTTTTTTGTGAGGCGATCATGCAGGTTTAAACAACCGACATAAAAACCGAGCTCGGTGCGCAGCATGTGAAAAAAACTCAGAATGTGGTCAACAGCCTGAGCAAGCGCGTTCGCTGCCAGGTGAATTCCGCGGTCCTTCAGCTCGGATAGCGCTCGCGCGCCCTGGTCATCCCGGGGATGCAAATGATACGAAAACGATAACGGCCGATTGGTAAAGATCTCTCCAGAGAAAAAGGCCGACCAGTTCCACTTCTGTTGGCGCGGTCTGCGCAGGACGTAGTTGGCGCCCCTGTTTGCGTGGCCCAGCTGGGCGGTGACCAATACGCCACCTCGGAACTTCAGCTCCTTCAGATGATCGAGAATGCTGGCGAAATATTCATCGGTCAACTCTCGCCTGAGTAATGCAAACAGCGTCTTAAAACCTTCGGATTGGAACCGGTCAGCTTGCTGCTCAGCAACGCTTCTCAGTTCTTTGAGTATTGGTATCAGCGCTGCCATTATGTCGATTGATCGGCTGAGGATTGAGTCTGGATAAATTCCCAGGATCCCCCATCTGATTTTTTTTGGCGTTTCGCTTGCTCGAATGGACAAGTCGTAGAGCCCTCTGACGACTTGAGACTCTCGCAGACAATCTTTCAAAATATTTTGGCGATACCGGATTGTTTCAACGCCCATATCTAAGCCGGTCAGAACAGCGCTTTGCGCTACTTGAAACAAGAATGAGTCGTCCCCAGCCATTCCACGGTACAGGGTCAGTAACTCGAGATCTTGCTCCAGCGCTTCATTATTCCATGGCGGCTTCTGCTCCAAATTGAAGTCGCGGTCGGAATACATCAAAAAGGCTTTCATCAGTTTATGCGCTCCTTCAGATGATCGTAGCTGAGCCGGTACTTATCGGCGATTGACATAGCATAGGAGAGCCCGTCGGCCCGCGACCGAATGATCTTGAAAGTTCGCAGGGTTCGGTTTTCCCGGTCCACGGTCGCGACCATGCTCACTACTTGCTCACCAAATGAGGCGAGTTCATCGACGAATGTTACCCAGACGCATAACGAACCCAGACCCACGATCTTCTTCATTATCTCTTCGCTCAAGAACATCGCGTCCTGCAGCGTGGTAGAAGTAAAGATCTCATTCATGATGAGAAGGCTCCTTGAGGTCGCCCGATTCAAAATTGCTTTAATTCGCAGGAGGTCATCCTGCAGCTTGCCTCTCAGGTTTTTGACTTCTTCCCCTTTTTCGAAATGCGTGAAGAGTTGGTCAAAAAACAAAAGGCGCGCTTCCCGACCCGGAACAAGCAGGCCTAACGCCGCCAGATAATGCATTTGGCCGAAGGCTCTAGCGAATGTCGTCTTGCCACCTTGATTCGGGCCGGTCACGACAATCACGCGCTCCTTTCCGCTGAGACAAAAATCGTTGGAAACAACCGTCGATTCCTTGCGGTTCAACTTGTCAGCCAGGGCCAAATCAAATGTTTCATTCCCGGAAATGCCTTCGAATTGATCGGACACGACCGGGTAACAGAATTTCAATCCCCGACGACTCAATCTTTGGAGCAGATCAAGATAAGCGATGTAGAACTGGATCTCTCGATCGAACTTCTTGATTTTGCTGTCCAGGAAATCGCCGTTGCTTGCGCAAAAGTTTTCCACGTCTGAAAATATCTCAGGATAAAGGCGCGCTACGAACTCCAGAACCTTCGCCTCGATATGGTTCATTTGCAGCGAGTCCGTGAATTGCACGCGATAATCCTTTACCGCCCCTTGTCGGAATTTGGCGAACGTTTCGTCTATTGCTGCACTGTAGTCACTCTCAGCCTCAGGCTTACGGACTGTGAAGCCGCCCCACTTAATACGAATACAATATTGTATCGCAGCTAAATCCGCTCGAAGCTTGCGGGTGTGTTCGAGCAGTTTACCGAAACGATCGGACTTAGAATAGCTCGTCAGATAGTCGCGGAAGTTAACTAAACCTTCTGATTGGAGCTTGACCTGGGCTAGATCGTTCGCCAGCGCGGCGATCAGGTCGCAATAGGTGCTTACTCCGTCCAGGAATAACCTTTGTTTTTGATATTTGTAGTAGAGTTTGTTCCCCAAAGAAAGCTGTTCGCGCATCCGCCCCATCTGACCCGCGAAAGATCGGATATGTCGGACTAAAGCTTTGTCTTCGAGGTCTCTAAATATTGCCTGACGATACTTGATGACACCAAGCTCGCTCAAAGGCGCGAAAAAGAATGGTTTCAGATCATAATCCTGCTTGCCCACGATGATCGCGTTAACGATTTGATCAAGATTCAGATCTCCAAAGAAATCGGGCGCTGCGGCCGCCGTCTTCTCATCTGTACCGCTTGGAAACAGGATACTCTGAAATGGAACTGTCATGCGTCTAACGGCAATGGGCCAGAAGGTAATGCAGCGGTACAGCGTCTTTCATTCCGCTCTGCAAAAATAACTGTTTCCCGCACAAAAATTATCGTTATCGAAGCGTCAATTTTGGCCTGCTCCCTGGCTTCCAGCGTCTGGCGGAACGATCTGGCCGTTTCGAATCCGCAGGATATAGTCTTCCCCTCCAGCAAACGTGCCGATTCGATGGGCAAGGGATTTAAGTTTAAGTTTAGTCAGAGTAGCAGCATCCAGAAGCTCTTCCGGTTCTCTTGTAAGTGTCGTTGTTCGAATGTCGTTCATGGAGTTCTGATTGGGACGTTTGCGCTGAGGCAAGGCAAGTCTGCTTGGTTCCGAGTCTCAGATGCACCGCGGGAGGTGGAGTATCGATAGAGTCTCCCGGATAGGCACCAGGTACGGTGCGCAAAAACAGCACCCACAATTGTCGAACTTGGAGCTTCACGCCTACCTTGCCAATCAATTTGGTTAGGTAGGAGTCATTAGCCAGAGTGGCAGTTCTCCCAACAAATGGGGAAGGGCAAACTCCATTACCCTTTAGCGTTTAACATAGACCAGAGTCCGCTCGGGAGAAAGCGGAATTTCAAGCGATGGAAGGCCAACGCCAATGACTTCAATTGCCAAGAATGCCACGAATGCCAAGAGTTTATTTTCCAATTCATTTCATTCTCGGCGTTCATGGCATTGCCTCTAACTCTTCGGCGTCGCGCCCGGGGAAGATCCAGTGGTCGGTTTTTCCGGAGAACCGCTCGGTTTGCCCCCGGCTCTGGCACATGCTGGTTGTCGGCGGGCTCCTGAGGTCCTGAACTCAAGAAGCTCCTGAACTTTTGAACTCCTGACCCTAACGAGTCCGTTCGCGCTGGCGATAATGTAAGACTTGGACTCGCTCCAACGTTACCAGGCCGCCCTCCATCATATCCTCAAGGCAGGGAAGGAACGACGCGATTTTCTCCTGCGTATCGACAATTTCGATCACCATCGGCAAATCGGTCGAGAGCCGCAGGATATTCGCGTTATGCATGTGGCTTGACCTGCCAAAACCGAGCGGCCCGCGCAGGACTGTGGCCCCGGCCAGATGGAGCTCGCGTGCCTTGAAAACTACCGCCTCGAAAAGCGGCCTATGCTCGTACCAATCATCTTCGCCGATAAAAATACGGAGCAACAGCCCTTCTTCTGAAAGAGAGCGAGCACCCCGAGATTGCGCTCGGTCACCGGGTGCTGATGGGTTCGAATCGATCATACTGAGGGCAAAGGAACATGAACTCAAGAACTGGAGAACTCAACTCGCCGCTAACGGGATCCGGCTCACTCGGCAACGGGAAGAAGTTTTCGGAATCTTGTTGCAAAAGAGAGATGATCCTACGGCGACGGAACTGTTTTTGAGGGCCAAAAAACATATGCCGTCAATCTCACTGGCGACGATCTATAACTGCCTCGATGCGTTGGTGGTCAGGATTTCTATCTCGATCTGCTGTTCTACCATGCTCCGTGGTTTTCGATCTAACAATCGAGTAATTCAGGCCGGAGTTTGCCAATAAAATGGATTTCTATTTGTCGGCGGTTGACGACAAACTTCGCCACGCTGACGATCAACCGAGTACTGGGATTATCCTCTGTAAGAGTCGGAATGAGGGTAATAGTCTCCCCTTTGAACGCTCTTGGGAGGTTTCCCGGATGGGATCACGAAAGCGCCCTTCGCTTTGGCACGGAATTCGCGAAAGACCGCCATCACCTCGAGATCCACTTGGATTTCAGCTATAGAATCCTGAGACTTGGGATGAAAGAACTGGGTTGGCTCGATCCGGATCACGCTATCCTTGAATCGGAACGCTGACCATTCCAGAAGGTCGATCTCTTTTCTTCGAAGTCCCGCCGCAACACCGAGCAGAAAGATCATATAAGCGCCGGGATTCGAAGATCTAAGCTCCTTGTTCGCCAGCTTAATCAGGTTGATGACATTGAAGTTGCTGCGCTACTTCACGCTCTGGCGTGGTTCGAATTGGACACCGTCAAAGGGATGGTGGGAAGGCGAGCTGAGAGGGAGTCGCGGCAAGACCTTTGGCGAAAATAGGCTACGCGAACGGCGCAGGAAGGTGTTGACGGAAATGCGCGCCTTGCGAAGAGCGAGGGGGTCATTCCCGGCAGTGGCAAGGAACGACTGTTTCCATTCTTGAATCCTTGCCGGAGTGATCTTGCTGAGCTCGATGGCATGGACTTTCGCTAACCATTTTGCACGGCCGCCGGATTGGTAATCGAATTTTGCCGGGTCAGCCGAGAGCCCGAAGAGGTCGGCGGCGATTTTCCGGAACGCAGTTGCGTATCCTTCGATCGTGGACCGGTTCGTGCAGACGCTGAACACCGCGTCAAGGAAGGAACCGATCGTAGTTTCGGAAGTATCTGCCGCTGGCACCGATTGAGACCTCGCCTTATACCGCGCAAACGTCAGGGGCCAACCGTTGACGGTGAGGAACAGGAAAATGTCTCGCGCTTTCGCTGCCGCAGCCGCTTTGTTTGAAGTACCGAGCGGGAAAAACGCCCGTTTTCCGTGAAACTGGACTCGAGCGTACCATTCCTTTGTCAATCGCCGCTCGCCATCTACTATGTACGGCCGCCGGAAAACGACGCTCTGCCAGAACCGGATATCGGTTTTTGGAAAGCGGCTAAGACTTTTCATTTCTTAGCCACTTTTAAGGTTCATCCCTGGACTAGTTTGACCTTTCATGAGCCGGTGGCGCCAATGATAGAATGTCTCGGGAAGCTTGTCCACGAGCCAATTGGCGGATCACAACGGCTCATGGATGAATCCCACAGCCATACACTCTTAATCACTGGGTTGTAGGTTCGATTCCTACA
>JBKPCS010000070.1:0-6800 GCA_046727495.1 bacterium | reverse complement strand
AACGCGGATCGGCGAAGGCTCAAAAATCGATAATCTCGTTCAGGTAGGGCATAACGTCACGATTGGGAAGAACTGTCTAATCGTGTCTCAGGTAGGACTCGGTGGCAGCTCAAAGGTCGGGGATCGAGCCGTTGTCGGCGGGCAGGCGGGGTTACCAGATCATATGACTATCGGGGACGATGCCGTTGTGCACGCTCAGGCTGGAATTACAAACAATGTACCTGGGCGCAGCGTGGTGATCGGTTCACCAGCGCAGCCGAAACGCGATTTTCTGGAACGTGAGGTTTACCTGAAAAAACTGCCAAGCCTATCGAAGCAACTCAAAGAATTGAAGCAACAGATTGCTTCGCTGTCCCAGAGATTAGGCGCTTAGGGCGGCCGGCGGCGGTATCGTGGGTTTTGGCGGCAGAGGTTTGCCGCCCTACAGCGTCCTGGATTTTGGCGGCAGAGGTTTGCCGCCCTACAGCGCCCTGGGTTTTCGCGGCAGAGGCCTGCCGCCCTACAGAGTCGTGGGTTTTGCCGGCAGACGCCTGCCGCCCTAGAGGCCTGCCCCGAGTTGACACGCTCCTTTGACTGGATACCCTTGGAGGCTCTCATGAAAACGGTGATTTCAACCGCCGAAGCACCGGCCGCCGTCGGTCCGTATTCTCAAGCAATTGGTTCTGGTCCATTCCTGTTTTGCTCCGGCCAAATACCGCTGGACGCGCGCTCGGGAGAGCTGCTGCAAGCAGATGTTTCGGCACAAACCAAGCTCGTACTCGACAACCTTGGCAATGTTCTCAAAGCCTATGGCCTCGGATTTCAGGACGTCGTTAAGACGACAGTTTTCCTTACCGATTTGGGACAGTTCGCGGAAATGAATGCGATGTATGCAAAGTACTTTGGTGAGCAACCTCCCGCCCGTTCCACAATCCAAGTCGCAGCCCTTCCGAAGGGTGCTAAGGTAGAGATTGAGGCGATTGCCATAAAACTTTCCTGAGACCCAAGTGGTTGATCCTATCTTAAATATATTCGAAGAGACCGGCGCGCTCCTGAACGGGCATTTCATCCTGAGCTCTGGTCTGCATAGCCGGCAGTACTTTCAATGCGCGCTCGTGCTTCAGCATACGAGGCTGGCGGAAAAAATTTGCGGACAGCTTGTTGAGCTTCTTAGGCTAGTCGAGTGCGACAGCATCATTTCACCCGCAATGGGCGGCATTGTGGTTGGCCAGGAGGTCGGACGCCAACTCGGGAAGCGCCATATTTTTGCCGAGAAACAGGATGGCAAATTAGTGTTGCGACGCGGATTTACTATTGCGCCGAACGAGCGAGTAATCGTAGCGGAAGACGTCGTAACGCGGGGAACAAAGGTCTTGGAAACAATCGAGATTGTTCGAGCGCACGGCGGCAAAGCGGTTGCCGTGGGCTGCATTGTGGACCGCAGCGGCGATTCAAAGCCAGACTTTGGATGCGAATTCGTTAGCCTTGTGCAACTGAATGTCGAAGCTTTCGCTTCGGACAAGCTTCCTCCGGACCTGGCGGCGATTCCCGCAACCAAACCGGGAAGTAAATAGGAGAGATTTGTATGGTAAGCTGGGTGTTGCGAAAGGTTATAGGATCAAAGAACCAACGCGAAATCAGGCGCATCTGTCCGCTTGTCGAAAAGATCAACCGCCTGGAGGAGCAGTTTCGGTCGTTATCGGACGATCAGGTCCGGGAAAAGACCGCGCAATGGAAAGACGAATTGTCGAAGATCGACGATCCCGACGCACTGGCGCGTCGACTGAATGAGATTCTTCCCGAGGCGTTTGCTGCCGTTAAGAACGCAGCCCGCCGTCTGCTGGATGGCTCGTTGGTAGTTTGCGATCAACCGATCATCTGGAACATGGTCCATTTCGATGTCCAGCTGATCGGCGGCATTGTCTTGCATGAAGGAAAAATCGCGGAGATGGCGACCGGAGAAGGCAAGACTCTAGTCGCGACCTGCCCGATCTATTTGAATGCGCTCACTGGACGCGGCGTTCATCTGGTTACGGTGAACGACTATTTGGCGCGCCGCGACGCGGAGTGGATGGGCGAAATTTATAAGTTCCTTGGATTGACCGTCGGTTGTATTCAGCATGATCAGTCGCCGAGTTTGCGCAAAGAACAATACGACTGCGACATCACGTACGGGACCAATAGCGAATTTGGTTTCGATTATTTGCGCGATAACGGAATGGCGACCACTAAAGAGCAGCAGGTCCAGAGAGGACACTATTACGCCATCGTCGACGAAGTCGATTCCATCCTCATCGACGAAGCGCGAACACCGCTGATCATTAGTGGCCCGGCGACCGTCTCGTCTCACCAGTACGACAAGTTCAAACCATTAGTAGAACAGTTAGTCCGAAAACAGACGATGCTTTGCAATCGCCTGGTTTCGGAGGCGAAAGAACTGGTCGAGAAAGGTAATCTGGAAGAGGGAGGCCGGCTCCTGTTCAAAGTGAAGCTGGGGCAACCGCGCAACAAGGCGCTGCTCCGGATGATGGAAGACCCGGAAAACCGGAAAGCACTCGATAAGTCGGAGCTTTCTTTTTATCAAGATTCCCGCAAAGACGAGCTGGTCGGCCTTAAGGAAGAGCTCTACTTCAGCATCGATGAGAAACATCAGGACGCTGATCTGTCAGAGATGGGTCGGTCTTTTCTGAATCCGGATGACCCGAACGCATTCGTTCTGCCAGACTTGATCACCGAGTTCACCGAGATCGATCTGGATCCCTCGCTAAACCAAGCGCAAAAGGATGAAACGAAGCGAAAACGGCAGCAACATTGCGACAGCCAGGCGGAACGCATTCACAATATCTCGCAACTGCTTCGCGCATACTGCCTGTTTGAGAAGGACGTCGCCTACGTGGTGGAAGAGAACAAGGTCATTATCGTTGACGAACACACTGGCCGTAAAATGCCGGGGCGCCGCTGGAGCGACGGGTTGCACCAGGCGGTTGAAGCGAAAGAGGGTGTCCAAATCGATCGGGAGACGCAGACGCTCGCTACGATTACCATCCAGAATTATTTCCGGCTGTACCACAAGCTTGCGGGAATGACCGGAACGGCAGAAACCGAGGCGAACGAATTCCATGACATTTACAAGCTGGATGTTCTGGTGATCCCAACAAACAGACCGGTCATTCGGAAAGATTACAACGATCGTATTTACAAGACTCGTCGCGAGAAATACAATGCCGTCGTTTCAGAAATCAGTTCCTGTTACGCACAGGGACAACCTGTGCTTGTCGGCACTGCCAGCGTGGAGGCTTCCGAGCTCCTTAGCCGCATGCTCAAACGGGAGAAGATCCCTCACAATGTTCTGAATGCGAAGTACCACCGGCAAGAAGCGGAGATCGTCTCACGCGCCGGCCAACGCGGCACGGTAACGATTTCGACGAACATGGCCGGTCGTGGAACCGATATCAAATTGGGAGACAGTATACCAGACCTGGGTGGGCTGCACGTGCTCGGTACGGAGCGGCACGAGTCTAGACGCGTTGATCGCCAGCTGCGCGGACGCTGTGCACGACAGGGTGATCCTGGATCATCGCGGTTTTATGTCAGCTTCGAAGATGATCTGATGCGAAACTTCGGAGCGTCGGAGCGAATGACTTCGATGATGGAACGTTTTGGGCTCAAGGAAGGTGAAGAATTGGAGCATCCGTGGCTCAATAAGAGCGTTGAAACGGCCCAAAAACGCGTCGAGCAGCGCAACTATTTGATCCGCAAACGGACGTTGGATTTTGACGACGTAATGAACAAGCAGCGCGAGGTGATTTATGCGCTGAGAAACGAGACATTGGAGACCGCCGAGCCGCGGAAGCTCATTTTCGAAATCGTCGACGAAATAGTTCCGGTGAGGGTCCAGGAATTTCTCCAGGTGGAAGGCGACGAGCCGGATTATGACGGCCTGTTGCAGTGGGTAAACACAACCTTCCCGCTGGGACTCACACGCGTTTCCGCCAAGTTCGATTCTCGCTCGCCCGAAGAAAATTCACAGTTTCTAATCGATCGGATCAAACAGGCATATCAGCAGAAGGTCAGTCACGAGGAATCAGAAGCTGTCGCCGGGCTTGAGCGATACGTTATCCTGAATGCGATCGACCGCCTTTGGCAGGAGCACCTCTACGCGATGGACGGTCTCCGAGAAGGGATTTATCTGCGCAGCTACGGCCAAAAAGATCCACTGGTCGAGTATAAGGCCGAAGCTTACGACATGTTCAGCGAGCTCATGGCGAACATAAAGAATGAAGTGCTCAGCAACCTGTTCCGAAGCACGACCAATCTGATGGCCTTTGAGCAATTCTTGTCTTCGCTGCCCTTCAACGTGGGACAGCGTCTCGAAGGAGACCAGCGGCCGGCCGGTGGACCGCTCCCCAGGCGCGAAGAGATGGGATTCAGCCAGGACCAGACACAGACCGACGGCGAAGAGCTTGAGCTGGTAATTCCCTCTGCCAGAAGGGAGTCGCCGAAGGTGGGCAGAAACGATCCTTGCCCGTGCGGGAGCGGCAAAAAATACAAGAATTGCTGTGGCCGAACGGCATAAACCGGCTTTTTGACCGAATCAGGCCATCTCCGGCTAAACCCGCACGCAGTCAGACCTGTGGCAATTTCGCCATATTAATGGGTTGCCCAGCGTCGGCACCGGGATTATATGTCTTGGCATAACACGGAAGGCTACGGACGCAACGACGCAGTGAGTCCGGTATCTTCTATGGGTATTGGTTTCTGGTTTTCTCCTTAAACAAAGGAAAAACCGAAGTGGGTGCTCGGCGTTGAACCGTTCGAGGTGCTTTCCGAAGTTACGGTGAAGGCCCTGGGTAACAAAGGGTCAGGGAAGTGTTCTTTCTCAGAATGCGTAGTGCATGCCTTTCACCTGTAGCACATCAGAATTGTGTCCCAATGAAATCTCAATCAATGCATTACTCAGGTCGGCGATCACGCCGAGGACGTCGCAAACGCTCAGGTCGTGGACCGGCTCCAACCCCTGCAAAGCCAGTCAAGCTTACCTTTTGGCAGCGCGTAGTCGCCTATTTTAAGGCCCCCGTGGCTCCGAAACCGGCCCAGGAAAAGCAAACTCAGACCGCTGCGCCAAAGGAGCGGCTTAGCCGGAAACCAGAACTGGTCGAGGTAACGTCTCCGAAGCTTTATGTAGGCAATTTATCGTTCGATGCGACGGAAAGCGATCTCTTCGAGCTGTTCAAGGGTGTTGGACAGGTTCGGAATGCCGAGGTGGTTTGTCATAAGTATACTCAGCGCTCGAAAGGCTTCGCCTTTGTTCAAATGTCGACTATCGACGAAGCCCGTCGTGCAGTGGCTGAGCTGCACGACAAAGAGTTCCTCGGTCGCAAACTGGTAGTCAGCGGCGCAAAGACCCCTGACATGGAACGAGCGGCCTAAGTGCAAAAAATTATTTGAACCCGCGCTCAACATTGCGAGCGCGGGTTCTTTGCGTTCTGCCCTCGCTTGAAACCAGATGCAGTATGTTGTGATAGCCGGTCCAACCGGTGTGGGTAAAAGTGATTTTGCGATTGAGATCGCGCTCGCACTTCGCACTGAGATCGTCGGTGCAGACGCCTTTCAGATCTACGCTGGCCTGGATCTTCTTAGTGGTAAGCCGTCTCTCACTCAACTGCGCCAGGTTCACCATCATTTAATCGGTGATTTGCCTTTAACCGAAGCGTGCGACGCTCATCACTACGCGGCGCTGGCGCGAAAGAAAATTGCCGAGCTAAATCAGCGGTCGATCGTGCCTCTGCTTGTCGGTGGAACCGGGTTTTATCTTGAAGCACTAGAGCAAGAACTGCCTGACCTCCCGCCGGCGGACCCGTCGCTCAGAAAAGAACTGGAACTCCTGGCAACAGATGACCTGCTGCAACAATTACATCAACGCGACCCAGCTTGCTGGTCCCGGATTGATCGTTCAAACCGGCGCAGGATTATTCGAGCGCTGGAGGTTTGTATAATTACGGGCCGCCCCTTCTCGAGCTTCAGCCGAAATTCGGCAAAGAAAGCGGCCATCGCGAAAGTGGCGCTAGAGCGGCCGCGGGAGGAACTTTATGCGCGCATAGACGAGCGTGTTGTGAAAATGTTTGCCAACGGTGTCGTCGATGAAGTGGCCGCAGTAACAAACTCAAGCGCGACCGCGGAACAGATGATCGGGCTACGTCAAATCCGCTCTTTGCTGGCGGGCAAGATCGACGAGCCGGCTTGCATCCGTCAAATCCAGCAAGTTACCCGGAACTATGCCAAACGGCAGAGGACATGGTTCCGCAATCGCGGATATCAACAAATAGACATTCGGGCAAACCATGCCTCATTTATCGAGGACGTTCGCGAACAAGTTGGTCGATTAACCACGGGCCACTTGGCATAGCGCTGCGCCGTGTGCAACTGCGGTTACTGATCTGAAATTGGTCAGATTCTGCCGGTTTGAAAACGGACTTTGGGCGTCCGTTCTGCTGGTGAATGTTCTTCAGGCGTTTTCTTTTCCTGATCTTCCAGACAAAAAGTTCTTCTTCGTCTTGGCTTTAGCTGCCTGCCGGAGGCGCCAGGGCTCTGCTAGACACCACGGTATCGCGCGCCTGGCGCCGATCCTTATTCGCCCTCGATAAAACTGCGCACTAGTACGTGGTCGCCTACACAAAGATTCGGCCAACCTGCTCGATTGCCTGCAATTTCTAAGCGTTTAACGGTTCCGTCGAACTCTGGCAACATCTCCTTTAGTACCACCTTGCGTTGAATCTCGAAGCCTCCGAGTGCTTCCAGCCAACGGATGGGCCAATCGGCTG
>JBKPCS010000069.1:0-11267 GCA_046727495.1 bacterium | reverse complement strand
CCCACTCGCCATCCGCGGCGCCATTATGCGCAAACTCCTGCACATCGCTTTCGGCGTTCTGTCCAATCATCAACCCTTCAACCAACATCTCGTTTTTATTCCAAAAACTCTTTGACTCCCAAGACCGTATCTTCAGTGCGTTGTGCGCGAGGATGACTGCTTACCTGGGGCGAAGCGAAGCGCAGCCCCAGGGTCAATCGCGTGGAAAGCCGGCGCGCTGATTGCGCGCCTCAATCCAGGACGATAACGAGGACGAGTTTGCTTGGAGTTGACTGCGCCACTCTTAGGCGGGGCTCAGTGATAGAATCCGTAACAGATCACTTGCGAAATGTGATCCGCTTGCCCTCAATGTTTCCGCCTCGGCTGTGAAAATATTCGGCCAGCTCCGGCGTGTAGTAACCCCACGGCTCGGGGTTCAATTCAAAATAGATTTTGCCGCCTGGGGCCAGCAGATTTTTTGTCAGGTCATCCAGAAAGAATCCCCATTCTTTCGGGCCCCAAACGTGGTCTGATCCGTGCGCATTAAAACAAACAGCGAACCCGGTAACCAGATCGAATCGGCGACCAAGGTCAGGCAAGCGGTGGAAAGGTTCGATACGCCAGACTTTGCGCGGCATCTGCAGTATCTGAAACATTTCGCCGTACATGCTTGGCCAATCGAGGTCGAGACCCATCACGGCGTGACAAAGCTGTTTGCAGACATAAAGAAAATAACCGGCACCACTTCCGATATCGAGCACACCCAGACCGGTACATCGGTCGAGATGTAAAGAGCGCGCCTGGCGGATAGCCAGGTCCAGCCGTTCTTCGGCCTCGACGTATTTTGGCCAACCCTTCTTGTCTTTCGGATCCTGGTATTTAGCGCGGATTCGTTCGAATCCTTTCGAATTCAGGAACTCGGTCAGCTTCTTGGCGCTCAAGGGACGGCGCCAACGATAATACGTGCTGAGGAGGCTATCCAACGCCTCGCCCGTATAGAGTTTCTGGATCTTACGCGAGAGTTCCAAAGCTAATACGAGACCCCGGTGTCCGCGCCAAACGCGTCACTCGACGATCTGGAGAAACACCTGGTGCCCGGTCCTGGCTGCCGCAGCAGTAAGCAAATTTCGCACTGCAGCAATGGTGTGTCCATTCCGGCCAATCACCCGGCCGACATCCGACTTTCTCATTTCGATCTTGAAGATCAATTTGCGCCCCTGCTCTACCTTGGTCACAAGCACTTCGTCCGGTGCCTCAACCAATTGCCGGATTACAAATTCGAGAAAGCTCTCCACGTTCTGTTAAGATGCCGCCGTTTTTTCGGCATCGGCGGCGGCTTTTTTGCGCGCCTTCAGAATGATGCTCGCCACGGTGGCGCTAGGTCGGGCGCCTTTGCTGACCCAGTAATCGGCACGAGTCAAGTCCAGGTGATAATTGACCCCCGATCCGGCCGGATCGTAGTTCCCAATCGCTTCAATGAACTTGCCATCGCGAGGGCTGCGTTTGTCAGCTACTACCACACGGTAGTAAGGCCGATTTTTTGCACCTTCTCTTCTCAGTCTAATCGAAACTGCCATACTCTATCGTTCAACCATTTCTCATCCTGGCACCTGGATTACGGGCCAGCAACTTTTTCATTTTCCCCGCATTCTTCATGAGTTTCCGCATTTGGCTGAACCTCTGAATCAGCGAATTTACTTCGGTCACCGAACTCCCACTGCCACGAGCGATTCTTTGTCTCCTCCTGGCGTTCAGGATATCCGGGTTTTTCCGTTCGCCCGGCGTCATTGAGAGCACGATTGCTTCAACCCGCTTTAGCTGTTTTTCGTCAACCGAAAAGCCCTTCATATTACTCATCCCTGGAAGCATGCCAAGGACATTTTCAAGCGGCCCCATCCGGCGGAGCATCTTGAATTGGGCAAGGAAATCGTCGAAATCGAACTTGGCGGTTTTGAGTTTCTTTTCGAGGCGCGCCGCTTCATCTTCGTCGATTGCCTCCGCGGCTCGCTCCACCAGACTGACGACGTCACCCATTCCAAGGATTCGCCCAGCGAGCCGGTCGGGAAAGAATGGCTCAAACTGGTCGATCTTTTCGCCGACGCCGGCGAATTTTATCGGACGGCGCGTCACTTCTCGCATGGAGAGTGCGGCACCGCCTCTGGCATCGCCATCGAGCTTGGTGAGCACCAGTCCGGTTAGCTGAAGAGCTTCATGGAAATGGGTGGCAACATTAACCGCCTGTTGGCCGGTCGCAGCATCACACACCAACAGGATTTCCTGCGGTTGCAGCAAATCGCGCAGTTTTTTGAGTTCATTGACCAGCACTTCGTCGATTTCCAGACGGCCGGCTGTGTCGAAGATCTGGACATTGGCGTTCTGAGTCTCTGCCCAAGCCAGCGCTTCTTTACCTACCCGCACGAGATCCGTCTGACCCGCCTCAGGCCGGAACACCGGAACTTCGACTTGAGCAGCCAGAGTCGCCAGCTGGTCAACTGCCGCCGGGCGCTTCAAGTCAAAGGCAAACAGGAGCGGCAATTTTCCCTGTTTTTTCAGGTACTTTGCCAGCTTCGCGGCGGAGGTCGTTTTGCCGGCGCCATGGAGTCCGACGATCATGATCCGGGCTGGCTTGTTTAAATTCAGCGGCTCGTTGTCGCCCCCAAGAAGCCGCGTCAGCTCGTCATAAAAGATTTTTACGATTTGCTGGCCCGGAGTGACGCTCCGAAGCACATCCTGTCCGAGCGCTTTCTCGCGAACTCGCGCGATAAAATCTTTTGCAACCTGATAATGAACGTCGGCCTCAAGCAACGCCAAACGGACCTGGCGCATCGCCTCAGAAATGTTGGCCTCGGTGATTGTCCCGTGACCACGGAGATCTTTGAAGATATCCTGAAGCTTGTCAGAAAGCTGCGAAAACACGGTTACATCCTTGCGCCAGCTTGCTTATTCGCTGCCGGCGCACTGGCCGACGGGTCAACCGTGAAGTTCCAACGCGCCTCTATTCGCCTACCTTGTGCTTTAGCAGAGATGATTACCGTATAAGCTCGCGGAATAAGATTCTGTGTCACTTCATAGGAAGCGGACTTCGATTGGGCGTCATATTTCGCCGGTACCAGTCCAAGACCGCTGATCCGCATCTGAACCGAATTGGGATCGACGTCACCGAGAGAAGCCATGTTTGCTTTGATCGTTGGCCTCGGGTTTGGCGTGTGCTCATCGTTGGCCGGTTGCGTGACCACAGCGGTTGACGGCACTTCACTCGCCACCCCCCCTGAAGGCGCCCCTATTTGGTTGGTGCCGAAATCAACTGCCATTTTGAAAATCTCACGATGTCGCGCGTCGAACGCGTACCGTCCGAGCTGGTCCATCGGCGCATCAAATCCCATGTGTTGCCCGTAGACAGTAAACAAGGCTTCGTATCCTGCATCCTTGGCCATCTTGCGCACGACCTCGCTGTGGGTTCCGTAAGGGAACGCCAACGCAACAATCTTAATGCCGAGCTTCTGTTCCAGAATCTCTTTCGACCCGTAAATTTCGTTGTGCAGCCACGACATGTAATCGTCAGTGCGCTTCGGAGCATGGCGAAGATCGTGATGAGAAACAGTATGGGACTCAATATCAACGCCGGCGTCCCGCATTTCTTCCAGCTGACCCCAGGTCATCGATTTGCCGCCCACGTTCACGAAGTTTGTGTAAATAAACATCGTGAACGGGTAACCAAACTCTTTGAGGATTGGCCAAGCAACATTGTAGGCCGAAACATAGCCATCATCGATGGTAATGATTGCGCTCTTGGGCGGGATCGACTTTTCGCCTCGGCGCCATGCGAGAAAATCCTTCATCGAAATCACTGAGACCCCATCTTTCTTGAGCTCTTCCATGTTCTGCCGGAATTCGGCAGGCGGGATGGAAAGACTGTCCTTTGGCCGATCCTCGAAACGGTGATACAAAAGCACCATCACTTTAGCGGAACGATCGATCGCCGGCACAGGCGTCGGAGTCGGAGTAGCAGCCGCGACGGGAGTTGGCGTTGGAGCGGTCGATGCAGTCGCGACCGGCTTCTGTATTTCCTTTTTTTCCTGTCGCGCCTGAGTCGCGCTTTTCTTGCAGGCAGCGAATAGCAATGGAAAGGCGAGTAACAGTACGAGAAAACTACGATGCATACGGATGAAACTTAGCGCGCACCGTACCACGCCCGATCATTTGTTTCCAGTCTTCCGTTTAACGTTTCGCGTTTTGCGTCTCATGAAGGGCGGTCCCGCGAGCCGGGGATCACCACTTGTGTGGAGGCGTCATAAAAGCGGCGACGCGTAAAGGTGACTCGACCGAGCCGCCATAAACCAACATCCATTAGCGCGCTGGGTTTCGGCGGCAGGGGCCTGCCGCCCTACACAAACATCTATTGGGCGCTGGGTTTCGGCGGCAGGGGCCTGCCGCCCTACAGGCCCACATCTTTGAATGTTTGATCGATGTAACGAAAATGCTGATCGATTGAGCAGAGCTTTTCCAATTCCTGTTCAGGAATAGTTGCGGTGATCTCTGGAATTTTCTTCGTTTCGGCCAGAAAATCGTTGGGACCTTGCCACGTCGTCATGGCAGCTCGCTGCACCGCTTCATAAGCCGTTTTTCTTTCCATCCCGCGCCGGGTCAATTCCAACAAAATAGATTGGCTACCATACAAGCCTTTGGTCAGCGCGAGATTCCTCTCCATGTTCTTTGGATAGATCTGCAAGCCTGAAACCAACCTGGTCAAAGTAGCCAGCATGTAATCTATCAACACACAAGAATCAGGAAAAACGATCCGCTCGACACTGCTGTGGCTGATATCCCGCTCATGCCAGAGAGCGACGTTTTCCAGGGTCGCAATCGCATTTCCTCGGATCACTCTCGCTAACCCGCTCAACCGTTCCCCTGTGATGGGATTCCTTTTGTGAGGCATAGCCGAGCTCCCTTTTTGACCCGGGCTGAAATATTCCTCGAGCTCTAGAACTTCCGTACGCTGCAGATGGCGAAATTCGGTAGCCCATCGATCAATACTCGAGGCAATCACGGCCAAAGTAACCGCATACTGGGCGTGCCGATCTCGTTGAATCACCTGCGTCGACAGTGGATCCGGCTCCAAGCCAAGCTTCTCACAAACCAGTCGCTCGACGTGAGGATCCAGATGCGCGTGGGTGCCGACTGCTCCGCTCAGCTTGCCGACGCTGACTTCGTGGCGAGCGGATTGAAGCCGGGATTTCGCTCTACCGAATTCGTCGTACATCAGAGCCATCTTTAAACCAAACGTAATCGGTTCCGCGTGGATCCCGTGACTCCGCCCAATCATTGGCGTATACTTGTGTCCGCGAGCTTTGTCTGCCACGGCGCGCCGAAGTTCCTCAAGATCTTGTAGTAGGATGTCCGACGATTGGCGGAGTTGAACCGCGAGAGTTGTATCGAGAATGTCGGATGACGTTAACCCCTGATGAATCCACCGGGCCTCCGGACCGACATAGGACGCGACGTTTTCAAGGAAAGCAATAACGTCATGATTCGTCCGCTTTTCGATCTCGAGAATCTCGGGAATCGAGAACCTGCCGCGCTCTCGGATTATTCGGGCATCCTTTTCCGGAATGAGCCCGAGTTTGGCCATGGCTTCACATGCGAGCGTCTCGATTTCGAGCCAGATAGCGTACTTATTTTCGTCCGCCCAGACCTCCCGCATCACCGGGCGAGAATATCGTGAAATCACGCGCAGAGCGTACCGCGCCTTCGGCGCGCAGTCCACCGTCTAGCGTCTTCCGTCTTCCGTCGACGGTTAACCGTCTACTCAGTAATAGCCGAGCATGGACGGTTGCTTTGGTTATCGACGGCAAAACTTGCCGCCCCCCACACTAACGGAAGACCGAAGACGGAAGACCGATAACCGCGCGCGCTAGGAAGAATGTGCAAGGACGCGGGCGCGCACCTTGCGACCATTGGTCATAATCTTAACACGTCCGGAAGCCAGAAGATCGGCCACGGTCGCCGCTGTTTCCTCTTTGGAATCCGAATACCGACTAACTGCTAAAATTAAATCGCCGAGACACAATGGCCGGCTGCTGTTTTTCCTTCTTTTCATTTCGTCAATCTCTCTCTGCTTCCCTTTGGGCCGCCGCGAAGCACACGTCGCCACCTCGCTCGCCCCATTGTTGATCCCACTGGATGTCGTATGTATAGACGTCGAAACCGAAGGGAATGTTTAATCTTTGTTTTGAGGATTGCGCGATGCGCGATCCCGATTGGGACGTTTTGCCGGAAATTTTGCGTTCCCTCTTTGACGCAAAGCGAATTTGGGTGCAAAGGAAGGCGCCATTTTGCGTCTGACCTGGCGTTGCAGGTGACGCCCCGACGAAAGACGCAAGCGCTATGAGCCTGTTTTCACATCTTTTCGATATTCTGCTGCATTTTAACATCTATCTCAGGCCTTTCGCTGAGAGCTACGGCAGCTGGATTTACGCAATTCTTTTCGCAATGATCTTTTGCGAAACTGGATTAGTAGTCACCCCCTTTATTCCGGGCGATTCACTTCTTTTTGCAGTGGGCGCTCTGACAGCAGGCGCAAATTCTACCGGTGGCACGACCTCACTTGATCTCTGGTTAATACTTATTTCGCTGACCTTTGCCGGTTTCCTGGGAAATACAGTCAATTACTCGATCGGCTACGCCCTGGGACAAAAACTTTTTAACAATCCGAACAGCCGAATCTTCAAGCGGAAATATTTGGATCAAACCCACGCGTTTTATGAGAAGCATGGCGCCAAAGCCGTCATTTTGTCCCGGTTTTTTCCAATTATCCGGACCTTTGCTCCGTTCGTCGCAGGGATGGGCCAAATGGGCTATCGAAAATTCCTTGTTTATAATGTGATCGGGGCAACCGCCTGGGTCTGCAGCTTCGTGCTACTTGGACATTTTTTTGGGAATCTTCCGTACGTTCAGAAGAATTTCTCTCTGGTGATCCTTGGGATACTGGTGGTTTCCCTCATTCCCGCCGGGTTGGAGTTTGTGCGTGCTTTGCGAGCGCGGGGAAGCGTGTAGCGTGTCGGCGGGTCGGCGTGCTGGCGTATCGGCGTATCGGCGTATCGGCGTATCGGCATTCGAGGCGTCCAGAGCGGTACGGTAGCCTTTGAGCTTGAGATCGCGCTTGATTTTGGGCTTTAATTCTCGCAAGCGCAGAAGGGCCATCCATCGATCTCGCGCCCTTGTCGTCGCATCCTTCGCGCGCACGCCACACCTACGCGCTCGACGCCGATACGCCGACACGCCGATACGACACCCCCCTCGCCCCTTTGCTTTCCACGCAGTTTGCAGTATGTAGCATCCCCGATTCAATGAGTACCGTTTCCTCCCTTCAACCTGAAATCGAACGAGTTGGCAGACAGATTTTCAGCCTCATCGATCAGGAACAAAATTCTCCGGCTCTATTCAAGAAGGGCGACTTTTATGGGCGGCTAATGGATTGGTCGATGCGCGATGAATCGTTCAAGACACAGATGTTCCGTTTCGTTGATGTCTTGCCCACGCTGACTTCCGCAGAAGACGTTGTAAAACATATGAGCGAGTACCTCAAAGATGCGAAAGCTCCTGTGTCGGGACTGATGCGAGGTGCGCTCAAGGTCGGCGGGCTTGTTCCGGCGATCCCCGCCACCGTCATCCGTAAGAATGTGCTCGCTATGGCCAACCTCTTCATCACCGGATCGGATGGCAAGTCGGCTTTCCCGAACCTGCAACAGATCTGGCGCGAGCAAGCCCGGTTCACTGTTGATATTCTCGGCGAGGCTGTGGTGAGCGACCGCGAAGCCGACGAGTATGCCGCCAAATATGCCGACTTACTCGACTTCCTGGCCAAAAACACGCGAACTTGGAAAGCGAGCGGACCATTGGCGGCGACCGAACCTCCGATCGTGAATGTTTCGGTAAAAATCTCTGCGCTCTGTGCGCGGGTTCAAATAACCGACCCTGACGCCAGCATTGACGCAATAATGGCGCGCCTGCGTCCGATCGTGTTGCGGGCGAAACGGCACGGCGCCTTCATCAACCTCGACATGGAGCACTACGGTCTCAAAGACCTGACGCTCGAGCTATTCAAGAGACTTTGCGTTGATCCTGAGTTCGCCGACTATCGCCACCTTGGAGTTGTTATTCAGGCCTACCTTCGTGACTCATACGAAGACACGGAAAAGATGCTTGTCTGGGCAAGGAAGATTGGGCGCAAGTTTACGGTGCGTCTGGTCAAAGGCGCTTACTGGGATTACGAAAAAGTCATTGCCGCGCAACGAACCTGGGACGTTCCGGTCTATGTCGCTAAACCCGACACCGACGCGAACTTTGAAAGAGTGAGCCGGTTGCTGCTCGACAATCATGAAATCGTCTACTCCGCTTTCGCCTCACACAATGTCAGGAGCATCGCGCACGCGATGGTGTATGCGCAGAAGCTCGGACTGAAGCCAGGTGACTGCGAGTACCAGATGCTTTACGGGATGGCGACTCCGATCCGAAGATCGCTTGTCCGACTGGGTCAACGTGTCCGCGAATATTGCCCGGTTGGCCAACTCGTCCCCGGTATGGCGTACCTGGTTCGCCGGCTATTAGAAAATACCTCGAACGAGGGCTTCCTTCAGGCGAAATTCCGAGCCAATACATCATTGACGAAATTGCTGGAAGACCCTGCCGCAGCGCCAGCTTCAGCAGCAACAAACGGTCAGCGAGTGGAGCCATCATTTGCGGAGCCGCGTTTTGTAAATGAACCGCCAGCCGATTTCGCTCTGGCTACTGCCCGCGAAAAAATGAGCGAAGCTCTCGAAACAGTCCGAGGCAGGCTCGGCAAAAATTATCCGCTCATCATCGATGGCAAGGAGCGAACGCCCGAGCGTCAAATGCCATCGATTAACCCGGCTCAGCCGTCAGAGCTCGTCGGCAACGTCGCACTTGGAAGTACTCCTGATGTGGTCGATGCGGTGGGTGCCGCCAAGCGCGCGTTCGCGAAATGGAGTCGAACGTCTGTGGCCGAGCGAGCGCGATTCCTTGAACGGGTGGCGGACAAGATGCGGGCCAAGAGATATGAGCTGGCAGCCTGGCAGGTCTTCGAAGTCGGCAAGACGTGGACAGAAGCGGACGCCGACGTTGTCGAAGCGATCGACTTTTGCGTTTTTTACGCTGAAGAAATGCGCCGCCTCGGGCGAGGTCGATTAACCCAGGATGTTCCGGGCGAGGTCAGTATCGAGCATTATCTTCCCCGTGGAGTGGGCGCGATCATCGCACCTTGGAATTTCCCGCTTGCCATCCTCTGCGGGATGACTGTCGCAGCTCTGGTCAGTGGCAACACCGTGATAATCAAGCCGGCGGAACAGTCCTCGGTCATCGGTGCTCTTTTTATGGAGATATTACGCGACTCCGGTCTTCCGGATGGTGTCGCAAACTTTCTTTCCGGAACAGGCGAAGAAGTAGGATCACTCCTCGTAGTTCATCCCGATGTGGACTTCATCGCATTTACCGGTTCGCGCGAGGTCGGCACACAGATTTGGCAGACCGCGGGTGTCACGCATCCAGGGCAAGGAAATCTGAAAAAAGTCATTTGCGAAATGGGAGGCAAAAATGCGCTGATCGTCGATACGGATGCTGATCTGGATGAAGCTGTGCTGGGAATCATTCATTCCGCGTTCGGATTCCAAGGACAGAAATGTTCTGCGCTCTCTCGTTTGATAACCGTTCGGGATGTACACGAACGATTGCTGCCCCGGTTGGTCGAAGCGGCTGCCGCGTTAAAGGTCGGGTTACCGGATCATCCGAATACAGATGTCGGGCCGGTGATTGATCGGGCGGCGAAAGAGAAAATCGACAGTTATATCGCGCTCGGAAAACGCGAACATACCGTCGCCTTCCAGGCGGAGATTCCCAAGGGGTTGGAAGGATTTTTTGTGCCGCCTACCATTTTCACGGATGTCCATCCGCGTTCTCGGCTAGCTCAGGAAGAGATTTTTGGGCCCGTACTATCGGTTCTAAAATCGCGCGATTTGGACGAGGCGATACAAATCGCGAACAATACTCCATTCGCGCTCACCGGCGGTTTTTATTCAAGAAGTCCTGAAAACGTTGCTCGTGTGCGTGAAGAGCTTTTAGCCGGCAATCTTTATATCAATCGCCCGATTACCGGAGCAATTGTTGGGCGGCATCCGTTCGGCGGCTTCAAAATGTCGGGCGGCGGCACTAAAGCGGGCGGGCGCGATTATCTACTCCATTTTACATTTCCTCGCGTGGTCACCGAAAACACCTTGCGCAGAGGATTCGCCCCAGAAACCGAGCTGGCAGAGTGAGCTGCGCTTACAGTGCGGCTGTTTTCCGTCGACCGTCCACCATCTTCCGTCTTCCGTTCGAAGCCCGCCATGGTCAATCGTCGGTATCGTGCGCTTCAGCGCGACCTTGTGCGGCCGCCACTACGCTAGCGGTCGAGACCTCACTCCAAGCCAAACCCGATATAGCTCTTGTGGAGGCTGTGAGTGGTGCTAAGGCATGAAGATGATCGCTAGGATTTGGCACGGGCGGGTTCCTCTGGAAAAGAGTGAGGAATACCTGGAGAAAATGCGCAGCGTCGCATTGCCGGAGTATGAACGAACCCAAGGTAACCGGGGAGCGTATTGTTTATGTCGCGTTGATGGAAACGTTGCTCACTTTGAGATGTTAACTTTCTGGGACGATGTCGAAGCGATCAAAAGATTTGCCGGAGAAACCTACCAAACGGCTCGTTATTATGATTTTGATGATGATTTCCTCGTTGAGAAAGAGCCATTTGCCCTCCACTTCGAGGTTTACAAGCAATGAAGCAAAGTTGTGCCCGAGCGGGGCTCCTAGGCTTTCTGTTTTCTGGTGCCTTTGAGGCGGAGCGAAACGCAGTCGTTAAACAATGCGACGACGATGGTTTTGCTGCCGCATACCGCGGGGATAGCTAAAGTGTCTCTCTCAAGGTCGGCCGATCCAGTGATTATTCGAGTAGGCCGCTTCGAAAATGCGGTCATGCAGCGATATGTTCTTTGTGATTCTTAAAATGGCAGGCTGGTCGACCAATCAATGAATATTGACTATCGCTCCCTCATTCTGATCGCCGGAGAAAAACTCCGGTTGGTTCCTTTCGATGTCAGCTTTGCGGAATCGTTGTTCGAAGCCATTGAAGAATCACGACCGGAACTGAAAGACTGGGCGGAATGGTACCATACCGGCTACGCATTTGATGACTGCCTGTCTCTTATACACATCTCCGAGCCCACGAGACGCCTAAC
>JBKPCS010000068.1:0-19123 GCA_046727495.1 bacterium | reverse complement strand
CAGAGGAAAGAATAATCTAAGTCCGGAACTCTGCGTTACTCCGCGACCTCCGCGTGAAAATAACACTGTCACGGCGCTCTGAAATCTGCTGCCTGGTTGCGGCATCGCCTCTTTGTGACCTTCTGCTTAAAAATCCTTTTTTGAGTCTTCCCCAGACGCGTGATTTCCGATTGCAGCCGGAACATATTCGATCGACTGACTTATTTGGAACAAGTTCTTACGCCACACGGAGGAGGTTATGTATGTCTCGAGTATCACGTATTTCAGGCTCACTACTGGTCATCACCGCGTTTGCGGTTCTGTTCTTCAGCGTTCGCACAATCTCTTGCGCAGAGCCAAACGATGAGGCTCAAATTCGCGCCTTGGAGCGACGCTTTGCCGAAGCGTTCAAAGCTAAGGACGTCGACAGGGTCATGGAGAATTACGAGCATTCTCAGGGTCTGGTCTTTTTCGACGTTGTACCGCGTCGCGAATACCTCGGCTGGGATGCTTATAAAAAAGACTGGCAGGGTTTATTCGCCTTGATAGATGGTCCGTTTACGTTGTTCGAGGTCAAGGACCTTGCGGTCAATGTCGACGGAAATTTAGCCTACAGCTACAGCTTCCAGCATTCTGTCGGGAAAACGAAAGCTGGCGGATCGAGAGATGTGACGGTGCGTGTTACCGATGTCTATCGAAAAACCGGCGACAAATGGCTGATCGTTCAGGAGCATGTATCAGCACCGGTCGATCTTCAGACGGGCAAAGCCGATCTTCAGCCGAAGCCTTAAGCTCACTTCGCTTCGGCCAAATCTTCACTGGTGTCGAGATTAAATCGGCTTGCTCGCGTGGAGCGGACGTCTATCTTGCGAACCCAGATTCGCAGATGGAAGGGTGCGGGAAGCGTTATTAATCATGATTGATGACCGCCCAGACGACATTCCTGACCGGATCGACCGCATAAGTTCCCAAATGGAAATCTGTTTGAGGATCGAATGCGCCTAACTTGAAGGCAGGTTTATTGGCGGTTCCCGTGTTTCCTAGGACAGCGTTTTCCAATGATTGGGTTGCAGGATTAAACCAGAGCAATCGCATGTTTGAAGCTCCGATTCCGGCGACATATGGATCGTGCGGATTAAAGCTTTCCTGAAGCACATACATATCGCTATCGGTTGCCTGAAGGGTGAATCGATCCGATGTCGGGGTAATCGCAAAGCCTGCGGGATTAGTAGCCGAAGAGAATGTTGCCCAGATTTGCCTTCTTGCCTGGGTGGTACCCCACAAGATTGACGCGGTTGGTTGTTCATTCGAGACCACCACGCCGTCGGTCAGCGGTACGAAATGAGAATAGCTAACCCAGCTCAAGAAATAGGCCTTTTCGTAGGGCGAACCGTTAAGGGTACCGACCAGGATGTTCGGCCGAGTCGGACTCAACGCAAAGGCGTGGGTTCCGTCAGGAGCAAATCCCCATCCGCAGATCTGGCCGTAGTCATTTATTGCGGTCGCGGATTGGGGACTCCAGTCTGAGGGTAATCCGTCCACCAAGCTGTTTAGATCTTTCATGGAGCCGTTCTCGAAGACAAAAGGGTGGGAGACGCCTCCAGAAACGTTCCCGGAGGAACCGACGATTTGTCCGGTTGAATTGATCGAGTAGGCGGACGACAAATCATCCCCAGGCAATGTTCCCAGGTCGGTGATTGGGTAACCGGTCGTCGTAAGCGACCACTTCACAGCATGCTGAGCGGAGCCCGATACTCCGACAGCCACAACGTCTCCAGGCAGCTCTGCGGAAGCCCAAGCTTGCCCGTAAGAGCCTCCTGGAAGCGTTGGAAGCTCGGTCAAGTTAGGCGTATTTGTGGAAACTTGAGCAAAGAAAGGAAGCACGTTACCCATCGCATCTCGGGAAAAGCCTGTGATTATACCGAGGTTATCGACGAAGGTAGGCTCGGAACCTGTTCCTCCAAGCGTTCCGAGGTCTTCTACTCTGCTATAGCCAGGCCGAAACAGAAACGCGTGATAATCTTGGTCAGTGAAGTTGGCCACCGACCCAACGACCCAGCCTTGATCGTTAATGCCATTGCCCGAGCTAATATCGCCAGGCGAGCCGACATCGGTCACATTCCCATTCGCGAAAATGCAGGCATGGATGGAGCCCGTGTGAGTGTTGGAATAAGTGCCGGCCGCAGCCCCAACGTTGTTCACCGCCGACGCGAAGCTGCCCTTGCTCTGTTTGTCGGTGCTTGGGACTCCGAGATTTTGCATGACACCGTTCGCAAAGCGGAAGGCATAATATTTTCCCTTAATGTCCTGCGCCTCGCCAACTATCACTCCATCATTGTTCAGCCCATTCGCCTGACTGAACTTACCACCTAGGGTTCCCAAGTCCCGAAACGTATAGAATGGCCCCGTCGCGCGAGCCACATCTATGACAGAGACTGTGTCATCATCGCCGTTTGTGACGTACGCGTATTTGCCGTTCGGGGTTATGGCGACATAGCCGGGAGCGTTGCCAACAAGGATCGGTCTGCCAATAACTGTATCCGTTCGTGTATCGACGACTACTACAGTGTTGCTAGTAGGCGGACCGGATTTTGCCCCTTGGTTCGGGACGAAAAGGTAATTGCCATCCGGAGTAATTGCGGACTGTGATGGCCCCAGTCCGACGTCGATCGTCTTGACGACCTTTGGCATGTAAGTTTCGATCACGGAAACAGTCATTCCATCTCCATTGGTTCCCCAGTTTCCCACATAGGCCTTTTTGCCATCGGGCGTAATCGAAATGCCGGCGGGTCCAATTCCCTGGGTCAAAAGCGAGCCAACGGCCTGATTTTTTGAGGTCGATACAAACGAAATGCTGTTGATGAATAATTGCCAACGTACGCAAACAAGCCATCTGGAGCGAACGTAACAACTTGCGGATAGACGGCAGGGCCGATGTTGATCGAGGTCGGCAAAACCTGATTACTGGCTGTGTCGATGATGGAAACAGTGCCGGTTCGACTGCCTTCAAACCAGGTTCGTGAGGAATTCACCTTGCGCGGCGCAAGCGTACGTCTATCTTGCGAACCCTGATTCGCAGACGGAAGGGTGGCTGAGTTGGTCGAAGGCACCTGACTCGAAATCAGGCGTACGGGTAACCGTACCGTGGGTTCGAATCCCACCCCTTCCGTGGCTCGTTAAATGGCTCTAGTAAAGGATCTACGAGCGACACCACTTTTTACACTTTACCGCGTAAAAGGAGCTTTTCAGAAATTTCATCGCCCTTAAATCGCCCTTAAAATTGAAATCGAGAGCGAAAAACGGCTTCGTCTCCGGTCCGCTTCGATTCCGTTCATTGATCTGTATAACCTCTACCTCGACCTCGAGCAGCGCGCGCCGGAGTACCGCAAAAGGCGCAGAATTGACTTTTGTAGTGTCTCGCACTACAAGAAAGAGGCAAGGTGATTGTCAGCTTCGGCTCAAAAGAAACCGCGAAACTGTGGGTGGAAGGAAAGAGCCGCAAGTTCGGATCGATTGCCAAGATTGCGTTGCGGAAACTGATGATGCTGAACAACGCTCAAGAGTTGCGTGACCTGTTTGCGCCGCCCGGTAATCGCTTGGAGAAACTCGCAGGCGACCGAGAAGGGCAATACTCGATCCGCATCAATGATCAATACCGAATCTGTTTTTCCTTCGATGAAGGCCAAGCGCACAATGTCGAAATTACCGATTACCATTAAAGGGGTTCCGCTCGGACCGGCTGAAGTTCTTCCCGGTGAAATCTTGGAACAGGAATTCATGCTCGCACGTGACCTGAACCAGACGCAACTGGCCGAAAAAATGGGGGTCGATCGGATGCGGGTCAGTGAGATCATCCGAGGTGAACGGGCGATCACGGCCGATACTGCTTTGCGGCTAGCTGCCGTGTTCGGTACGACTGCACGATTCTGGCTCGGTCTACAGAACGATCACGACTTAGCCATTGCCGCAAAACGAAAGCTGCGAGCATGAGCGAAAGTCCTGAGCCTAGCTTTGAGCGATCGGAGATTCTCAGACCGATGCTGGATCATCTAGAAATCAATGACTCGATTGTTCTTCACGGCCTGCAACAGAGCGCGCTCGCCAAAATGGTTGCCATAGGGCGCGAGGCGGGTGTGACAGTTCAACATGTAGTCTTTACAACCTTACGAAATGCACTCACTGAGCGAGCCGAAGAAATCCTTTCCCTATTTCGAAAAGTCTTTGACGGTGCCTACATCGAACATTGCGACCGTCTTGCGGCGGATCTATTCAAGAGATTAGAAAGATTTCGTGATACTTCAGCTCTCGAGATGCAACATTCCCTTAGGCCACTAGGATCAAGCGTTGATCTTGGGTCGTTACCATCTCCTTCCGGATTTGCTGAGCACCTCAATCGGTTGAAACCGAAACTGTCTGCGGAAATCGATCTGATCTGCGCCAACCTTGAAGCCGCACAAACGCAGAGACTATTTCTAAAAAAGGGCGACGTCTTCGGCGGCAACCGAGCAGTGAGAGCAATCTTCGAGTCAGCCACGGAATCAATTGATATAATCGACGCCTATCTTGGGTCCAAGGTATTTGACCTGCTGGAGGTTAGCGGCCAATCGGCACAGATCCGTTTGATTAGTGACAAGTTGAGAGATAATGCCACGACGCAAGCCTATCAGGACTTCGCCCAGCAATTCGGACGAATCCAATTTCGTCTCTGCGATCTGAGAGACATTCATGCTCGCTATATCATCGTTGACCATAAAACCGTCTGGCATATTGGACACTCGCTCAAAGATCTGGGCAAGAGCGATTCGAGTATCGACCCTGGACCTCCTGAGGTAGTTGCACGGTTCGAGGAGCTCTGGTCAACAGCAACCCCCGTTGTCTAAGCACGAAATAGCGAGAGCAGCAGAAATTCTGGCGAAACGGCTTCTATAAACGGCGCAAGATCGCGTTTGATGGTCCTGTCCGCTATCCTGACACCCGGTAAAAACAGGGCTCGGGCGCAGACTGGCCAGGAGCCATCCGGGCATGCTATTTGTATGACTCTATGGCATCCCAGACCAGACGCCGGGGCCGACCCAAACTCGGCGATGTCCGGATCGAATGCTCTATCCCCAGGGAAGCTTTCAATAGACTCAAGGAACAGGAGAAAGTGACTGGAGACTATTATACCCGGATCGCCGCTAACATCCTCAACCGCGCACTGATTGGCAGTATCGTGACCAAGTACGGCAACCTTGTCCGGTTCAATGACGAAGGTGGGACGCAAGTCTGATTCGGTTTCCCTCTCAAAGGGGCTCCTGCTGCGAGGAAAGTTCGGTGTCGAGTTTCTCAAATAGACTCAACAGATCACGAGCCTGCGTCCGGATATCGGACCGGTAGCCATCAAACCGGATTCCCTCCAGCCGGGTCACACTGGCAGCACAAGCCGCCAACCGGCGCAGGTCATAGATCCGCAACTGGCGATCTAAAGCGTCAGAATCAAACCGGACCGTCTGCAATATGTTCAGAGCTGCATCAGTCCGTTTTTCCTGTTCCTTATTCCGGCGCAAGAGCAGTTCAGCACCGGCCGGACCGAGCGCCGTTTCCAACCGGGCTTTGACCGGCTGGCCTTCGGTTCGGATCTGCCCTAACCGGATCTCAGCCGCTTCAATCTCGGCGTTGGCGTCAGCTAAGGCTTTCTTGAGTTGCCCCAGTGGCGCTTGGCTAGCGGTCAGATCGCTCTTTTTGGTGTGCGCTTCACTCAAAATCCGTTCCGCTTCCTGATTCTTCAGCACCCACACGTCATAGGCAACCAGCGCTTGCCCCAGCTCGGCGCGCGGTTTACCGGCCCAAGCATCTTGCGCCGCTTGTTCAGCTTTCCGCTGCGATTCCAACGCCTGCGCCTGCTGAGTGTGCACCTGACGGATCTTTTCCCGTAACCGGTGCTCATAATCAGCACGCTCCTCTTTGATCAATTCAGCAACCGTTATTTCCCGGCCACCGATGAATTTGCGTTTTTCCGGATTGTCGTACCGGTAGCTTGATTCCCAGCCAATCAACAGCTCACTAATATCGCCTTCCGGATCGTAGCGAAGAAGATCGGCTTCGGTATGCGTTCGGCGAGGTGGAGAAGAAACTTCAGCGCTCATAGCCAAAGTGAGAGTTTACGCTGGCAACCCCAAAAAAGGAAGTACTGCTACCAGTGGGGCGGCTCAAAATCAGGCGGTAGCATCGAACTCTTTTGCACGCCCCAAGGTTGATCCTGCTCTCTTGTTTGCAACGGTTGGCCGGTACGCGGATTGATCACACCGTAGCGAACCGGCTGCTCTGGACCTTGAGCCAGTGCACCTGCAGGGCTGCTGCTGCTCCCGGTCTGATCGGCCCGAGTCCGTTGCGGTTCCGCAGTATCGAACTTGACCTTGCTCAAAAGTGCTCCGGCCAGCGAATAAGAAAAACAATCCAGCCGGTGATTAGCGCGTCCGTAATACTTGTGCCAGGAATAGACCGGGTAACCGTTGATGACCGTTTTCTTGCGATATTCGGCAGTGAACTCCGAACAGACATCAAGGGTAAACCCCCGCACCTCTTGCCCAGCCGGACCACAGGGCAAATGCATATAGCCAGGACCTTTCTCGGCTCGGGAAAGGAACACCGAGATCATGGTTTTAGCGCAATCGACATCGAGATTCTGGATCGGTACCCCGAGCGTCTTATCCCGGTAGACATTGCGGATGACCGAGAGCGCGCCGCTGGCGCTCTTGCGTTTGTCGATGCCTAGACCCCGGACACCGCGCAGCCGTTTCCAGGCGCGCGCTTTCACAAACGCAACCGCTCTTTGGTAATGCTGGCCTTGAACATCAAGGCAACTCACCAATGAGCGGTAGGCGTTGCCGTCTTTATCGTACCAGAGCCGCTCCAAGAGCTGCGCCAGCTCGTCCCAGGGATCCTCACTGGCCATGTCGCCCATGATCTCACCGGTGTACAGTTGCCAGACCTCATTGCTCCGGCCCCAGCCGGAAAGCAGCCAAATGAACCGGTCATCTTGCGTATCAACACCCAAGGTCAGACCGATGACGCCTTCCGGCACTTCGGCCTCACCAAAATATTCACGGCGTGCATAGAGCGTGTTCGGGTCAAGCCGGTTCTCACTCATACCGCCGAAACATTCGCCTAAACGCGAGTTGACGAAAACCTGCATCAACGAAACGTCACCACTCTCCAACGCTTCGTTGGCCGCCCGGAATTCCTCAATCAACGTTGTCCACCGGATAAAAGGCGACACCAGACAAGACAAATGAAAACTTTTGTGCGCAATGTTGGGAACGCTCTCGCGCCATTCACCGGCACTGGCTAACCAGGTGTCTTGATCATGCCGTTTACCGCACGCTTCACAGCGCATGGTGGCATCGTCAAAATGAAGCAGACCCCAGCGCAGGACCTGGTACTGACCACAAGCCGGACAAGCATGATAATACCGGCTCATGGTGCCCCTTCGAAAGTGGCGGTCAATCCGCGAGCTGCCTTCCACACTCGGTTTACTGAACCGCAACACCACACCCTCATCGGTGAAAGTTGAGACCCGCTTTGACACCAATAAATCGGCGTCACCTTCACGCGGCAGATTTTTGAGTTTGTCCACCTCATCGATCACGACCACTTTGACTGTCCGGAAAGCAATATTGGTCGGGCTGCCACCGCCGACAAAGGTCACAAACCCGTTCTGGAACGTTTTACGCCGGACCGAATTCGAGCCTTCCCGATAGAGACCGATGCCGACCTTGGCCCGTAATCGGACACTGGCGTTGACCATCGGTTCAACCTCATCCCGCACGAAATCGGTCATAGCCAGCTGATTCGGCATCACCCAGAGGACACCGCACGGCCGCCGGTCGATGATGAACCCCAGAATGTTGGATGCAATGGTCGATTTACCGACCCGTTCAGCCGCCATAACCGTGAGCTCGCGCACCCCAGGACTATTGAACGCGTCCATGATCCCGATCTGATAGGGACAGCGCGTGATCCGGTAGCGGCCCGGCTCCGAGGCGGTAACAGGCAGATACCGGTTGCTTTGAGCCCATTCGCTGACACTCTCGAAGCTGAGCGGTTCCAACCGGTACCGGACAATTCCGATTACGGCACGCCGGAAACTATTCAGCCGCCGAGCGGCTAGCGTATCGTACCGGCGCGCCCATCTGGGACGCTCATCAGCTCGGCTCTTCATCGGTGGAGCTCTCGGTCGATCCTAACACCCGCAAACCAGGCTTCTGCAAGTCTTGTGGCCCAATCTTGCGCAGTTCAGCCAGGATTTCGCCCGCCAGGTTCTCCACCTTCTCGTGAGCGTCTTCTGCGCTGACCGCACCGTAAGCTTCCCGCGCCATCCGAGGCACAAACGCCAGCAGCTTCGCCCGGAACCGCAACACCAACGCGTCAACGCATTCCAGCGCCGGATCGACATCGATCAGGTGCGCGTTCAGCCGCTCAACCCGGAGCTCGTTGACCGCTGCTGCCGCCGGTGCCCGACGGGCTCGCGCTTCTTCAAAATGGCTGCGCGGACTTGCTTCATTCAGTCCGCGCAAATGCCGGGTGTAATCGACAATCGATTGATTAAGCAGATATTTGCCGCTGACCAACATCCCAGCCGTATCCCGGTAAAGCCGCAAAACACCGGCATGGGTCAGCGCAATCAGTTTGTTGACGCTGATGCCGAACAATCCGGAAAGCGCTACCGTCCCGATCGGGACCGCTAAATCAAGTGGTGGCTCGGCTTTACGTCCCATAATTCGTATCGGCCTTTTGCCTGCGCCGTTCCCAGCGTTTCAATCGTCGACGCTCACTGCGCAGCCGTCGCGCTTTCTCATTCAGAACACTGATACTCGATCGACGGCCTTTCGGCATCTCTTCAGAGAATATCCATTTTATCGGTTAGTCGGAGCAGCTGCATCTTGCGGCGCGTTGATCAAGAGGCACCCGGGTCTCCGATTCTATCACCCGTAGATCGTGGTAGATGCTGACCGTGTTGCACCCGAACGCTTTGGCAAAGGCTCGGATAATCGAGGGCTCGAATCTGACGCCAGAACGAGCAAACCGATGAACCAGTGCCCGCCGTTCAGCGAAATTTTCGTTACGACTCATTTTCTTGTTCCAAATCCGGTTTGGATTTACTACCTTTTTAATATCATAACATTTTCAAAAGCTGGGGCTCGCAAGCGCCCCGATCGGAAAATCGATCGCTTGAAAGAACCTATCCCGGGCGGCGAAAATTTTTGGAATTTTGTGCGGGGAAAAGAGTCACTCCTTCGCGTCCTTTACCCATCGTTCCAGCGCTTGAAACTGCGGCATTTCTTGCTTTTTCAGGACTCCGGCTGTGGTAAGCCGCATCGCCGCCTGAATCTCCTCTGGAGTCATGTGTCGCCGATAACTGCCGTCAAGCCGGTCAATTTTTTTTAAAACCCATCGAGCGAGGCGGCCAGGAGAAGCCAGCCCAACCAGTGAGGGATAATGGAGGCGACGATAGAGGACGACACGATTCAATTGTTGCTCCAGTCTGTCAGGATCTCCTTGACCTTGGGATAGCGAAGGCTGAAGAAGCGCAAGGCGGCACGATAATCCTCTTTATTCGTCTAAACCACTCTGGAGATCAGTAGTCTGCGGTACATTCTCAATTCGCGACCATGAGCCATGATAAAGCCACAATGACCCATCATCGCATAGGGCGATAAACGCCCAATCCCTCTCTCGATGCATCATACTAGAAATCTGAATCACTTTTCGAACCGGAGCCGGTTCCCTTGGTGGGATTTCCTCTTGAGCCACAAGGTGAAAATTTTAGCACAGTGGGACCGCCAACGGAACAGTAATCGAAGCAGGAATCATAGGAAGGCCGAGTGAGTTTCTCTGAGGTAAACACTCAACTCCCGCCAGCTATGGTGAGAGCTCTTCAATGGAAAATCTCGTTTTTCGAAATTTGGATTTTTGCTTTCCGGATAAACTTCAAGGGCCGATCCAGTAATCGGGGCGGCCTGTGCGCTCGCGCAGTAGTTGAGTAACCAGTCGGCCCGGACCAACATCGAGTCTGGCAGCTTCCTGTCGAACGGCAAGGGCAAGGTCAGCGGGGATGTACCATTGAATTTTCTCATGCGAGTCGGGAGCTCTGCCGCCATGAGCCATAGCAGATATTTACTGCGACTGAACGATTGGAATCAAGTTCAGTGGTCGATCTCCAGTTGCGCAGATGAGGCGGTGCAAGACCTCTCCCCCGGTACTTTAGATAGACCCCCCTCTTAAATTTTAAGAGCAGGACGTAGTTTCTTCTGAGTCAGCGCTTCGACATCAGCCCGAATCGCGGATTCCGAACAGCCAAACGCTTCGGCTAAGGTAAGAACAGCCCGCCACGAGAGCACGCCGTTATTGGCGGCTAATACCCGGGCAACCGCTTGACGGCGTTCGTTAATGTTAGCGTGAGCCATTGACCGTCATCATTGCTTGGATCTTGCGTCGGATAAGACAGCCGAAGGTTTCCTCAGTCGTCGCCGGTTTACTTAGGGCAGAGAAATTCGCCGTGAATTGCCTTAGCTGCTCGGACATAAGCCTGATGGGCTGCTTCTTCGGTTTGGAAATATCCTAGAAAACAGGTGTGGCGGTTGTGTTTGATATACGCCCGGAATGGGTTCGCTTTTGCCACAGAACGGGAAACCCCTTTTGGTAATCCTGTTTTCGACCATCCTCTACGGTTCCAGCGATTGTGCTGATGAGTTGCCGGTCTTAAGTTAGAGGGACAATCGTTAACCTGATCGGGATCGATATGATCCACCTGCTTCGGTAAATAGCCGTTAACATAAAGGAAGACGACCCGGCTTCGAGCATACTCCTTATAGTTTATTCCTACTCGAATGCGACCGCTTGACTTGTCTAAACAACCAGCTTCGGAGCCTGCGAAGACACTGTTGTTAGGCTGAAGTTTCCAATAAAGTTTGCCGGAAGCTTCATCTAGATCGAATAAGTCTCTAACTAGTTCTTGAGTCAGCATTTGTTAGTTGTGGTTAGTTTGATGGCGTAAGTACGTTGTTCCGCTTCCTTGCTTGATCACAGATGGATCGACTGGGATCCCAGCGATCCGACACAAATCCTCGTAGTTAGCTGCGCTGAGATTGCCCTGTCTAAGCAGAACGGGAAGTGCACCCAGACGGTCTACCAGTGGCAGTAATGCCACTGGTTCCACATATTTATTTGATGCCCGCGTAATCAGTGCCCAGTCTGGAACTGGTTGCCGTTGGCGGATAAATTCTTTTGCTTTCGCTTCGGCTGGTTTTACTAATGGTTTCGTCGCATAAATGGCAGACAGAAACGGACCGAGTTTTTTCGGATCATTGAGGACAGCGCTAAAATCGAAGTGAGGCTGTTCAACTAAGCTGAGAGCATGATCCGCCCTGTTTATCAAGACTGGACAATGTGGCGCATTCGCGCACCAGGAACAATATGCGTTAAATTTCGGTGGACCTCCGGCGTCGTAAGCGGCACTGATCGCGAGGACGCGCGCCTTGGTCTGTTCGTACTCGAATCGGTAGCGGAAGAATTGCCGGAGATCGCAAAACAGCGCCCAGACCGTCCAACGTTTAGCAAAATACTTCTCCATCAACCCGAGCGCGTAGGCGGCAAATTGGAGCTCGTACTAGTACCACTGGCCTGACTTCACATCGAAGCTGGTGAACAGCGACGGGCAGAGCGCATCGACTTCGCCAGGAATCGGAAAACTCGGGATAGAGACCTGACAATCAGGTTTGCGCGCCAGTACAGCGTGACCATTCGCTATTTCGAGTGTCTGATCAGCGGCCCAGTGTGCAGCGCGGACGTCCGCATCCTCAATGTGGCGGTTCAGCGAATAAATGAAGTCCCGGCACAGCCCGTCACGGTACACGGCGTCAATGTTGGTGCCGCGTTCGGCGGCACCGCTCGGGTTATCGGAGGAACGAAACCAGACGCAACCGGCCGCAAATTTCGGAAGGTTGCTAGGCCGTTTGGTCCCTTGTCTAAACTGCGAGAACTGCATTTCTGAAGCCCTCCGGATTAGCTAGAATTCGGCGCAAATAAGCTGCTCCGGCCGCGTCCCAGTCCTGACCGTCTTTGATCGCGTCACAGACTTGCAGGAAATGAAACAACCTTTCCTGAGGCAGAGCAGAGAAAATCGCTTCAACCGCCTTGCGTTCCTCATCGGTCAGGAGCGGTTCAACCGGTTGTTTGTCCGGGGCCGCATCGACCTGGAGCGGCGCGCCTGGCGGCTCGCGGTCGGTGGCCGGTGTCATGCACTCGGCGCAGGCTGCGTCGTTTCCTGGACGGTTTGCGGCGTTTCTGCGGCTGTTGCAGATGATTGGAACAGCGGTGCGAGGTTAGCAAATCCGGTTTTGAGCGGTTCGGTTAGCCCGACTCGGTTTTTGGCGATCCAGCCCGGACCAGGTAACAGCTGGATAATTGGTTCCCGGCCGCCTAATACCCGGACAACACCATCCCGGTTCTTGGCAGTGCGGATGTCCCAGTCAAAAAAAAGAACGTGATCGGCCCATTCAATCAGTGTTGCTGCGTTTTGTTTGTCGATCCTGAGTTCCCATTTGTCGTACGCTTCAGCTAGTCCCGGCAATGTGACGGTGCGGACCTGAGCATGCCCGACAACAACCATGTGACGGCCGGTTCGTCTGATCTCATCGAATCGAGACAAAAACTCGCGATCGAAATTCTCGCGGAGATAATTCCAGGCCGCACCGTGCGGCATCCCGGCGAGTCCATCAATTTTAAGCTGTTTGCACGTCTGACCGATGAGCAGTTTTTCCGCGATCTCGATCGGATCGACGACGATGATTTCGTACGTACTCTTTTCGTGGATGATGAGGTCGAGCGTCCGGATAAATTGTTCATAGGTGTCGATGTGTATCCGATCTACCGCGTATTGGTCAGTCCCTCGCTCCAGGTCGACGAAGAGCGTCTTTGGTGAAACAAAGGAACCGGTTTTCCGCGTGTTCTGTGGACCGTAACAGACAATTCCTTGCGGCCGGTTAACAACGCCGCCGGTAATGAGATCCATTAAGTTAGTCATAAGTTTCTAAGTCAGGGAATGTTGAGTCGACCATCTCAGCCCAGTTTTCCGCTGCTTTGGCACGCTGTTCCTGTAGGACCGGAATACCGCATGAATAAGCGCCATCTGGAAAACACTCGCAGGACAAGATCCAGCCGGAAGAATCAGGAGCTCGACTAAAAACAACCCAGAAATGGCACCGGGGGCAATGGAACAAGGCGTAAGGTAGTTTCATTTCGTTAGTTCCTCTCCGTTCCCAGTTTTTGCCAGAAATCTGCTGTGACCGGTTCAGACCGATAATGAGGCGCGGGCGGTTCCAAGGCGTAGCTTTGACAGCCGCAGGAATAGACGACAGCGAGTCGTCCTTGTCCGAGCGGTAACGCTCGTTTGCTGCGCATCACGGCCAAATGACAAAACTGGCAGCGAAACCCGGCATACCGAGTGTGACTTTCTGCTAACTTGTGTCCGGCGAAAAGGTAGCTGCCGACCAGTGAGGGCGAATGCCGAAAGAACACAGCGCGTGAGAAGTCGGGAGACGGCACTTCGTTGGTCAACAACGAATAGCGGTAGCTGATTTCCTCTTTAATGAGTGTCAGCTCTTTCTGGAGCCGTTGCAGCTCCGCTTTGTGATCCGGAGCTGTTCGTTTGAGTGTGCGGATAGCGCTTTCGATGTGGTCTCTGGCGGTGTGAAGTTGGGCGAGAGTTTTGGCTAGCTGATCGAACAACAGGTCGTGCGACTCCTCCTGTTGAAATGGACGCGGATCCCGATCGATCCGCAACCAGGTGTACTGTCGATGAGCTGCTTGAGTGACAGCAGCAGCCAGCTGATCACGATAGACTTTGTCCCGGCACCGGTGCCGAAGTTCTTCATCATAATCGGTCAGTTGATGTCGGAGGAAACGCAGAACAGCAGCATGCAGCTCCGGCCACGGACTCGACTCCAGGTCAAGCCGAGGACCATCCGGGTGGCGGAGGTTATGCGAAAGGATAGCTTCACTCACAATGCGGCAGGGCGGCCAGGAGGGCAGTTTCATCTTTCGCCATCTCCGTTTTGCAGGCTCTTGTGAGCGATCAGGCGAGTGGTTGCGGTCAGGTAATCGTCCCGGCAGGAAAACAGCGGTTCCGGTGCGTCCTCGAAAACTTCCGGATCCGGCACCACCACCGGCGGCGGCTCCAGGTCCGTCAAGCGTTCCCGGATTGTGTTTTGGATGGTATGAACACGATCAGCAGCGGTCCGCAAATCAGCTAGTGCGTGTTCGAGTTCAACTCGTGACGTTTGGTAGTTGGGATGATCATGTAATAGTTGTGCTGCCTGTTCCTCCCATTCATGCTGTGCTTGTTCAGTGCGTTCCGCTAATGTCGGATCGTAGAAGGGCACAATTGCTTCAGTGACGATCTCCCGGAGTGCATCCGGCCGCAGCGCAATCAAGGCGTCGATCTCCGTCTGTTCGTGATCCATGACCGCCCGCCAATGGTCGGCTCGCCGTTCACTTTCCTTGAGTGGTGTTGATGGCAGGTTCAGTGCTCGGACCTGTTCCAACGTCAATGCGGCCGGATGTAATTCGATCTGCAGACGCGGATAATGCAGGTCACGGAGTGCCTGCAATTTGCGACTAACAGAAACCGATCGAGGACCGGTTTCGCGTTCAGGTCATTCCAATCAAAACTTCGAGACGGCTGGCTAACAATTTCAGCTTCCATAGCGTTTCTCCAGTTTGGCCAGCGCAGCCAGAACACGGCTCTTTCGGTACAAGTAGGTCTTGTGGCCAAGCTTGATAAACGGGACGAAGCCCTTGCGGCGTAACCGTCCGAACTTTGTTCGAGTGACGTTTTTCAACGCCTCATCTGCCAGAAGTTCTTCCTCGGTCAGTAACTTCTCGGTAGCGTCCGGAATTGTTGTTGTCATGCCGATTGATGACTATATGGATACATCGACATATCTATCAATCGCAATGAGAATTCGGATCTTCAGAAAATAGATAGATAGTGCTATCCCTATATGCTTATCTATGAGTAGCTCATAAATAGCCATGTATCGCAAGACGCTTCCGCCTCATGTCCTCCGTACTACGCGCCACCTCTACGGTCTCAGCCAAGCTAAGCTCGCTGCAATGGTCGGTTGTGCCGCAATCACGATCAAAAGTGTTGAAGCCGGAAAACTGCAGCCGAGCGCTTCTTTGGCCTACCGCATTTACATGGAAACCGGACTGGATCCCGGTCAATTAATGGAAAATTTCATGCCGGAAACACCATTCGATGTCATCGGTGAACCGCTCACCGCAGAACATTTGCAGCAGATGCAAAAGATTCGGCAAGAATCCGAGACCTGCGAGAAGATTGATCAGAGTGTGAAACATCTGAGCGCAGCCCTGGAGGTTGTTCTTGATGCCTCGATTCGGGAACACAAACTCTGGGCGCTGCGGCCAGCACTTCAAAACGCTATTCAGAGAGTGATCGATGACTTCAATCTCAATAACGACATCACCCGTCTGCTCCTGGACCGTTGGCGAATAAAGGATCTCTGGTCAAATGCGACTCCGGACAGTTCCTTTTATACGCTGATCAACACCAAAGGAAACATCGGAAAAATTGCCGGAATCCGGAATCGGGCTAAGCGAAAACGGACCGAGTTTTACGAAAAACTGAAAATCAAGCAGACACCGATTAAGCAGCCTGGAAAGCAATAATCTTCCGTGACCGTGAGCGACGCGGCGGCCGGATCGCCCAATATTTCACAGCTTCCTCTCTCCGGGTGCCTTTGTGGTAATGCCGCCACATAGTCTCGGCGTCTTTGTGACCAGATTGGAGGACAAGTTTATTGACGTCTTTATGCAGCGCTAACCAGTACGAGCAATAGGAATGACGCATCGCATCTTGTGGCCAGCGCGTTACTTTAGCTGCGGCCCGATTGGCTAGCCGATGCTTGCGCAAGTTCTCGGGAGTCCACGGGACAACCTGACCGGTTCCTCGACCGCCCCGCAACCGGTATTCAGTTAGCCATACAACCGCATTCCTTGATAAATCCACAAACCGGCGGCGTTTCGTTTTTGACGCCTCTGGCCGAATAGTGACGCTGCGGTCTTTCAAGTCAATGTCGCGCCATTGCAGTTTGAGCAGCTCGCCGTCAGGACGAATGCCGCAAAAAAGGCCCAGAACCAGAAAGGGGAGTAGTTCGAGATCATTCTGGAGCGCAGCATTCAAGAGGTTAGTCACTTCGGCCACTTCAAGAATTTCGACCTCCTGTCGGCCAGCTTCCATAAAATCAAGCCGATCAATCGGATTGGTTGCGGTATAGCCGCGTTTAATTCCATACCGGAATATGGCGCGCCAGTAACGCATGGTTGCGTTACGGCTGCCACTAGGCAACGGCAAGAGCAACGGTTCCAGGGTTTCATGAGTGATGTTGCAGACCAGAATCGGGTGAAGGCTCGGGAATCGGTCACGGGTGATACGTAGTTCCCGAAGATATTTCTCCGAACGCTTCTGTTTGAAATCGAGGTAGCGGTTGAAGAGATCCAACAACGATACGCTTTTGGCACGGCCTTGCAGCGTTTGACGGTAATAGAGAACTGCGTCTTTGAGCGAGACTTCGGGAAAATCGGAAAGAAGTTCCCGACAATCTGCCGCTTCTACAATCTGGGAACTGCTCAAGGCTCCTAGGCTAGCCCCGAAATTGTGGCGGCGAGTCTTGAGCCGTTCCGCCTCCGCTCGCGCTTGGCGCTCGGTAGCCCAATAAGACCTTGAACGTTTGCCCGTTTCAGAGAGGTCCGGGGGTATATTCAAGACCCAAGGAGTGAGGCCGAGTCTTTCGCGCGCCCGGTTCTTATGCGGTTTCAGAGAAGCAGTTCTGGCCATCACTATGTTTAAGGGCGATATCGCCCTTAAACAGGGAATTTCTTGCAGTTTGGTGCTCTTCAGTGCTGTTACTTGCCTAGGGAGAACGACTTACGTAGGGAGCCCAACCTGACTCGAAATCAGGCGTACGGGTAACCGTACCGTGGGTTCGAATCCCACCCCTTCCGAGGCACTTATGTAAGTTTTGGGCCCCTCGGTTTGCTTTCCTTTTTCTAGAGTCACTGCCAGAATACTGCCGGCAAAATTGGCAATTATTCCACATTTCTAGTTCATCACTGCGGCGCTGTGACGCTGTGTGGCTGCGTCGCCGGCTACCATCCTCGGCGCCGCCTGACGGACGGCATCGGCCTTTCAATCTGCTATTTGAGAAGCTCGCTTTACCCCCCACATCTTTGGTGATCGCCGGATATTGCACTGAACAGCACATCCCCTTTTCGGTATCAAAACTGTTGCTCGGGCGAGTAAGTCCCGAACTCCGGCATCCACCAAGAAGGAGTTCAACAGTTTCCCAAGCGACAATCCGGCAGGACGAAGCTTTTAGTCGTCTCTGAAAAACACAGTTGATTTTCAAAAGCGTGTTGGCACGCTTTTCTGGATATGCCGACTTCCGTTTTTGTGGAGGTGACAGGTTGAGCACACGAGGAGGGCCCCGGGAAGGGGCTGGACGAAAGACTGTCGACACCGAGCAACTCACGGTGCGAGTCAAGAGAGACGCCGCGTGCAAGCTTCGGGCCGAAGCAGAGCGCCGCCGACCGGCAAAACGCAAACGAGCGGATATCGGCAAGGCCATAGATGACCTAATCGAACAATTTTGAGATTATTATGATCGTGGAGGAATCAGAGAACGACGAGGGACGAAGACCTGATGCCGCCCACGCAAAGTCATTAGGCCGATCCAAAAATCCCATCGTGAAAGCGTTTCCGGAGCGGCTTTACATGAGTATCGGGGGATACTTTGGCCCATCTTACCAGGTAACGTTAGAAAACGATCGTCTGATCTACACATACTGGCCGCCGCGAGAGTCGTGCTTCCGGGAACCGGAGCCGCAGAGCGAGAAGATACAGCCTTCGGCCAAGCAGTGGCAGGCCTTCCGCAGGGCACTGGACCGGCTCGACGTCTGGCGCTGGCAGGCTGATTACCCGAATTCTGCCGTGTGCGACGGAACCGCGTGGTCTGTTGAAATTGCTTACTCGGACCGATCGCTCGTTTCTTCAGGCGACAACTGCTTTCCAGGGCGGGATGGAAGAGCGCTTCCCGTTACCGCCGATGGGAAGGACAGTAGGTTCGCGAAATTCTGTCACGCGGTCGCCCGCCTAATCGGACGACAATTTGAGTAGATTTGTGTCGGTTTTCAAGAGCCGAAGCCTGAAACCACTCTGGAAAAAAGGACCCGAACTAGAAGCTGGGAAGCTAGGTAAGCCGCACAAAATCGACACCGCTGGAAAGTGCCCAAAACTCCCATTGCACGCTGTTGAAAGTCGTTGTTAGGAGCGCTTACCGGCTTACTTTCGAACCCCAGGCCAGGCAAAGCGCACTGTCTCAGCAAACGCCAGAACGAAATCGTGGGAACGATATCCGGAGACGGCATGAGCCCAGTTGATGTGGTGACATGACGGGTCCTTTCAGCCAATTACGGTGTCAGAGGCTAAGAATTTTCAGCTGCCTTGTGCTCCAGGTTGCGTGCGCTCTGATCCTTTCTGGCTTCTAGCCAAGCAACGTCTTCTGTGGAATCGGCGAAGCGCTTCAAGCCCGCTTCGAGGATGGCGGAATCGGGGACCTTATGCAGAGGCGTGTACCTAGGATGATGCGACTCCTTGTAGGGATCGTTGCGGGCCGCGTTGTAGCAGCAGATCATGGACCAACGGGGCTTATTGGAGGTGTTTTCAGCCGATGCATGGAGCAGATTGCTGTGGAAGAAGAGCACATCGCCGGGGCCCATCTCGACGTAAACAAGCGGAAAACGCTCAAGAATCACGGCGACGCGTTCCTTGTCGGCGCCAGCCTGTTCTCCTGTCAAAACGTGGTCGATTCTTCCGAGCAGATGCGTACCCTCGATGACCTGAAGGCAGCCATTTTCGCGAGTCGCCGGATCAACTGCAATGAATGCGCTGCAGAGATCGGGTGAAAGGACGCCATTCTGATACCAGTAACCGTAGTCCTGATGCCAGGCCCAGGCGCCACCGGTTTTCGCATCTTTCATTATCATCTTCGAATGGTAGTGATAAACCTCGCCGTCGAGAATTCGC
>JBKPCS010000067.1:0-10483 GCA_046727495.1 bacterium | reverse complement strand
GCCGTGATCGGTGCTCGCGAACCCGGACGCACTTGATAAGTGTTTCCAGCCGCATCGCTAAATGTCCCTTGGGGGCTAACAATGTTAGGGTGGTCCGGGTACCGGGAACTATAGTGGCTCTCGTCTAGTCGGTTAAAGGGTCGATCAGTAAAATTAATCGGGCTTTGCTCATAATAATCAAACGCCCCGATCATTTTAAGTTTTCCCCACTTGCCAAGATCTTGTGTGAAACCACCTGTCAAAGAGGTGTGATGAACTTCGAAATCCCCTCTCTGGCTGATACCATAGTAATACAGGAGGTCGGCCCCGTTGTACTCATCCTTTAAGATAAGGTTCACCACACCTGCGACCGCGTCGGATCCATAGGTCGCGCTTCCGCCGTCATTGAGGAAATCGATACGGTCAATTGCAGCGACTGGGATCTGGTTGATATCTACGAAGCTGATCGCGCCCGCGGTGCTCTGCTGGGGCAAGGCGGACACCGGGAACCGCTGTCCGTCGACGAGAATCAGCGTATCGTTCGGCGGCAACCCCTTTAGTCCAATCGACGCTGAACCAGGCGAGAAACCAAATCCTGTCGTAACGTTCGGGTTAAAGTTCCCGGTCGCGGCAGGCAGATTCTGCAGGACGTCGGTGACGGTCTGCTGACCGGTCTTGGAAATATAGTCTTTGTCGTAACTAATAACCGGTTGCGGCCCTTCTCCGACACGCGGGATGATGTAACCGGTGACGGTAATTCGTTCGAGCTCGCCTCCGGTCGGCTGGGCAGCCGTCTGCTGGGCGATGCCGACGCGGATGAAGCTGGTTAAGGCAGTTATCGCAACGAGAAGTTTAAAACGCATAAAATAAGGCTTTTCTAGGTTGAAACTGAGAAATCCTTTGAAGGATAGCCCTTCCGAGCTATAAAAAATTTCTCAAGAGGGCCACTCCCGGGGCCACGGTCTTTCTAATCAAAAGCCGCCCATACGAGTCAAACAAAATTTTGAACGTAATCGGAATGCGATTGTCATTCCGGGCAAATCGCACGAAAACTACTTCAGCGCAGGCGGTCTGATCGAAAAAGTTATTGGCCGAGGGAGAAAACGGACCGCCAATGAACACCAGACCCATTCATGTCGTTAATTACAACTCCTTCGAGCCCCTGGTCCGCTTTTAAGAAAAATCAGCTTCAATAGTCAATGAGGGAATTTTGATTAAGTGCGGAGTGGCACTCATCCAGAAAACGTGCTTCAGCGGCCGAGAAACTCTTTGCAAAGCGCACTAAATGGAGCCGCTCTCGCAAAATTGCCGCTAATAATAATCGGATGAGGGACTCTAGCTCAAATTTTCGGTGCGAACCCTTTCTGATTTTGCGCGACATCCGAAAGTTTTTTGTTCACCGCGCTGCACCAAAACTCCGTCTCATCTCCCGTCTAGGCTGAGGGCGTCTCGTAAACGCGCGGGCCAGTCGGTGGTCGGCAGTCGCGCGGCATTTGCAATTCGAAATGCTCGATCGATTCCGGTTCCATAGAGCGGATCGTAGACCTCGGCGCTGTCCATGAAATGCTGCAGGACAGCTCGCAGTGTTTCACGCTCTTTTGGAATCGCGGCAAGCTGTTTGGCAGCCCATTCGTCTGCTGCAGCTTCGTTCTCCGTATGCAGAGCGAGATGCCCGTATTCGTGAACCAGAAAGAACCGAGAGGCACCGGGATGTTTTGCATCGATTGAACGCATTCGTTCCGGGCACAGAAAAATGGCGCCGTGCCAGTAGAAGGGATTGGGTTGGAGAGCCGCGCCAACCCGGTGCTGTGTTTTTCTGCAATCGTATTCAATCGGGACCTGGCGCAGGTTGGCGGGCGGCTGCCATTGGGCATGGGCGTTAAATGGGACTGATAGGACCAATAGGACCAATGGGACCAATGGGACGGTGGTTGTTTTCAGTTTTCAGTTTTCAGTTTTCAGTTTTCGGTCGGATGGGACAAATAAGACACACAAGCCTCACAAGCTATCCGAACAACCACCTAAGATACTCTGCGTAATCTTGGCCGGCCCACTCCTGTCTCCCGTCTCCTGCCTCCTGTCTCCTGTCTTTCTACTGCACGAACCCAAAGTATTTGTCACCTCGTCCGAGGGGAGCGGAGCTAACGGCCTGGCTAGTCATCACCGAGGCTGGTGGCGGGTCAGCACCAAGAGAATTGAAATTTCCTTCAAAGATCACGTTGTGCGGCGTAACGATCGAAACCGGTCCTTTCAGCATGGAAGCACCACGAATCAACAGTGTTACACTTTCCGGTCTGGCGTTGCTCACCACGAAGGCGATTCGTTTCACGGTGTCCGGCACGGTCTCGTAATTGAATCCGATCACAATCTGATTCTTAAGGTCTCCGTCTCCATCTTTGGCCAGACAGGGACAGGATTGAGGCTTCTTGCTTTGATCGCCAGCAACCGATTTAGGGTCAACCGGTCGAAACCATTGCGAATCCGGTCCGGTCGCTCGGACTGAATAATTCCCTTTTCCGTCGCCAGTGATTTCAAATTTTATGTCGGCTTGATTGACAGATGCCTGAAGATCCCAGCCACCGGTCTGCTCTGAGTTCTTGTCAGGTACCAAAACAACATCTAGCGGCAGGACTACGGGCGTTATCACGAAAGAATCTAAGCTGGTACGAGCGTCGCCGAGGAACTGCAGATCTCCAGGATCGGTTGTGGGTTCGTTATTGGGTGAGAAAGAAATTGATTGACCCGGGGCCACGTTAAATTGAATCGAACCGGCTCCACTAAATCCCTTTCCGCTAACCAGGGGATACCTCGTTCCCAAGCTGCCCGTGACAGTGATTCCTTCCTGCCCGAAGACGCGCCCGGCATTCCCGCCAAAGCTTGTCGAGTCGATGTTGACCGAACTGTTTTCGGAAAAAGCGGTGAATTGCGATACCGGAATCTGCCTTACGTCAATTGTCGGTGTCACAGTAACGACTTTGTTCGAAAGTCTTGGCAGTCTCGGCGTTTCGGCTGAGCCATCGACGTTTATTTTAAGAATTTGAGCGCTTGCTCCCCTAAACGGGTCTCCTTCGTCGTTTCCGTCGAGAGGCTGAAGCGGGTCTGCAGTGTCGCCAACACCTGAAGGACCACTGAGGGGAGCAAGTTGCCGCGAGCCATTATCATTTGAGGGAACCCAAGTAAGCGTGAATCCGTTTATCTGCATTCCCGACAAGTCGATGGAGCCATTGTCTGCCGCTTGTTTTGCGATAGCTTTCTTCATCGTTAGAAGAGTTCCTTCCAATGAAACTTGCTGCTTGGCCTGGTCCATCTCTCTGCCGACGCGTTCACGGGCGTCGTTCATAAACGACAGAAAGGTGACCGCAATGATCGTTGCGATTGCTACGGCCGCAATCACTACGATGAAAACGGATCCTTGCTCGGAATGTTTCCAGAGCTTCATCTCATATCCAACGGAGTTCCATAGACGTTGAAATCGAGCCGCTCCATTGAAGTCACGACACTCCAATGGGCTTGGAGCAATCCATTTTTCATGCTGAAGATTCCACCCGGTGTCGGCTGGGCACCGGCGAATGTTTTGACAACCGGGGCCCTGGCGAAACCGGTGGTTGTCTGGATGATCTCCCCTGGTCCAGAAGGCTCATCTCTAAATTCGAAATCTCGTTGGAGGCCAGATGCGCGACAGCTTAAGACTTTGCCAGCAGGAACACCTTCTCCATAGGGCGTTTGAAGGTTGCCCGGCAGACGAGTTGCGTCGGCGAAGATCTGGAAATCTTCCGCCGTTTTCATCGCATCGTACATGATGTTAGCCAGCTGCGAGTGGGCCACCTCTAGTTGCGAAGCTTCAAGGACAGCCTTTTCCCGCGCCATTACTGTGATCACGAAACCGGTCGCTGCGCCGAGCACGACAACGATTGAGATGATGGCTGCTAAGAGTTCGACCAGGGTGAAGCCAGCGTTTGTCGTTTCGCGTTTCGCGTTTGGCGTTTCGCGCTGATCCCGTTGAGGAGAGACAGAGGCTGCGAGCTTCACGGGGAATTCAGGTTTAGCGTTGCGATGACCTTACTGTTTGGATCGCGCGGGTCGCGTTGGTAGGTAATTGTGAGAACCCCGCCTCCGGTATTTTCAAAGCTAATCTGGTAAGGAAACTCGTTAAGGAACGCCGGCTCGTTAGGTCCGTTTGAGCCACCCGAATTTCTCGGGTGATAAAGGTATCCCTGGCGGGATTCGCCAGGCTTGAGCGGAACCCCGCCGGATTCATCAAAGCTGCTCTGGGAGTCCGCTACCTCAGATGGAGCGAAGTTCTGGAGCTCTGCGTACTCGTTGAGAATTCTGGTGGCTCGATTGTCTAGCCGTGCATACAACGCTTTCTGATCTGCCAACGCCCACACTGCGGTCACGCCAAGCGCCGCAATGGATAAGACAATGACTGAAGCGAGAACCTCGATGAGAGAAAAGCCTCGCATCAAATCGGGTACGCCTCTGTCGCCCTTACAGGGCGGTCGGCTTACTCGTATCCTACCAGGGGTTAAAACCCCTGGCTGAGATAGGTCGCTCCTTCGGAGGGCCGGAAGAGCGCCTCTCGTGGGGTGTCGCACGCACGAGGTCACGATGAATCGCGACCCTACCGATGGTCCGGAGAACAAGCGTGACGGGTTGGATACGGAACTCACAGCGGTGTCAATGCGTCTTTGGTTTCGACAGATTGCGGACCTGTTTCGCCGATTCACCGAGCGGTAACGGAGGCGATTCTCCGGGCAGATCGGACGAGTTGAGCAAGGCCTCGCGTTCGCTTTCCCCAAGGCGATCGCGACGACGATTATCGGCAGAGATAATTGTGGGCGAAACAATCACAATGAGGTTCGTGCGTGTATTGTTGTCTTGCCGTGATTTAAACAGGTAACCGAGTAGCGGAATTTTGTGCAGGCCAGGGACGCCGTTCGTCGTAAGCGCGGAATCGTCTCGCAGGATTCCGCCGATGACCGCTGCCTGGCCGCTCCGCACCGTGACATTCGCGGTTGTACTTCGGGTTGAGATGACTGGCACCTGGGTCGTGGTGCCAGGGGCCGCGTCACTGGTCGACGTCACGGTCGACAGGGCCGGGTTGATATTCAGATCGACCAAATTGTCATCCAGTATTCGCGCGATGACATCGATTGTTAGCCCGGTTGTGAAGGTATACGGAGTCGTGCTCGGCCCATAATTATTTGTCCCAGGAGTTTGTAAGAAAATAGTCTGTTTGGTGTCGGACCGAATGGTGACAGGCATACCGCTCTTTGCGACCGTCATCGGCGAATTGTTGCTACGGATCCGGCCACGTTCACCGAGTGCTCGCAACACGACGGCGACATCCGGAAAATTCAGAACTAACCCATTGGAAAAAAATGAACCGACCGGAATGTTTCCGGTGATACCGGTGGCGCCTACCTTCCCTGTTAGTGTGAATTTCGCTCCGTTAACTCCTAGTGTCTGGCTCCAGTCGAGGCCGCCATTGAGGTTATTTCGATCGGTGATTTCAAGGACGTAGGTCTTCAACAAAATCTGGTTCTCTTTCCTATCGAGACTATCGATCGCGTTTGCGACCATCGTCTGGTCCTCTTCCGTTGCGCGTACGATGAGCGAGTTGCTGCTTCTCTCAACGAAGACTGCGTTTTGGCCCTCTTTCGCGAATCCGCCGGTCGAAAGCGGCGTATCGAACGGCAACCCGGCAAGGTAACGCGCACGGCTTTGGTCGGAACCAGTACCTCCAAGAGGTGAGGCAACATCGGTTGTCTGATTAGTCGAAGTCGCCGGCTTCGGATAAGCTGGGAAATGGTCCCCAGCAGGATTGGTTTTGATCCCAAGATAGTTCGCGATTGGTTGAAGCAAGAATTCCGCAGGTGTGTTCCGGATTTTGTATCTGCGAGTTATGTAGTACCCTGGCGACTCGATATCTGCGCGGCGGAGCGTGTACTTTTTGCCGTCGGCAATGACTTGAAAGCCGCGTGATTCGGCGATCTGATAGAAGGCTTCGAGCGGTGTAAGGTTTGAAAGAGTAACTGAGATGCGTTCTTCGGTCGGAAAATTCGGCTCGATGTAATTAATGTTTGCTTGCTCCGCCAGGATTCTCAATACACGCGAAATCGGTTGGTTGGTATAGCGATGAGTCCTAGGTTTTGAGGGTTCCATCTGCGCGGCAGCAGCGGCCTCTGCATTCTCTTTTTCCCGCAGCAGACGCTCGATTTCGTCTACCACCGAATCCGAGCTTCGATCGGCATTCCCGGGCGAAGTTTGCGGCGCAGCTACGGGCGGGTTCTCGGGAGCAGACTGAGGGGGCGCCGAAGGTTCTGTTTGAGCCAGTGCACAGCACTGAAGGCAAACAAGCATGACAGGAATTCTTTTGATCATGGCCGGGAAGGTTTTCTCTCGAGCTGAATCGCCTGCGATGGTTTGTCGCCTTCGTATCGAAGCTCACAAAGAGCTGCTTTGAAGCCTGGCAAAACAATGGCTACCCCATTCGATTTGATCGTTCCAACCTCTACGAGAATGTCATCGGATTGGCTTTTCTCCAGCGGCAGACCATAGGTGCGCGCGAGCGCTTCCAACTGGCTCAGTTGCTGCGACCGGATGGGTACGGGAATCTTGTCTCCCTGAGCGAAAACTACTCCATTGATGATCGCCATCGAGTGGCTTTCGCCATCTCCGACACTGAGCCCGCCAACAAAAAGCTCTCGCCTGATTTCATCTGTTATGGCCTGCAAATACTGTTGAACCACTGAGCCAGAGGCAATACCGCGCAGATCGGATGCGCTGTTAACCAGGGTTCTTGAAGCCTCGCTGCTAATAAATGGATCGCGCCTCGACGGCTGATATCGGAAAAGATAAAGCTCCGGCAGCCTCGGTGTCACTGCGTCCTGGGCGAACACAGTGAGTGTGAGTTTGAGTGTGAGTGTGAGAAATGAGACCGCTTTCATTTGCTCGAAAGGATGCGGATGGAAAATCGCGCATCGATATAGGTTGGATCCCGAGAGAACGGTTGGGTGGCATTAGGCCGGCTCAAGAAGACACGGTCAAAATAAAGAAATGCATTTGAGTTTTCTTGTTCGGCCAAAAGAGGCACGAGCCGTTGAAATTCGAGCCTGGAAGAGCCTGCCTCATAGGTTAGTGCCGCTTCTCCCGCACTCGGCCGGGTAGGCTGAATAACTGCGCCCGCTTCTGCCAGTTGCTGAATTGGGAAAGGACGCCTATCGAGTTCTGGCAGTCGGGAATTTGCGGCAGCACGTCCTCGCGTTCCTTCCAAACCTTTCGGACCAACGATCGCATCGTTCAGACGGACGTACATCGCCGACACTTTTGCCTGGCTCAGCTGCAAACCGTGGATCTCCGATCGAAACCGTTCGTTCAACACGCGCTGAGCCTGGTTCTGCCGAACAAGCTCGTCGGTGGCAGCTCTCATCCGGCAAACCCAGAACGCTTCGATACCGAGCAAGACCACCGCGACGGCGCCGACAGACGCGAGAATGCATAGTTGTCCCTTGATCATCACAAAATTCATGCGGCGAATGACTAGAGAGTGTCGGGCTCAGATATTTTCTTAACGCCGAGTCCGAAGTAGTTTCCGTCCGGTTTGATTGAATACTGCAGCGAGAACGGCACCAAGCCGTCTGCTCTTTTTTCCATTCGATCCGTGTTAACAAGCTCGCTCTTGGACGGCAGACACTTTTGCAGCGCCTTGGCCAAAGCTTGAACCGCGTCAACGTCTCCGGATCTTTCCAGGCCTTGTAGAACCAGTCTGTAATTTCCGGGTACCCGGAATATGCCTCCGGCGACCGGGACTCGCTCGAATTGCTCGGATTCGATAGCAATTGAATCCAGAACAGCGCTCGCAGGCATTGAGTCTTCGATGGCGTGCAGCAAGCCGCTAATCGGCAGCCGGTTTCTCACGATTGGCTCCCATTGCCGAATCTGTTCGAGCTTCCGTCGAATGTCGTTCAGCGGCGCATTAGCGACCTGCAGGCTATTGGCTTCGGCCCACAGATCGTTCCGCGTTAATTGTTCGTCGTGATAACGCTTCCAGCTCAACCCGGCGAGAAGCAGCACCGGGACTTGGAGAAACGCCGTAAACAGAATCAATGCGCCAGCCAATCGAAATATGATCCCGCGTCGGTAGTGTTGTTGAACTACCCGTTCGTCCGAGACAAATAGATGCTTCATGCCAGGCGGCCCTCCAACCAGCGCAGAAGATGTGGCACAGGCGCGTTTGTTTCGGTTACAGATCCATCTGAAGGTCTTCGGATTGAGACTGGAGTACCGTTGATCTGCTGCAACACTTCACCGGCCAGCTCAGTGCCAGCGAGATGCCGGGCGAATTCCTCAGGCACAGATCCGCCTGACCAAACGTAGACTGCGTGATCTTCGACACGAAGCTCGTCAGCCAACGTAGGAATCTCCTGGTAGGCGAGCAGCGCGTCTTCGAGGTATTGTCGGAGCAAGACAATCTGCTGGTTCTGAACGACAGCCAGCACAACCGAATGCGACAAAAGCAACAAAAGGAAAGCGGCCTGGTGCCCTGTCGGGATCATTTCACAAAACCATTTCAAGCACGCGACAGCGACCGGGATAACTGCGAAGAGCGAACCTTGTTGAGCCTCACTCCACGACTCCGCCTGCTCGCAATAGTCGGCCGGAATGCCGATAATCAATACCTGTTGAATTCGTCGATCGAATAAGCCACGTAACGGTTCCAGACCGGAGTCAAATATGGCCCATCGAAACGATCTCGGCTCGTCCCAACTACCTATCACCTGCCGAGGCTCCTCCTGAAGAGCCTCTAACAGGCTCTCTGCACCGAGTTCGCGAAGGTTGTTCAGGTTATGGACGTTGCAGTAGAAATCGTAGCTGCCGAGATCCGGAGCGAAAATAAATCTGGGCGATCCCTTGGCTCGCCATCGCGCAAGAAGCTTTGCGCTGAAGGATCGCTGAACGCCCAACACCTCTCCGCCAGCACCAGCAATAGGCGGGGCATCCGGCAAATTGCTGATGTCAGTCTCATAGCCTATTACCTGATGTCTTCTGGTTAATAGTGCCGCGGACTTCTCCGGGGCCAGGAAGAATGAAACTATGGGTTCCTCGGCGCGAACAAGTCCACCCGAGAGATAGTAACGAAGTGGAAAATTCCGGATATAGTGAGTGAGCGAATACCCCATACAGAGTTATCCTTCTAACAAAAGTATTCAATGGATACAACTTCTTTTTTATTAGCTGTTATATTCGCTGCAAGATTTCCATAGCGGGCAAAAAAGTGGCGAAAACAATTCCGCCAACAACACTTCCCAAGAATAGTATCAACAATGGATCTAATATTTGGCGAATTGCCGTGATATAGCTGTCCAGCTGGCGCTCCAACAGACTGGTCAATCGGAAGAGCCCTTCACTGTCGGCTCCGGACGCCTCCATAAAAGTCAATCCGTTGACGACCATTTCTCCGAAGATGTCGATATCCTGTTCCAGTGCGGCCGAGAGCGGTTCGCCGGCTTGAACTCGAACAAGCGCGCGAGCAATTGCCGATCGATAGTGATAGTTCCAGCTAAGGTCGCGACAGAGCAACAGGGCTCGGGTGGTCTTTGCGTTAGCGTGTTTCAATTGAGCAAATGTCCGGCTAAAGCTCGCGCGCATGAGCAGGAGCAGCAGATAGCCTACTACCGGGATCCGGAGAACCAGGCGATGAAGTCTTGGCGTTGATCTGACGATGCCGGGTAACCTGAGCAGGAGAACTATCAAGCCAGCTCCCGCAAGGAGGATCATCCAAGGGTAGTGGCTACAAACCCACGAAATGTTGAGCAAAACCCGGGTCGGCCAAGGGAGATCGACGTTCATTTGCGAGAGAACACCAATGAACTGCGGGACGACGCGAGTCATCAGTAACCACACGACTCCGACAGCCGCCGCAAAAACGAAAGCCGGATAAATCAGCATAATAACTAAACGGTGCTGCAGATCTTCGTTACGAGCCCAGATTTTGCGGACGTTGCCTAGCGATTCGTTGAACGTGCCGCCTTCTTCGCCGGCAGAAATCAAACCGACCGCCACATCATCAAACACTAGAGGATAAAGGGTGATCGCTCTGGCAAACGACATTCCTCGTGACACGTTCTCGCGGAGATCACGGATTAAGACAGCCATTTGCCTCCCCATTTGCGTTCGCTCCGGCGTTGTCCGCAGGCAGATTTCAAGTGCGGTTCGGAAATCCATCCCGAGGTAACAGCTCGCTTCGAGCTGTTCCATGAATGTTAGTTTTGTCCGCAACGAAATCCGAACCCGTCGCTTGCGCGGTTTAGCAGTTGGTGGATCAAAGATTTTGACGACCGGCTTATTGATATGAGCAAGCCGTGAATTGAGCTCGGCCAAAGATGGAGCATCGGCAAACGCTCGAATGAAAGGCGCACCTTTGGCCATTTGAGTGATGTACTGGTACCGGGGCATGTTCCGTGGAAGAGAACAGCTGATCTATGGCGAGCCTGGCGAAGGC
>JBKPCS010000066.1:0-16538 GCA_046727495.1 bacterium | reverse complement strand
ACCGATAATTGCACCGGAATATTTGGAGAAACCGGCCCAGTTGGTCCCGAACTGAAATTCCATTGGAATGCCGGTTACCACTCCGACGGCAAAATTGAGGCCAAAGATTCTGGCCCAGAAACGCGCGGCCCGATTGTACTTGTCATCTCCGGTTCTCAGGGCGCGCCACTTCCAATAAACCAGGAACCAAGCCAGTCCCATGGTGAGCTGAGGAAAGAGATAATGGTACGTGATCGTAAACGCGAAGTGGATGCGATGCCAAAACGCCGGATCAGTTAGTGAAGTTTGCATACCGTCGCCGTATCAACGTTTGAAAGTGGCAAGCTCGACAGCCTGTGGCACCGGCTCCGCCGGATCCAGCGCCAGCAACCTGGATTGCGAAACCCGCTCCGGCGACTGGTGCATTGCCCAGGCCGCATACAGACGCAGACCACGAGCCCGCTTTTCGGCTAGCTTGATGCGAAGCGATTCATTGCGAATGTGGTCGCGCAGATCGCGACGTAGAAATCGGGCGCAAGCTCTAATTCTGCGCGCGATTCTTAGAGCAATGCGAACCTTCATGGACTTTTTCAGGGGTGTACGTTGTTAAAAGGACTGTTTCGACAGCCACGCCTTAAAGTCTCCATCGATATCTGGCCTGGCAGTTCCTGATGTATGCTAGTCCCGTGCCAACTGGCAGACAACGAGCTTCTGCCATGCGCGCCCAGTGAACTGCCGACCCCCGACATGCAGTCCAGAGTTTACGATTTCGCGATAAAATCAGGAATTCGCGAGATTCTCGCGAAAACTCTTGAGACAATCGTGAGCAGAAGCGTCCGTCATGATAAGAAAGATGTCACTCCTGTTGACGGCATCTCTTCGCTTCATCCTCTCGGGATAATTGTCATCCTGAATAATTAGATGGGTATTAACGCTTCCAACCCAAGTCGACTATCCAGATTCCGAAAAACTAGCGGAGACGCCGTTTTGCCAAGGCAACGGAAGGCAGTTCATCAAAGAGTTGGCGATAGAGCGCCGAGAATCGGCCCAAGTGGAAAAAGCCCCAACGCGTCGCTACGTCAGAGACGCGGATTTCATGGCTATCATGTTCGAGTAACTCCTGGCGGGCCGCATTTAACCGGCTATCTGCGACCAGGCTCGAGGGGAAACACCATACGCCTCTTTAAAAAGCAACTCGATGCTGCGCTCGCTCATCTTGGTCGCGGCACATAAACCACGGCTATCAAAAGGGCAATCCATGTGCTCTCTCAGGAACTCTTCCGCGCGTCGCATGGCGGTAAAGCGATAGCCGGCGAAATCTCTGGTACCAGTCGAATTGTTAGTAGCAGCAACCGCCCGCACAAATTCGTTTACTATTTCCTCGCATAGATATGCCGCCGGACTGGCTGACGTTTTGGAACCCGCCAAATTCGATAGTGCGAGTTCGATTACCGAGGAAAGATTCATTGCCTGCTCTAAAGTGTTGACCTTGATCGTCCCTCGCTCAGGCAATTGAAGCGTTTGGCCAGTAAGGACCGTTGCAACCTCTTGCAGTTGGCGCCGATCGATGAGAAGTGCCCGCCAACTCGTTCTCGGTGCGTTTCGAAACTGAAGCTCGGTTCCCTCGCTAAAAAAAAGGATCTCCCGATTGGTGAGGCTAAATCCGTTGCACCAAGCCGGCTTTTCGGAGCGCGGCGTAAGTCCCAGACAGACCTGGTTCTGAGAAAATTGTCCATTCACGGAAAAGCCAGGCGAATAGTCTCCGCAATCCAGCGAGGACCTGCCGAAGACAACCCGTCGATGTCGAACATCGAACCTGCTTCTTTCCAACAATCGATGATCGAAGCGGCCGTCACGAATCACATGGAGAAGCTCCGCTGGATCAAAACTCTCGATCCGTCTCTCCTGATATCCACATTGTTCGATCTTTTCGATGCCTCGAATCTAACGAGCAAAAAAGGCGGAGTGCCACATATTTTTAATTCTCTGCCGATGGCTCTGCTGTGGTTGCCGGGCTAAGCTCTCACGCCTTCGGACCTAGCCCGTTTCTCCCAGTTGCCTGTCGAGCCAACCCACCACGTCAGAGTGCATCTGCTCCCGGCAAAAGTCGTTCAGCGGCTCGTGGCGAGTTGAGAGGCGCTCATGCCGGGAAAAGCTACCAAATGTCCCGCTCAGCACAGCTCCTTTGAGCGCGGTACCCCAGTTCTGGATGTGCCACTGGGTGAGTGGTGACCCGAGGCTATGACCAAACGCGAACTGCGGCAAATCCGGATTTGCGGCGTGAATGAGATCCAGCAGCTGCTTCATACCGGCTGTCGCATCAGCCAGAAATGCACACTGGCATTGCCTAGCTCCAGGATGGGAATTTCATGGTCGTCTCAAGCATTTTCGTGTCGAGGCTCGCAGCAAGGAACACGACGTTTGGGAATGTCCGGCTGGCCAACATTTAAAGCCCATTGCCACAGACTACGAGCGGCGTCTGGTTCGGTATCGAGCGCCAGCACACATCTGCAACAAATGCTCGATTAAGCATCTTTGCACCGCATCGGACGAGGGGCGTGAAATAGAGCACCATCCCGATTCGTGGCTGCAATCCGAGTTGGCCAGATTCCACCGTGGAATCTCCTTAACCCTGCTTATTCTCGCGGAACTTCTGCTTACAGTCGAAATGATACGTCACTCCGGAGCGAGTTGATCTTGGGCCTGCTGCTTTTGGCCATCACCTTGTTAGCAGCAAAACATCTCTCAGCATTCTTTGCGTCGCGACCAGGATGACGCATAGGACGTGGCATCGGTTCTCGGAAATCAGCTCTCAAAGAGCGGCTCTCGCAAAATATTAGAGAGCTTCCTGCTGGGTGAACTTGATTGGGTTGCCCAGGAGTTACAGAGGCGGATGCCCCAGCTAAGTCAAAACCGATCAATACAGAATGCGATTAATGCCGCAAACAAAAGACACCCCAGGACTATTTCAGTTAGACCTGCCTTAATCTTCTCGGCCGGCAGACAATCAGGCCGATCGAGATTTCTCTTTCGCAAGCATGCAATCGCAACGTGATCTATGTGGCCCTGATCTGATCGTAGCGACTTTTGCTCCTCGTCGGCGGTCGAATCCACAGCTAAACTCCCACGCAGCGCCCGGAAGTATTTCTGCTGCTCTAAATAGTATAGTATGCTTTGCGTAGGCTCCATTTTTCTCCCTTTCCTCAGTTACTGAGTAGATACTGTCGACAATTATTCCTCGTTGCCTCTAGTGCGAGAAATAGAACCCAAGATCCGCGAGCCAGATGGTTTATTGTCCCAACTGTCGTATTTTGATGGCGAAGGGAGCGGACGCCCCGGGGAATCGGCCGGTCTTTCAGACCGATTTTGGTTCCGGCTCAAACCCAGGGCTCACGCCACTCCAATTTCCTCGCGCATCAACGCCTCATCGACGGCGACAGAGAGATCGCTGCGTACTTGAACCCAGTCCTCGTACCGTGGTCTCCAGGACATGGCCCTGCAGAGCCAAGTCCCTAGCCCGAAGAGATCCTGCCGTTTGCCTGGTCTGATCGATCAAGTCAATCAGACTCTCTACTCGTTTAGGTATCTCCGGCGCCGCCTTGGATAGTCCTGGCAATTGAAGAGTCGATTTCCAGATCTTGCTGAGACCGTCTAACTGGGCGATCTCAGCGTCCAGGATTTTAGACCGTGCGCTCAGATCACGATTCCAGCTCGAAAGCTGATCATGATACCGCTGCAAAACGGTCTCCATGCTGTGAAGCAACTCCAGCGGAACACTTTCACCGAGAAATTTCGCCATCTCTGCCCCCCGCAACTCGATCTCCCTGCTCAGCGCTGGAAGACGCTTTTCTACTGTGGCGGTGATCGGGTCAGCCGAAAGTGTAGCCTCGATGTTTTGAACAGATCTCAGCGTGGATTCCGCTTGCGAGGCGATTTCCGACAAAGGAATCGGCGTCGGCGAAGGACTTGGTTTGGGCTGAGCCGAGGAGAATTGCTGCCCTCGGACGATCGCTTCGCTTAAACCCCAACAAAAGAGGATGAGCAAACCCGATACGCATTTGTCGCGGTACCGTCGACCTCTCATATCAGCTTCTTAACTTAATTAACAGCTTACCGATAATAACTCCTGACTCGACTTACAGGGAGCTGCTACTCACCGCTTTTGCAGGCAGAACAAGCGGCGATTAGCCTTTTGGTGTTTTCACTAAGAGAGCTCTGTCTGTATAACAGCCCGACTTCCAGAAAGTGCCTTTTCGAGGCAAAAGGTACGAAGCGGGTACGATTACCTGACACCGCTGTGATAAAGTCGCCAACAATCGCTAACCCTCGCCCGCTCTCGACAGCCGCAATTACGCCCAGCACATCGTCACATTCCTGGCCAACCGACAATCTGTCAGTGCTCATACCAAGAATAGCTGCGATCCATTTATGATATTCCAGAAAATCCTTTGCCCGATAGACGATCAGCTCGTACCCAGCCAGCATCGACGGCCGCACTGAAGGCAACCCGGCCAAAGGACTTTCGGCAGCACAGATGATTCCCACAGAGTGCCGGCGAATCAGGTCGAACTTCAATCCACGCATCTCCTTCGGATGCGGCCGCAAAGTAAGTGCGGCATTCAGCTTTTTGGCTCTTAGTTCCCTTAGTATATCAGTATGGGTCATATCGAGTAGTGTGAGGCTGCCACCAGAAGCCAGCTGATGATAGCTGGAGAGCACCTTCGCAATGATGAGAGCTGTTGGAGAAGGCGCATAGCCAATCCGAAGCTCCTCTCGCATCCCCTTATCTAGTATTCTCGCTTCAGCCTTAAACGATTCTGCCGCTCTGACTAGCGTGCGGGACCTTGCTAGAACGGCGTTACCTAGTCGGGTAAGCCGGACCTCCTGACGACTCCGTTCAAGCAGTTTGACGCCCAGTTCAGTTTCGAGGTCACGAATCTGTCGACTAAGCGGTGGCTGAGACATATGCAGCTTTTCCGCAGCCCGCGAGAAACTGAGCTCATCGGCAACAGCTATAAAATAACGCAGGTGGCGAAGTTCCATGCACGTCTTACTGTATTTCCCATTCCACTCACCCGCCGATGCAACGCTCGGAACCTGCCGTTCTGATTCCGAGCCGGCGTCAATGATTGATCGCAAGCGTTCCGATCAGTTGGTTCACTTGCTCTCTGGCGGATTGCTTGAAGCGAAAAGATAGCGGTGGATTTTCCACTTCCCTTCTTCTCTTCGGAAAATGAAAAGCTCGTTATTAGCTTCCTTTACGGTTGTCTTATTCTGCAGAATCTCTGTCTTCCCCGCCGATGTGGTTCGTACATAGGCGAGATCACCCATTTCAACGATCTCATGAATCGTAAAGCGCACGTTTAGTCTGATGGTATTAAAAACGTGATCGTATCCAGCTCTGACTGCATCACGCCCGTTAAGCGCTGGCGAGTATTGAGGCATGAACACGGGATCTGTTCCATAAAGAACGAGCGCGGCATCGGTATCGCTCGCATTCAATGATTTTTCATACGATTTGATGACGTCAATGATTTCTGGGTTCATAATCTTTTCAGGTTTTGTTTGTTGTTACGGTTCAGTTTGAACTGAAAATCGAACTCCTGGTCCGGTCCTGATCGGCAGGTGAAGCCGGAACCGTTTGGGGGGTAGCCGGCCCCGCACAATCACAATTGCGGGACCATTTCAACTCCGGAAATACTCTTTTAGACCTGACCTGATTCCCAAAAGGTATTACGGTCTAATCGCCAACCGAAGCAGAGATGGAGCTACGTCACTTGCGCTACTTCATTGCCGTCGCTGAAGAACTCAACTTCTCCCGAGCAGCCCAGCGCCTACATGTCTCCCAGCCTCCCCTCAGTCGCCAGATCCGCGATCTAGAGTCAGAACTGAATGTTAAGCTGTTTGAGCGCAACCGACAGGAGGTCAAGCTCACCAGTGTTGGACGGGCGCTTTTGGCTCGCGCCCGAGAACTCATGCGCGACGCCGAACGGTTGCGGACTCGGGCTCACGATATGGAGGCCGAGACCTTCGAGGAACTGCAGTTAGGATATGCGCCCTCGCCGACGGCCGCCATCATATCCGCTATCCTCTGCCGATATCACGAGCTAGCTCCGGGCGCTTCGGTCACTCTCCATGATCTGTCGCTAAGTGAGATCCTGACCGGCCTCAAAACAAAGAAGCTTCATGCGGGGTTGACTCTCCGCCCGAAACCAGGCGAAATGCGCGGACTTAAATTCGAGCCGCTGCGGCGTTATTCCGTTGGGATTATTGCCGCCAAGACCTCTCCCTTGGCTCAATTGTCCAGCATTCGTCCATCAGCGGTTCCCGTGCACGACCTGGTCGGTTATCGGGCGGCCGATTATCCGGAATATCATCGATGGGTGGCAAAGGTTCTGGGAGTTAACAAGAACCGAGTTAACATCACTAGAAAATGCGATGGCGTCTTGAGCGTCGTTGCCGCAGTCGAATGCGGGCACGCGCCGGCGGTTGTCGGCGAGTTTACCTCCGCTATAGCAGGGGATCGTGTTCGCTACATACCTTTTGTCTCCAACCCTTCTTTCATGGATGTAGGATTGCTCTACAGAAAAAGTGACGCTGGCGACAACGTGAAGACGTTGGTCGCGGCATCGATGGATTTCAAAGAGAGGTCAAAAGGGTGCCACTGAAAACGAACCAGATTCCCGCCTCTCGACCGGTTACGACATTGCGACTGGTTTGCTGCGAAATCGGTTCACTGTTTCGGGCTGAGCCACTTTACAACTAACAGGCCGTAGCCCTCGCAACAGCAATTTCACACCGCTCATCAAAGCGAAGATTCTGGCAGCTTTGATCAGGTCAACTCTCGGACGGCTGATATCTTGCTCGCGCAACCGCCCCTCGCCACCCAGCGATAAGCTCGGCTCGACGCGACTCGGTCATCTTTGGTTCGAATCGGTCGAATTCGCGGGGTAACGCTGCAATCTCCTCAAGGCCAGACCAGACGCCGGTCGCCAACCCTGCCAAGAACCCCGCTCCCAGCGCGGATACGTCCGGCGAAACGTTGCGTAAGACAGGACACCCGAGGATGTCGGCTTGAAACTGCATCAGTTGGCCATTTCGTGTCGCACCACCGTCGGCTAACAATGACTGGAGTACGACCCCTGCACTCTCCTGCATAAGATCAAATACATCGCGCACTTGATAGGCAATTGATTCAAGGACAGCCCTTGCAATGTGTGCCGCCGTTGTTCCGCGGGTGAGTCCGCAGATCATGCCGCGCGCTGCTTCATCCCAATGGGGTGCGCCTAGGCCTACGAAAGCTGGAACTATATGTACTCCGGCTGTTTCAGAAACCTCGCGGGCCAGCTCCGCTACTCGTTCCGCCGGTTGTGTTGCGCCGAGTAACTCTCCGAACCAATGAACAGCAGCGCCCGTAACGGAGATGTTGCCTTCTAACGCGTAAGTAATTGAATCGATCCCCCACGCCACTGTGGATGAGAGGCCTCGATTAGAAATCCGCGGCTCGCGAGTCGGTGTCATCAGAGAAGAACCGGTGCCGTACGTTGCTTTGATTGAGCCAGGTAAGAAGCCGCGTTGCCCGAATAAGGCAGCATGTGAGTCGCCGATCAAGCTGGCGATCGGAACGCCCGCTTCAAGCTGCCCAATATTTTCCGATTCCCCTACCACTTCCGAAGAACGGCGAATTTCAGGCAACACGGCATCTGGCACCTCGAAAATACTTAGTAGTTCGGGATCCCAGGCTGCTGTTCGTAAATTGAAAAGTTGTGTGCGGGCAGCGTTGCTGACGTCGGTCGCGTGAACGCGTCTACCAGTCATATTCCATAGAATCCAGCTGTCGATCGTGCCTAGACAGATTTTGTCCCAGGACAGGTCTCTCCGCTCAGTCTCGATCTTCTTCAGCAGCCACCGCGCTTTACTGCCGGAGAAAAGCGGATCAATCGTCAGACCGGTTCGTTCTCTGAGAAATGGCTCTAATCCTCGTTCCCGCAAACCCTGACAAAAATCCGCGGTGCGACGGCATTGCCACACGACAGCCGGCCCAACCGGTTGACCGCTTCCACGATCCCACGCGAGAACGGTTTCGCGCTGGTTCGAAAAACCGATCGCTTTGGGCTTGTCCGGCGCGATCTGGCTGATACAGCTATCGATAACTGTCTTGACGCCAGACCAGATTTTTTCCGGGTCTTGCTCTACCCACCCAGGACGGGGGAAGGCGATCTCTACTGGCACAGAAGCTCGCGCAACGACCTTTCCTTCACGATTAACTACGATCGCCTTGGTGTTGGTCGTGCCCTGATCAATCGCGAGTATTAGATCTCTCACTCTTTTACACTGTGCTTAGCCAGCCGGTCCGCTGTGTATTGGTCAGTAACCAGCGTATTGATCCATTTCCCGCGCAAGCTTCCGAGTATCGCGCCGAATTTGCGCTTCCCACCGGCAATTCCAACAGAAGTACGAATCCGGCGCAATCGTTCAAGATCAATGCCGATCACTCGTTTCCCCAGAGCCCCCTTCGCCTCCCTCCCGTTCTCATCATAGAAACGGAGGCAAATGTCTCCGACCGCTCCGTTGCTTTTGATGACGCGCAATTCTTCTTCTGAGAAAATGTTACCGCTACTGGCTACCAGCGCCGACGGCTCGACGGAACCAATTCCCACCAGAGCCACGGTTATTTTATCGAAGAACTCAAACGTATCCCGGACAAACGGGTCTTGCGCGAGAACGTTCCTTGCGCCAGCCGAACCGACGACACCTGGTGCCGGAAGGAAACGAGCTTCGCCATGTACTAGGCGTGCCAAGCGGGTCGCTAAGTGGTTTGCATGCTGTTCAGCCGTTGGATTCCCGATTCCCCCCAACATCTGGACGACTGTGCAGTTCTTGATGTTCCTGATCGGATGCATCTGATCAACCATCGATAGGAGAGACGCGCTCCAGGATGATATTCCGATTATGTCGCCCGACTTAAGTGTTGTTTCCAATAGCTGAGCCGCCCCAGAGCCGATTGCAGACAGCACCGCTTCTTCAGTGTCACGTGCCGCCTCCGCAATGACCACCTGGTTCACTCCGAACCTTTGTTCGAGCAATCCTTCCAACTCCGTGAATGCCCCGGGTGGGCTGATCACAGTCGTCCGAACGATGCCGTACTGCTCCGCTCTTTTAAGAATGCGCGACACCGCAACTTGCGAAATCCCTAATCTGGAAGCGATCTCAGTTTGGGTGAGTCGTTCTTCGTAGTAAAGTCTTGCCGCCTTAGTAATAGTCCGGAGGTCGGGAATGCTCTGCATCGCTAGGAAATAGTCTTATGCGAATCGACGCCGTCGTTCAATCAGACTAATTATTCGTACAGCGTTGTCGAGTCTCCCCTCAGAAAAACATGCGGCTGCGACTCCGTCAAGATCCTGCTGCAGTGGATTGGCCGAAACGTCTGGAAAGCTCTGCGTGTAAACCGAATGATCGGTAGTTTTCCATTCTGACCAATCGGGGAACAGAATTTTGAGCCTGGGACTGGATACTTCGGACGATTCGGCGGCTACACGGCGGCTTACCCGAATCTGCGCAAGCATGATCCGCGCTATCCGACGCCTGAGCATTTGCTCAGCCTGATCAAAGTCGGCAACGTCGATAATGTCGGTGAGATGGCAAAAATAACGGAGGGATCGACTCTGATCAAAGAGGCATTACTGACCGACGACCCAAGGCCCCTTTGCCTCCTCACCGGCGCAGGCACAAACACCATCGCAGCGGCGTTAAGCCAGGTAGCCCAACAATATCAAAACACGCCGCGCTGGGAGGCAATTCGCAAACATATTATTGTGACCACACATGTGGACATCATCCTCAATCAGGACAATACTTTCAGGGATTACATTAAAGTCTATTGGCCTGACCTCGATGTCGTTCTGAATCGCTACCAGTTCGCGACGCTTGCTTACCCATGGCGATACTTCACCACGCCTGACGAACAGAACTATCTATCCGCCGCGTTTGAAGCTCAGATCGCTCAAGGCCCAATGCTAGCTGCCTATCCGCTTGCGTCCGATGGTTCATTCAATAGTGACGGCGACGCTCCGATGTACCTCCATCTTCTTCCCAACGGGCTGCGAAGCGGGGAGAATCCGACATGGGGTGGTTGGGGCGGTCGTTTTGCAACCGTTACTGGCAATGGATAGAGCGATGTACCAGCTGATTTCATCAACCCCAGTGATCAGTTCGGTACTATACCGCCGAATACGCCGTATGTCACCGATTCCGGATCGGGTTCGTCATCGCCGCTGGTGCAAGAAGGATACCCGCAAGGACGTTGGTTACCGGCGATCCAGAACGACATGCTGGGGGGCGAGCCAGGAACTACTTGACAGGAGCAGCTTGAGAGTATATTCAACCTCTATTGTATAAATATACATACTCTGATTATTTAGACCAAATCCCCCATGCTGAACGAACGCGACCTTAAACTCAAATCAGCCCAGTATCGTAAAGCCGTGCTCCGTCTGATCAAAGCATGTGGCGCCGGTCATACAGGCGGTGACCTCTCCTGCATCGATATCCTCAACGTGCTCTACAACCATATTCTGAGAGTGACACCGGAGACATTCCATAGCCGCGACCGAGACTATTATATCCAGAGTAAAGGACATTGCGCCGAAGCGCTCTTTGTCGTCCTGGCCGACCGAGGGTTCTTTCCCCAAAAAGATCTGGAGACCCTAAATCGTTACCGGTCGCCTTACATCGGTCACCCTACCCGTGAGGTTAACGGAGTAGAACAAAATACTGGAGCGTTAGGTCATGGGCTCGCAGTCGCTGTCGGGATCGCGTTGGCCGGCAAAATCGATCGCAAGGATTATCGAGTTTTTACATTGTTGGGAGACGGTGAGCTGGCGGAGGGTTCAAATTGGGAAGCTGCTATGACGGCCGCACATTATCGGCTGGATAATTTGGTCGCCATCGTTGACCGGAACGGCCTGCAGATTACAGGTTCCACCGAGGATATCTGCCAACTGGCGCCACTTGAGGAGAAGTTTGAAGCTTTTGGATTCTCGGTCGAACGCTGTGATGGCAACAACATAATGGACCTGATTCGTGTGCTCGAAACAGTGCCGTTTAGTCCAGGCAAGCCGAGCATGATATTAGCCAGAACCCGCAAAGGCAAAGGAGTCAGTTTCATGGAGAATGTTGCCAGGTGGCATCACGGAGTTCCCAACGATGATGAGTTCAGTCGGGCAATGGCCGAACTGGAGGAGGCGGAAGCCGCAATTAGGTAATGGAACAGCCACTTGCAAATCTGGAAGTTTTCGCCTCGACACTTTTAGAGCTGGCACGTGAAGATTCCGATCTTCTGGTAGTAACAAGTGATTCGCGCGGCTCTGCCAAGCTGGCTCCCTTTGCCAAAGCTGTACCAGGCCAAATCGTGGAAGTCGGCATCGCAGAGCAAAACCTGGTCGGCGTAGCCGCTGGACTGACCGCTGCCGGCAAAAAGGTCTTCGCAGTTTCTCCCGCTTGTTTCCTGACGGCGCGATCGCTTGAGCAGATCAAAAATGACATCTGCTACTCTGATCGTCCGGTCAAAGTCATCGGCATCAGCGCAGGGGTCAGCTATGGAGCGCTGGGAACTACCCATCATTCGTTGCACGATTATGCAGCGCTTCGAGCCATTCATAACATCTTCATTGTCGCGCCTGCGGACAATTTTGAGACTCGCCAAGCAGTGCGAGCTGCTGCCAGTTCCCTGAAGCCGGTTTACCTGCGCTTCGGTAAGAAACCGATGCCGCACCTGCCCCGATTGCAGCCTGGCTTTGAGATCGGTAAAGCCTCGCTGGTTCGCGAAGGCAAAGACCTGAGTTTTGCGGCGTGCGGCGAGACGGTCGCGCCAACTTGTGCTGCGGCAGAATTACTTGCAAAAGAAGGTATCCAATGCCGGATTTTAAGCCTGCACACGATCAAACCGCTTGATCGGGCGGCAGTACGCCAGGCTGCCATCGAGACCGGTGGATTGATCACCGTAGAAGAGCATAGCGTCAACGGCGGACTAGGCGAAGCCTGCGCCGCGTTCCTTCTCCAGGAAGGTCTCCATACACGTTTCAAAATTGTCGGCTTCCCAGACGACCACACTGTAACCGGAAGCCAAGAGCAAATCTTTCGACACTACGGCATGGAAGGTCCCGGTCTCGCAGCGACTGCGCGTCAAGTTTTGGCCGCGAAATCGAGCAGCATTGACCTCATCGCCATCCAAGCCGAAGGCCGGTTAGGAGATACTAACTAGTAACTAACTAACAATATTTCGAATCTACTCTAACTAACCCCAGTCTATACGATTCCTCCCAACATCATGAAACTTCATAAACTCCATTTATTTGTCCGAGCAGCGACTTTTGCGTTAGCGAGCTCGTTTGTTTGTGGCGGTGCTGCCCAGGATACATCAAAACCGCCTGTTCCCTCCGGTAACGTCACGGTCTCTCTATGGGGCATCGCCACACAACCCTGGCAGGTAATGATCGACGATTTCCAGAAGTCCTACCCTAACCTCAAAGTCAAATGGACGAAATACAGCACCGACGAGATGAAACAAGCTGTTCGCGTTGCATCTGCGGCAGGCAAAATGTCCGACACATGGTTCAACTGGGGAGGCAGCCTGGCTTCTCCTTATGAAGATGGGGGACACGCTTTGGAGTTTACTCCGCAATTGATAGCTACCTATGGACTCGATAAGAACATCGTGCCCGCTGCGCTCGACCTCGCCCGGCACAACGGCAAGCTCTATGGCGTCCCAATATGGGTGCGCCCTATGACTATCTTTTACAAGAAAAGCATCTTCGACAAATACGGCCTGACTGCGCCTAAAACCTTCGATGAGCTGGAGAAAGTCTGTGAAACACTTAAGTCCAAAGGGGTAATTCCTTTCGCATGCGGAGGAAAGTTCAGTTGGATGACCATGCGAACGACCGACTTTTTGATAGAACACTTCGCCGGTCCCGCGATGCACGACAAATTGTTCGCCCTCGATGCCTCTTATGAATCGCCGGAGGTGGTGAAAGCGTTTTCCAAATTAAAGGAGTGGGTAACCAAAGGCTACTTTAATGAGGGTTTCATTTCTCTTGATCCCAACCAGGCGTTACCGTTGCTGTTTCAGGATAAAGCAGCCATGATCTTTCAGGGGCCCTGGATTGAAGATCAAAACATCATTCCGGCCCATGAGGATCCAAACAACTACGTGCCGATCATTGCTCCGGCCGACCAGAAGCCGGTCAGAGTATCCGGTTTTCAGGAGCAGCTGCAATTCTGGACGAAGTCAAAACCGGACCAGCAAAAAGCAGCACTTCTGTTTGCAGCTTTCATAACCACACCAGAAGTAGCCAAGCGGCATGTTGCGGAATTTGGTTCGCCCAGCGCCGTGGCAGGGGTGCTACCTTCTGCTGACCGGCCAATCACAACGCAAATGGTGAAATGGCTGCAAGGCGAAGTGCAGCTCTATTTGCCAACCGATCAGGCGCTGCCGCAGGAGCTGGTGAATGCATTTTTTCAAGCACAGGATTCGCTCGTGCTAGGCACAATTACCCCCGAAGCTGCCTGCGCCCAGATTCAAAAGGCAGTCGTAAGCTATAAGGCGGTACACAAATGATAGATCAAAGCATTGTGCACCAGCATTCTGGTTCGGTCCTAGGATGCCCAATTTCAACCTCAAGGCACAGAAGGATAAAAAACACAAGATGCCTGCGTTAGAGCAACAGTCGGCCGTTAAAGCGTTCCCGTTGCCAAAGGCGCGACAAAAAAAGCGGAAGGATGGCTATATGCGCTTCCTTCCCTGGTTGTTTCTCTCCCCTGCTCTGGCCATCTACACCGTGATCGTTGTTTACCCAATGGCCTACTCGGCTTACTTGAGCCTCTTTCAGTGGGATGGGATCTCGCCAACCAAAACCTTCGTTGGGTTTCAAAATTATGTAGCGCTTTTAACTCAGAACAGCGTGTTTTGGATTGCGTTAAAAAATAACGCCATCTGGTTAGTTGCTGCTTTACTGCTTCCCACAAGTATCGGCCTCGGATTAGCGCTCCTGTTGAACCTCAAATTCAGAGGAAGCAGGGTGTTCCGCAGCATCTTTTATTTTCCGGCGGTGTTATCCGTGGCCGTGGTCGGCTTGATCTGGACGTGGATCTATCATCCGGATCTCGGGCTGTTAAATCAGGTACTCGGGGCCGTGGGTTTAAAACCGTTTGCACGGAACTGGTTGTCGGACCCGCAGGTAGCGATCTATCCTATAATTATCGCTGCTACTTGGAATGCTACCGGTTTACCAATTCTCCTTTTCTTAGCAGGTCTACAAACGGTGCCGATTGACTTGCTGGAAGCAGCTAAAATCGACGGGGCTGGTCCTATTCGAAGATTTGTTCACGTGACCTTTCCTCTACTGCGTGAGACCACGCTGATTGTGCTGGCAATCACAGCAATCAACGCGCTCAAAGCATACGACATTGTTTACGCCATGACCAACGGCGGGCCAGCAAACAGCACTCAACTGCTTAGTACCTGGATGTATTTCTTGACTTACAACTACAACACCGTGGGTCAAGGAACGGCTATTGCGGTGATCCTGTTTCTACTAACACTCATCTTCGCCATTCCTTACCTGCGCCTTATGACACGCAAAGTATGAACCGGTTATCTGAGAGACCTTTCTACTCTTCCGGAAGATCGGTGACTGTCGGCCTCTTCTATGCCGCTGTGGCGTTAGCGGCATTAATATGGTCTGCGCCTATTATCACACTCATTCTGACCGCGCTGAAGGACGCTGGTGATTTCGCTATCCACGGGGCCTTTTCCCTGCCTAAGTCGATCCAGTGGTCAAATTTCACTGAAGCGTGGGAAACCGGCGTCAAAAACTATTTCTGGAACAGTGTCATCGTCACTGGGTTTAAGGTGCCAATCGGGATATTAGTTGAGTCGCTCGCGGCCTTTGCGTTGACACACATGGATCTGAAATGGGGCGACCGGGTTTTTGGCTACATCCTTATAGGCCTGATCGTACCGATTCAAATGACGCTCGTGCCTCTGACATTGTTGATGAACGCATTAAATCTGATCGACACGCTGACCGGCTTGACGCTCCTTTACATTGGTTTTGGTATCCCCTTCGGCGTATTAGTAATGAGAGGATTTTTTCGTACGATACCAACCGCCATTATTGAGGCTGCCCGTATCGACGGCGCCTCTTATTTCCGGATCTTCTTTCGTATCGCGCTGCCTTTAGCGCTGCCAGCGGTAGTCTCGCTCTGCATCCTAGACGGTGTCGCAACCTGGAACGAGTTCATTCTAGCCCAGATTTTCTTGCGCTCTGACGAATTACGAACTTTGCCCCTTGGGCTTGTACAGTTCAGCACCCAATTTTCCACACAGTACGATCAACTTGCCGCCGCTGTCTTGATTTCGGTTGTGCCGGTACTTTTGATTTTCCTGTTCTTTCAACGTTACTTCGTGAGCGGTATGGGCGGAGCGGTGAAATGAGGATGCACTGAAAGTGAAAGCTGTCCATTAATCATCAAAGAATCCATGGATCCACTCTTTGTCCCTGAGCCGTCTAACAGAGTCCGCGTAATCCTCAATACGGATGCTAAGAACGAGGCCGATGACCAATACGCTATCGTTCAGGCGATTTTGACCCCGCTGTTTGAGATTCACGGCATTATTCCCGCCCATTTCGGAGACCGCCGGGGACCGGGGAGCATGCAAGCCAGCCACGACGAGATTCTGAAATTGTTCGATCTCATGGATCTAAAAGGTCGCATCCCGGTTCTCCCCGGTGCAACGCAGGCACTGCCGGATGAGAAGACTCCGGTTCCTTCCGATGGCTCAGCTTTGATCATTAGCGAGGCGATGAAAGACCACGCTCGCCCGCTACACATCGCTTTTCTGGGGCCGTTAACCGACATGGCCTCAGCGCTGCTGGAACAGCCGGAGATAGCTCAGCGCAACGTGCGTGTGATCTGGATCGGAGGAGAAGATTGGCCCGTCGGAGGGTGGGAGTTCAATCTCTCGAATGATGTGAATGCGGCCAACGTTGTGTTCCGTTCCGCTGTAGAGTTGTGGCAGATACCAAGTACGGTCTACAAAAGGATGGCGGTCAGCTATGCTGAGCTGGTGGAAAAGGTCTACGATAAGGGTCCGCTTGGCAAATATCTGGTCGAACAGCTCGTAGAATGGAACACGCTTTATCATCGCGGTCCCATAGAACACCGATCGCTCGGCGATTCGCCGGCAATCGGCGTCATGATGTATCCGGAATGCGGATGGTTCGACTGGCAACCTGCACCGGAATTCAACGCTGAAATGAACTACGTTCATACAGGTCGAAACCGGCCAATCCGTGTTTACCGCGCCGTCGATCAACGTTTCATACTGGAGGATTTCTTCGCGAAATTGGCGAGATTTACCCGTCGGCAATGAAGCGGATTGAGCATTTTGAAAGCCCCCAAACAGCTCGGCCGGTTACTTTGGTGCCCCCATCATACGCTTCGACGTTCGCTCGCTCCAAAATAGAAACCGAAGCCTTAAATAGATAGAAAGAAAT
>JBKPCS010000065.1:0-6631 GCA_046727495.1 bacterium | reverse complement strand
TCTTCAAACTTTGCGTCTTGGCGTCTTGGCGTGAGATCCCTTCTTATTAGCGTCTTTGCGTGAAGTCCATTTTCGCGCCTTGGCGTGGCGTCCCTACTCCGATTCGTTGAACCGTTTCTCGCAATGGAACGATTCGTCAGTGACGGCGTCTTCGATGCGTTGGATCCGCTGATTTAATCGCGCAAGACGGGATTCCAGCTTCTGCAAAGAGTCTGATAACGACTCCTCGGATTCGGCGGCCGAGGAGTCCGCAAGAGAAATATCGCTGGTTGCCATAAGACTGTGTTTTTCTCGGTTGAGTTTGCTTCTGGACGTTGGAATCGCCGAGAATAACCTCCAGCGCGTCTACCCGTGACTCCATCTTATCAGGCATCTCAGAAATCCGTTTCAGGGTATCCAAGTCCTCCTTCGCCAAACGCTGGGGACGCGGGATAGATCGAAGAGTACAAATCGTCTTTGAAATCAACCCGCCAACGATCGCAACTAACGGAATCGTTACCCACACCCACTCCGCTACAGATGCCAGTGGGAGGCTATTTATTAGTTCTGTAATCATGTGTCAGTGCCGGTCGAGGCGTGTTTCTACTCTTAGTGGTCAAACCTATCCTGAAAGCCTTCGTCGGTAATGGAGTCTTCAATGCCTTGGATTCGGTCATTCAATCTCGCGATACGCGTTTCGAGCTTGTGCAGACTTTCCGTTAAAGAGTCGGCGGATTCTGTCTCAGAGCCGGTCGGCGGCAAGTCATCGTCGGTTGCCATAAGCCTGTGTCTTGCCCGGTTGATTGTTTTTTTCCGCATTCGAATCGCTTAGGATGATCTCCAATGCGTCTACCCTCGATTCCATCTTATCGAGCATCGCTGAGATTCGTTTAAGCGTCGCAACATCTTCCTTGCGAAGGCCTTCGGGACGCCTCCATTTTCGCAGCTCGCGAAGGATCCTCGGTGCAAATATGCAGAGCATGATCAGGACCGGAACCATCAGTACGACGAAAGCAATGAAAGGGTCGTCGTCCTCGCTGTTATGAGCGGCCAACACAAATCCGATCGTCAATAGTTGGAAGATCATAGCTAAGGGAGTTATTTGCTATTTATCTGGTCGAACTCACCCCAAAACTACGAACGCCAAACTACCAGAGAGAGCAGCGACCGCAAGAAGCCCGTACACAACCTGCTCACTGAAGTAGCCCCAGAAGCCTTGCGCCCGTATTTTCGCGAATCGCACTTCGCCGCTCTTTTGTTTTTACAGCGACCCCAAGGCTCAGCCGGCCGAAATCGACATAGATAACACGGCGCGATTGAGCGCTGGATGTAGCTCGGTCTGGAGCAAAACCGTGCGCCAGTGCCAGTGCCGCCAGAGGTGATGTCGTCGTTGTAGAGTTCATAAGGGTGTGAGTGCTGGTGTGAGTGTGAGTGAGAAAGTCAGTTTCCCGCTGACGGCGTTGGCGGCGCTGGCGGCGTTCCTTTAGCCTGCTCTTTCAGGGCCTGGAGCTCTTTCTCGATTTCTTCGGAGCGCTCGAGCTTTTCGAATTCTTCTTCCAGAGTCGGTTTACGGCCGTAGTTGACTAGCTCAGCCTCTGCTTCCATCCGATCGATTCGCTGTTCGAACTGATCGAACCGGACCATCGTAGCGGCGCTGTCGGCGCTGCCTATCTGTTGTTCGGCACGTCTTTTCTGGCGAGCGTGGAGATGTCTTTGAGCCAACACCCGCTGCTTCTCGCGGACAGTGGTCAATTTTTCCTCCAGCTGGCGAATATCGCCTTGGTACTTCTGAACGATCTCATCGAGCTCGCCTACCTCCCGATCGAGAGCAGCGGCGTTCTCGGTGGCTCGCCGTTTTTGTAGTAAGGCCTCGCGCGCCAAGTCTTCACGTCCTTTGCTGACCGCAAGCTTGGCCTTTGCCTCCCAATCGGCCGCGCGATCTTTCAACTGCTGCAACGACTGTACTGATCGTTTCCGCGTAGCGATGGTTCCGGCGCACGATGCCTTCATTTCGATTAAGGTTTCTTCCATCTCCTGGATCATGAGCCGGATCAGCTTTTCCGGATCCTCTGCTTTCTCCAGCATGGCGTTCACGTTGGAGTTCACGATGTCTTTAAAACGAGAAAATATGCTCATAGGGTTCGGGTAGCAGGCCGGGCTTTAGGCCTTGCCCTTTCGCATGCACCTAAAAGCAGACAACATGCCAAGCTGTATTTTCATTAAGCATAACATGCTGTTATCGAATGACTTATGCGTCTCGACACTTTGTTTCGATTCTTTTGAGCTGAGGTCATTTCAGCCACTATATAGTTCTAGATACCTACTGATGGTAATATAGACCGATATAGGTTATACTGCGAAGTGGTGTGGATGCACGAGGCTGAGCCAACCCCAAAAGCATTCGGGGCAGCCTTGCCGGATGTGGGAGCGACGTCCACTCTCGGTAGGGCGCCGATTTATCGGCGTCTCGTGCTCGTGCCACTTCACTTAATGGCTACGACTACTTCTATTTCTTCAGAGCTGGTTGAGGCGCTCGGACAATCGGACGTTTTCTTGCAGTTCCAACAAAACGTTGCAAAGGTCGCTCCAATCCGACGGCCCGTGCTTTTAATCGGGGAACGAGGTACCGGTAAAGAGTTAGCCGCCGCCCGAATCCATTTCCTTTCTCCTCGCTGGGGTGGACCATTCTTGAAGTTGAATTGCGCGGCACTTACCCCTGATCTTCTGGAAACGGAGCTCTTTGGTCATGAGGCAGGCGCGTTCACTGGAGCGGTGAGACAACGGATCGGAAGGTTTGAGGCGGCGAACGGTGGGACCTTATTTCTCGACGAGATCACGCAGATGCCCATATCCCTGCAGGAAAAGATTTTGCGTGTCGTGGAGTACGGTTCTTTCGAGCGAGTGGGCGGCTCGGCATCAATCACAGTTGATGTCAGGCTGGTCGGCGCTACGAATGCAAATCTGCTAACGCTTGCCAGCCAAGGAAAGTTTAAACGCGATCTTCTTGACCGGCTTTCTTTTGAAGTTTTGTTCGTCCCGCCGCTGCGAATCCGGCAAGGCGACGTTGACCTTCTAGCAAACCATTTCGCAGCTCAGATGGCGTTGGAGATCGGATTGGCAAAGCCGCCAAAATTCGCCTCGGGCGCACTGGAAACTCTTCGCAACCATGATTGGCTGGGGAACGTTCGCGAGCTGCGGAACGTTATCGAACGGGCAGTCTATCGAGCAGAGGGATCAGAGATTGATGAGATCGATTTGGATCCGTTTAAGCCTCCGTTCGCGGTTTCGTTCGAACATTTGGATGAGAGCACTTTGTCGGTGTCGGGACCCGAGCGGGCGCCCGATATCTCCACGACGGCGGCGACGGACCACCGCCCTCCAGAGAGACCTCTATCTTTCAAGGACGCCGTTGCGCGATTCGAATGCGATCTCCTGCGGAAAGGGCTCCAAAATTCGAGATATAATCAGCGCCAGGCGGCGACCCAGCTTGGCATGACCTACGACCAATTTCGTGGTTTGTATCGGAAATATCGGAAGGAGTTGGAAACGGATTAAGTAATGCTCCCCTCTTCCAACCGAAAACTGAAAAAGGTTTGGCTTTTTAGAAGTGTGGACATCGAGAATGGTTTGGTTTATTGGACCGTCGCAACGAAATAAGCGGCGAAGCCGCGAATCAAAACAGCCTCTAGGGCGCAGCGAAGCGTAGCCCTTGGCCATCTTAAGCTGCGGCTTCGCCGCAGGAAAACGCGAGCTCGCGGCTCACGTTTCAAGAACCTGCCCCATCTGACGGAATTTTTCGTAGCGAGAATTCAAGAGCTCTTTGGTCGATTTCTTCTTGAGCTCGTTCAGATGGGTCAGGATGGCGGTCTTTAAGTTTTCAGATGCTTGAGCGTGATCGCGGTGGGCGCCGCCTAAGGGCTCCGGTACAACTTCGTCGATGACGCCAAGTTCTTTCAATTGATTAGCGGTCAATCGAAGCGCCTCGGCGGCTTCCGGGGAGTGGCTACGATGCCGCCAGAGAATCGCAGCGCAACCTTCCGGGCTGATGACTGAGTAGTAGGCATTTTCAAGCATCAATACGCGGTCGGCGACACCGATTCCCAGCGCGCCACCGGACCCTCCTTCGCCAATCACTACTGCCACAATCGGAACACGCAGAAGCATCATTTCACGCAGATTCACGGCGATTGATTCGGCGATATGGCGTTCTTCTGCGCCGACACCTGGATAGGCTCCGGGCGTATCGATTAAAGAAATGATCGGCAAATTGAACTTATGCCCCAGGCGCATCAATCGAAGTGCCTTACGATATCCCTCAGGATGCGCGCTGCCGAAATTGCGCCGGATATTTTCTTTCGTGTCCCGGCCTTTCTGATGGGCGACCACCACGCACCGATGATCCCCAATCGTCGCCAAGCCACCTGGCATCGCGCGATCGTCCCCAAAGAAACGGTCGCCGTGTAGCTCAAAAAAATCCGAAAATGCCGATCCCAGGTAGTCCAGAGCAAATGGCCGTGCGGTATGGCGAGCGATCTGCACCCGCTGCCAAGCGGTTAGCCCGCTATAGATCCGTCGCTTGGTTTCGAGGATTTTCGCCTCCATCGCTTGGACCTCTTTTTCCAGATCGATCGCCTGGAGTTTGGAATGCTTCTTCAGCTCTTCAAGCTGCCTCTCCAAATCGACGATCGGCTTTTCAAATTCCAGCGGTTGGATTTTCATTGCACGATGATCGGCGTGTCTCTGCCGACAAGAGCGAATAGTTCTTCCATGTCCGGCGGCGTCAGCATGATTCCGGCATTCGGTTTTTGAATATTTGGCGCTTGCGGATTCGTTTCAGAAAACAGGACGACACCGGGATGATTTACAACGATCCAGCGGCTGCTGCCCATGTAGTTCTTGGTTCCAAAGGCTACACGGGTTCCCCCGGCCCATGCAATCTTCTCGTGCACCTTGTACTGGCCCGGCGGCACTTTGGCCGGAAGGTTGAACTCGACCGGCTTATACCATCGGAAGAAGGCGCCATGATTTAAAAGGGTTACCTCTTGCGTTTTCGTTCCGACAACCAAGCTGAACTGACCCTTGGGAATAATGAATCTTGTTCCGGGCTGGATGATCAGACTTTCCAGGCCGTTGGCTTTGAAAATCAGTTCGAGCGGCGCCTTGGTTTTCGCAGCTATCCGCGCGACCGAGTCGCCTCTCACCACCGTGTACTCGGTCTTGTCCGGACCGGGCTGCGTTGAAAAGAAGTCTTGTATGTTGAGGTCGCCCAGAATTTTCTTTGCCTCATCGGTTTTGCTGGATTTGGGGAACGATTGAATGAGGGACGACAGCACCTGTCGCGCATCGCTTTTAGCACCTTTAGCAAGCTGCTGCTTCGCCTGATCCACCATCACAATTCCAGGATCAGGAGTTGGCGCCACAACCGCTTGCCCCTTGGCGGCTCGGCGCGTGTCGATCTTTTTGAAAAACAATCGGTAGCCGAGTAATCCGCCTCCCCCGAAAATGACCAAAGACAAGCCAACAACGACAAAGAGCTTAATTAGGAACTTCATGGACCAGCGCAAATTCCGTGAGAAAGCCGCGCTAAAGTAATCCTTTTCGACGAAAATCCCTGAGGTTGCCTCCGGCAGACTGTTGGATGATGTCGACTGTAAATTTCAGCAGGCAAATCTCCCATCCCTCATCGACGCCTTGAATCACTGCACTGGAGCTTTTCTCGGACTCGGGCACCTGAGCACGGACGCGGTCGATGACGGCTTCTACGGAGTCGTGAATCAAGCTTTCAGAGACATCACTCTTTCGGATCTCGAATCCGTACTTCAACAGCGTCGCGTTATGAGCGCGAAGCATTTCCGCGAATTGATGAGCTTTTTCTCCAAACCCTTCCAGGGTCAATCTGGCCAGATGATCGGGTGTGAGAATCTGGGGTCGATCGGCGTGAATACGTCCATCGCGAATCCTGATCTCGTCCACCCGATCCATGAGCTCAGTTATTAGATAGAACCGAAAGTTCGTGGCTCCGAAGGTTTCGATCCTGCGCTCTGGCGATAGGATCACCTTGGTGTTCTCAACTGCGTACTGAACATCGTGCTCGGAATACATATTACCGTTTCGCGTTTGGCGTTCCGCGTTTGGTGTTCCGCGTTTGGTGTTCCGTGGTGCCCAACGTGCCAAACCCAAAATATAGCATAACTTTTTCCCGACCACCGCAAGGACTAGCGTGAGCAGCGAGCATTATCGGAGATGGGCCACAAGGAACAAAAAACACGGTGGAAATATTCCACCGTGTTCTTAAAAGCAAACTTTTGCCTACCGTTGATGTAGTCAAGGCGGGCGGCGGAACGTCTACTTCGCACGTTCTTCAATATATCGAATGACGTCGCCGACAGTTTGCAGCTTTTCGGCATCTTCGTCAGGAACTTCGACCGAAAACTCTTCCTCGAAGGCCATCACGAGTTCTACCGTGTCAAGCGAGTCGGCGCCGAGATCCTCAATGAAGGAAGCGGTGGGCGTCACCTGCTCAGGATTCACCCCAAGCTGTTCGACGATGATCTCCTTCACCTTTTCTTCGATAGATTTCTCTGACATAAGATCGCGTTTCTCTCCGGTTATGGTTAAGACGTGGCTACGGATAGTCACGAAGCCCGGTGAT
>JBKPCS010000064.1:0-8401 GCA_046727495.1 bacterium | reverse complement strand
GGATGCCGGCTTGGCGTTGATCTCGTTGGACAACCCTAGTGCTGCCGGCGAAGCGAAATCTCCATTCGAAATATACAACCACCTGAGAATCGGCATTATGAGAGCAGGCATCGGCGGCACCTTGGCGCGCTGGCGTAAACAGACCGGTTAAATCTTTGCCGAAACATTTTGAGGCCGCAGATAGAACCAGATGGCCGGCGTGGCTCGAACGGGAACGATGGCAGCCGATAAGAGTATAACCAAGGTGAGTTCTCTGTACTCACCAAAGGGCCGCGCTGGACAGAAGTACCTTGCGTCCGGGACACAGGTTTCGATGCGACTATGGCAAGTTGAATACCCCACTGAAGCTAAACCAGAGACTGCACGTGATTACGAAACTGTGGGATTCGTGATAGAAGGCACAGCAGAACTGCACCTGGAAGGCCAGGTGGTTCTCTTGGAACAAGGCGATTCGTGGGTTGTGCCGAAAAAAGCGCGCCACTCCTACAAAATCCTTGAAAGATTTACGGCGGTCGAAGCAACAAGTCCACCGGCCGAGGTCCACGGTCGTGATGAATAGAAGACAATAATGATCTGAGCAAGCGGCTGCTGGCAATTTGGTGCGAATAGCTATGGTATTCGATTTGACTCGACTTTGTTTCGAACACAAGGCGGGTAGCGGCGCCACCTTACATACTGATTAAGTGGCACCGCTGTAACCGCTGTTAATTGCTCGCCAAGATGTCGGCCTTAGCAGCCGGAAAGGATTCGAATCGAGGGGATGCGGTCGACGTCAAACGATTGATGAGCGAGCATGCGTTCTTCGAGTACAAAGCACGTTTGGTTAGCACTCCCCATGATGAAGACAGAGGCGAGTTTGTCCATTGCATCATCAAGATGGAAACTACCGCTCAAGACGGGCGCTTCAGACGTGGTGCTGAGCTCGAACAGGAAGCCGGTGACCTGATCCTATTTATTCTCAATCCCGGACCTCACCGCAGAATCAGCGAGTCCAGCATTAGTAAAGTCGATGAGGCGCGATTACGTGATTTAGGCTCCGCCAGCGATGTCAGTCGCGTCGGAGAATCTGAGGTTTACTTTTACTCTGAGTGAAGCGAGCCGAACATGAGCGAGGATTGGCGACCGATGTTAGCCTGAGCTTCAGGCTTGGAAAAAAATTGGAAGACGGCTCTGCCCTGAAAGGGTAAGAGATCGGGCGTGCCACGTTCGCCGGTCGCGCCCTGTTCTGTCGCTCTTACAGAGCGCGCTTGTCCAACAAACCTTTAAAAACGCAGGGCTGAAGCCTTGGCCACTTATCTTGCGCCACTCTGCGGCGATTGTCCCAGAAGCTATCCGTTCGCTTCACCAATGGCGGCCAGATGCAATACCTTTGTGGCGCCGGAGCGCAATCAACGTGCCCGCCATACTCGCGGAAATCGTGTACGAAATGCCGGATGCTCTTCGGCCGTAAAGAAAATCGACTTTCAATTTAGTTGGAAACAGATGTCCAATTTCTTACTAGCTAATTGGTGGCAGAAACGTGGGACGCGATTGTCGTTGGGTCAGGGCCGAACGGCCTGGCGGCTGCGATTACACTCGCGCGCGCAGGCTGCTCCGTTCTTGTTCTAGAGGCAAACTCAACGATCGGTGGCGGCGTGCGTTCAGCCGAGCTCACGCTGCCAGGATTTGTACACGACGTTTGCTCGGCTGTTCATCCGCTTGCAGCAGGATCCCCGTTCTTTCAATCGTTGCCGCTGGAGCGGTTTGGCTTGCGCTGGATTCAGCCGGAAATTCCCCTTGCTCACCCATTCGACGATGGAACGGCAGCTTGCCTCTATCGCGAACTCGAACTGACTGCGGATTCATTAGGCGAAGACAAACAGAACTATTACCGGTTGATGCAGCCGCTGGTCTGCGACTGGCTGAAGCTCTCTGGTGAGTTTCTGCAGCCGATGCTGCATTTGCCGCGTTATCCGATTGCATTAGCAAAATTTGGAATGCGAGCGCTCTGCCCGACGACGTTGCTCATGAATCTGTTTTTCAAGAGCAACCGAGCACGTGCGCTTTTCGCCGGAATCGCCGCACATTCCTTTCTTCCATTGGAATCGCCGGTTTCGTCCGCGTTTGCGTTCGTGCTTGGCAGTGCCGGGCACGCAGTAGGCTGGCCAATTCCGCACCGCGGATCGCAATCAATTTCGGACGTGCTAGCTGCCTGTTTTCATGAATTCGGTGGCAAAATCGAGCTTAATCGGAAAGTCGATCACCACGAGCAGTTGCCGAAATCGAGGACCGTTTTGTTCGATACTTCGGCCTGGAATTTCCTCCGAATCGCGGCAAAACAACTGCCGCAGGCATACCGGCGGCGGCTGCGGAAATTTCGACACGCGCCCGGAATTTTCAAAATCGATTATGCACTTTCGGCTGCGATTCCTTGGCGATCAGATGAATGCAGACGCGCCGGAACGATTCATATCGGCGGGACCTTTGAAGAAATCGCCGCTGCCGAACGAGATGCAGCTTTTGGCAGAGTGCCGGAACGTCCCTTCGTGCTCGTTGCGCAGCAAAGTTTATTTGATGAGACGCGCGCACCGCACGGGCAACATACGCTTTGGGCTTACGCGCATGTGCCGTTCGGCTCCAACATTGACGTCTCGGAAAAAATCGAAGCTCAAATCGAACGGTTCGCGCCTGGCTTTCGCGATTGCATTATCGCTCGATACAAAATGAGCGCAGCCAGCCTTGAAAAAATCAATCCGAACCTAACCGGCGGCGACATCAGTGGCGGCGCGGCAAATCTTTGGCAATTAATCGCGCGACCAATTTTGAGTCCGACGCCATATCGAACACCATGGCGAGGTGTGTACCTGTGTTCGTCTTCGACTCCACCGGGTGGCGGTGTTCACGGAATGTGCGGGTATCATGCGGCCCGCGCTGTATTGCGCGACGAATTTAACGCCAGAGCTCCGGGTTTCATTTCTTCGTAGCTCGGAGCTCAATGACCAATGCGGCGACGGAGATGATGACTACTACTGCGTTTCTCGGCGACAGGCGAAGAATCCACCAAAGACTCAATCCGGGAGACGTTAATCACTTACGACTTTTTCCGTTATCTCCACTTTTACGGCATGCTTCATTGGTTCGACTCGGCCGCCGTAAGTGTTCGCATAGACCTGGGTGAACTCTGCGCCAAATAGTAGGATCTGCGCCGAATAATAGATCCATAAGAGCAGAGTGATCAGTGATGCGGCCGCGCCGTAAGCGGATCCTGCCGCTCCGCTTCCAAGATAGAAGCCGAGAACGAACTTGCCCCCAGCGAAGAGAACTGCTGTAAGCGTGGCACCAATCCAAACATCGCGCCAGCCGATCTTCGCGTCTGGAAGGTATCGAAAGATCATCGCGAAAAGCGACGTGAAACCAGCAGCAGAAAGCAAACACCTGCCACCATCGCGAACGATAAAAACCGCGCTCGAACGAAAGCAGCAATCCCCCCACCCGGCTTTGGCTTGACGCCCCAGATCGTATTCAACGCCTCCTGTAGTTGCCCAAAAACTCCGCTGGCGCCAAACAAAGCAATTACCACTCCGATCGCGGTTGCAATGATGCCGGCATGGGGTTTAACCGTGCTAGCGGCGATATCCTCGATTACCTTTATACCGCTTGGATCAATAAAGTACTGCAATTGCTCGACTATCTTTTCCCTAGCCTGTTCACTGCCGCCGAAAATCAGTCCGAACACTGCCAGGAGCACCAATACAAGGGGCGCCAGCGAAAAAACTGTGAAATAGGCCAGAGCAGCGCCAACCTGAGGACATTTATCCTGCATCCACTCCGTCACGGTATTTCTTAGAAGAGCTACAATGCCTTTTTCATAGTGCTTTACTGACTCGGGCTTCTCCGGTGATCTTCTGGATTCGGCAGAAGACAGGCCGTTGAGGTTATTAGGCGGAGCTTCGTGAATGCTTTCAGGCTCGCCCCTATTAGAGGCTGATGCAGATAGCTGCGATTTACCTGCAGTCCTCGGCCCTTGCAAAACGCGGAAAATTAGCCATCCCACAATCCATGCCCACAGCCAAAAAACTGGAGCGAAGCGTGCTCGATCGTGATGGCTGTTTCTTGATTTCTCTAAAGCGATTGATCCCATAGCTCCAGTTGCCAATTTTGTCGCCACAGACTTCGCGGCCACCCCTCACTCTCTTGGTCCTGCTTCTTTGATGACTCTGAGACCAGTTCTAGCTTCAATCCCCCTTTTTCCGGCGGGGCGCCGGTTTCGTTTTCCCTTTAGCGGGAATCCGCCCACGCCATGCGCCGCTCTCTCGTCCCCTTTGTTCGATGTAATCCCGGAACCTTTGCAGGTCTCTTTCCACTCTGTTTGAAGGGATCCCTAAAGCGTTCCCGGTTTTTTCCAAAAGCCCTTCCGGTTCATACTGGATGCTCGCAATAACTCTTGTTATATCTGGATCAACCTTTTCAAATGTTATTTGCCCTGCATTTGGGCTTCCGTCCACGCTCCGCCAGGCTATCTTTCGATCAGGAACTTGCTCGACGATTTCCGCCTCCCATTGTTTGACTTTCCCGGCGATCTTGGCCTTCCAAAAAAGTCGATTGTTGCTTTCCTGGCGAACCTCTGTGACTCCTTCCATGAAGCATGGGAATTCTTCGAACTGTGTCCACTGGTTGTAGACCGTTCGCAAAGGCTCGTTTATGTCGATAGCACTTGTTATCGCCGCCATTTTTGGATCCTTTCGTTTCCTTTTTGAGATTCGCTGCAGAGATTTTTAGCGGTTCTGCCAGAGCCAAAAGAATTTTCAAACTACTAGCCCGATTGTGGAAAGGATCGGACGTGGCCCGCCGCTGAAAATAAATAATCCTTCGGCATACGCTCTCGCGAACAAAGTTGGGAAGAAAGGTATTCAAATGAGCAAAGATCCAAAGAAAGCTGAATCAGAGACGCCCTCTACCGAAGATGAGCAGGTAGAGATGGTGCCCGAAGGAACATTCGCAGGCACTCAAGAGAAGCCAGTCGAAAGCCGGGAGGGAGAGCGGCTACCGGACGACACTGGTGATCAAGGCGGCGGCCAAAACTAAAAACGGTGTTCCGAGTAATCCTGTCGTGTGACGACGCATGGTTAGAATAATTAGTCCATAGCCTGATATTCCCCTGCAGCTCTCGCCGGAAGGTGTCAACCGCAGACGTGCCCTAAGCTGTGAATCCATCATGAATGTACTAAGTATTTACGGCACAAGTACCTGGTTTAAGGTGCTGCAAACAACTGATCGAAGTCAGACGGCTGTGATGAGTCTCCAACCAGGTCAAGCGACGGGAAAACACGCAGAGTCTCACGAGAACAGTCAGCAGCTCCTCCTGCTAATCGAAGGAAAATTGTTGGCCGAGGTCGACGGTGAACGTCGGACAATAGCTGCCGGTGACTTGGTCGTCATTCCGCCCAAAGTGAAGCATAAGTTTACGAACAAAGGAAAGACGCCGGCGCTGACCGTTAACGTCTATTGTCCGCCGGAATACCCGCCGAATGAAAAGGGATAGAGCGCCAGCGAAATTCTTACCGGGGCCTTCGGACGGCCTTGGACCGGGGATAAACAGATCCCCACGTCACACCGCGAGAATAGCGGTAGCGTCGTACGAAAAGGCCCGACAATCTTACTGGCGCGCTGTATGCCAGCACCTCGCCGCCGACGTAACGGGATTGAAAAAGATAAAGTCTTCTTTATCAGCACCTGTAGCCATGAATCAGAACGAGGATTGTCACTGGAATCAGATTAGAGATCAGCTCTACTGTTCCTGGTCGAAGGGCCACTAAATCTTGGCAGCTTCTGTTTCAGGCTGATAACCGGCTCGAAAAGGTCGCTCTTTTTTTTGATCCGTTTAAGAACGTCTTTGGTCTCGAATGACAACCAAGCAGGGTCTCCCTTCTTTTTTGCTTCCGCCACTTCCTTCCAGGTAACCGGCGTAGAGACCGTCGGATGTTCCTTTGCTCGCAACGAATAGACGCAGACCGTTGTCTTGTGCTCATCATTCTGGCTCCAATCGACAAAAACTTTTCCACGGCGTAGGCTCTTCTGCATTTTGGAGACTACCAGGTCAGGATGGGCCAACTCCAGGTTCTCCGCCAGCCCCCGGGCAAACGCCTTGGTCGCAGCATAGCTAGTTCTGCCATTCAAAGGGACGTAGATCTGAAGCCCCTTGGAACCGGAGGTCTTTGGAAATGATTCCAGCTTCATTCGGTCGAAGGACTGTTTCAATAACAGAGCGATTTCACAGCAATTGATTAGGTTGGCTGGAGGCCCCGGGTCCAGATCGAATGCAACAAAATCGGGATATTCCAATTTCGGCGCCCGATGCAAAAAAGTATGCAATTCGAGATCGGCAAGATTTGCTGCCCAAACCAGGGCCGAAAGATTGTTCATTACGCAGTAGTCGATAAAGCCTTCTCTTCGTCTGCTGGAAACGCGTGTGGTATGAATCCAGTCCGGGCGATGCGATGGACATTGTTTCTCATAAAAAAAGAACCCTTCTACTCCCTCCGGATACCTTTTAAGGCTGATCGGCCGGTTTTTTAGATGAGGCAAAAGTACGGGGGAAACATCAATGTAATAGTTGATTACATCCGATTTGGTGAAACCGGTGGAAGGGTAAAAAACCTTATCAAGGTTGCTTACCTTTACCTGCTTACCATTCACCTCTAAGAGGGTTTGCTTAGCCACTGCAATATTCCTTTCATTGCTAATTCGTTCCCAAACGGAAAGGTGCTCTTTTCTATTTCGCGCCTGCTCTCATAATTGTTCTCGCGCGCGAAGCAGCAACTCATCCATGAAGCGTCGCACGTGCGATCTCGTAAGGCGATATGCTAAATCCTCCGATCGAACCGATGGAAGCAGAGCAGGTTGATGAAATACCGATCGGCAATAGCTGGCAATACGAACCAAAGTGGGATGGTTTTCGGTGCCTGATCTTTCGGCGCGGCGCTGAGGTTTTTCTCCAGTCGAAGGCGCGTCAGCCACTCGCTAGGTACTTCCCGGAAATCGTCAGCGCAGCCAAGAACCTGAAACCGAAATGGTGGGTGTTGGACGGTGAATTGGCCGTGCCGCTAGGACCTTCCTTTTCATTTGACCAGTTACTGCAGAGGGTACATCCCGCAGCATCGCGAGTCTCCCGGTTGGCCAGAGAAACGCCCGCACTCTACATCGCGTTCGACCTGATCATGTCGGAAAAAAAGGAAGTCCTGCGCGATTCACCGTTATCAGAACGTCGCCGCCAACTTGACAATTTTTCAAACTGCTTTGAAAGGGCAGACCGATTCCATTTGTCTCCATTCACTCTTGAGACCAAGCAGGTTCACGTATGGCTAAAAGAAACGGGCGATAACCTTGACGGAGTAGTCTGCAAAGAACGAAACAGTCGATACGTAAGCGGCATATCCCCTGCATTCCAGAAGGTAAAGAATTATCGGAGCATCGATTGTGTGGTCGGCGGCTTTCGTTATACCGCCGACGGCAAAGGCGTGGCGTCGCTCCTCCTTGGACTATATGATGACGCCGGGAAATTGAATCATGTTGGGTTCACGTCCGGCCTTAAGGCAGAGGAGCGATTAAAGTTAGCTAATCGTTTGAAGAAGCTGATCAGCCCGCCCGGCTTTGATGGCGATGCGCCGGGAGGAAAAAGTCGTTGGTCTGCCGGCGCGTCTCGCGAATGGAAACCGCTAAGACCCGAGTTAGTGGTGGAAGTCTGTTACGACCATTTTACCGGCGGCCGGTTTAGACACGGTACCCGGCTTCTGCGTTGGAGACCGGATAAAGCGCCGCGGCAATGCCGGTATAGCCAACTGCCCAAGCCCTCGAGCAAGCTCTTGCGTTTGTTACAGCAATAGGCATTTGCCGCAACCATCGGGACAATTTGTCCAAAATATCGGCGAGCTATTTGGAGACCTGTCAAAAACCACGAGCGCAGCCGCAACGGAAAATCAAAACTCTGGACCTGCAAAGGTTCAGATCGTAGAAGGACCAGCGAAAGGCCTCATCCTTCGGAACGCCAGGCGAGCGAAACGCCAAGCGCCAAAACATGCCGCGCCGTAGTCTGGCCTTGGCCGGAGAAGGCGGACGCCGAACGACTTTCATATGAGGATCCGGCTTCACTGGCGTTGATGGACGCCTTCAGCGAACTCCTCAATCATTTTTCGATTAAACGCCGGGATGTCCTCGGGCATGCGGCTCGTGACTAGCCCATGATCTGTGACAACCTCCCGATCGATCCATTCGGCGCCAGCGTTTCGCAGATCGGTCTTGATCGAAGGATAGGAGGTCATCCGTCTGCCTTTCACGGCATCTGCTTCGATCAGTGTTAATGGGCCATGACAGATTGCGGCAATCGGTTTGCCCGAACGAACAAATGAACTAATGAATCTTATCG